>JANOGB010000467.1:0-28585 GCA_031413955.1 Planctomycetota bacterium | reverse complement strand
GGCGACGTCGTTGCGCGCGTGGACAGCGAGGGGACGTTCGTCCTGCGCTCGATGGGACCCAAGCATGACAGCGGCGCGTTCGCGCGGGGATTCGCGCCGGCCGCGCGCGAGGAGCTCGAGGTGCGGTGCTGGACGCGGAATGATCCGCGCGTGCGGGTCACGCTCGTCCTGGAACGCGAGGGCGCGCTCCTCGAAGGTCGTGTGGTCGACGAAGTCGGCGCTCCCGTTCCGGGCGCTCGGGTCGCGTTCGGCTACGCCGGGATGCCCGAGCTTCCGCGCGCGGATGGCCGCATCGGCCGCGGTCCCACGCCCCGCGCGGTGACGAGCGACGAGCTCGGGCGCTTCCGCGCGGACTGGCTCGAGCCCGGGCCGACGCCCGTGTTCGTGCTCGCCGAGGGATTCGCCCTGGCGCACGTCGAGGCCGCGGCCTCGATCGCGAGCGCCGAGCCCGTGATCGTCGCGCTCGCTCGCGGAGCCACGCTCACCGGGAGCGTGCGCGACACGGCGGGGCAGCCGGTATCCGGGGCCGAGGTCAGCGTGCTGCGCGCCGACGATTTCGCCGGCTGTCCCTTCTCGCTGCCGCTGGCGAAGAGCTCCGCCGCGGGCGCGTTCGAGATCGAGCACGTCCCCGCCGGAGAGGTGACGCTCTCGGCACGGCTGGGCTCCGACCCCAGTCGGAGGGCCCGGGCCACGCGCACGATCACGGAGGGAGCGGTCGAGGCCTGGAACCTCGTGCTCGAAACGGTGCCCACCATCACCGGCCGCGCGGTGGACAGCGCGGGACATGGGCTCGCGCGCTGGACGCTCATGGCGGGATCGGGTTCGGTCATGATGGGGCTCGAGACGGACGACGACGGACGCTTCGTGCTGGCCGTGCGGGACCCGGCGGAGGCGTGGACGCTCGAGCTCTTGCACGCGGGGGTCAGCCACGACCGAGCCGAGGGTGTGCACGCCGGCGACGTGGTCGAGCTGTTGGGCCTGGCCCGCGAGGAGCTGGGACGGGTCGAGGGCGGGTTCGTCGACGCGGCCGGACGGGTTCCGGACGGCGGGCGGGTCGTCGTGCAGCTCGTGTCCGACGCGTCTCCCAGCCGTCCTTCCGTCGATCTCGCCGGCGGACGATTCCTCTTCGAAGGCGCGAGCCCCGGCCGAGGCCGCGTTCGCATCCGGAGCGCGGACCGGTTGCTGGCCGAGAGCGAAGCGTTCGACCTCGCGCCGGGTACGAACTTCGACGTGGGCCTCCTCTCCAGCCAGCCCGCGGGTTCGCTCGTGGTCGAGTTCGTGGTTCCTCCGGACGTATCGCTGCCGGAGGGATGCGCCTACGTCAGCAGCGACGGCGAGGGGACGCGCGCGCTCGTGCGCCGGGACGGTGAATGGCGCGCGGACGACATGGATCCCGGTCCTGGTTACCTCGCCACGTACTTCCCCGGCCTCGCCATGGAGCAACGCCGCTTCGAGGTGCAGGCGGGGAGCGAGACGCGCCTGTCCGTGGTCCTGGAGCGAGGTGTGGAGCGGACGCTCGTCTTCGTGCCCCCGCTTGGCACGACGTGCCCGATGGCAGACGTCCTCGTGCGCTGCCAATCCTGGGAGCTCTCCTGGCCGGCGCACGGAGGGGAAGAGCTTGCGGCCACCCTGATGCTCGCGCCCGGGACCTACGAGATCGAGGCCACGACGTCGGTGGGTCTGAGCGCGCGCGGCGTGCTCGTGATCTCCGACCTCTTGCTCGAGCGCGCCCGAGTCGTGTTCGACCTGCGCTGAAGCACTGCCTCAGTCGCTCTCCACGGGCCTCTTCTCCACCGTGACCGCGCCCCACGAGGCAGCCTCGGCCAGCAGGTAGCGCGCCACGGCCTCGGCCACCGAATGGACGCCGAGCTTGGCCAGGATGTGCTGCACGTGGTTGCGCACCGTCGTGTAGCTGAGGAAGAGCTCGCTGGCGATCTCCTTCTGGTCCTGGTCTGCGGCCAGCATGGCCAAGATCTCGCGCTCGCGCGGGGAGAGCGCCAGCAAGCTGCCGCGCTCTTGTCCGGGCGCGGGCGTGGAGCGTTTGGCGATCTTGGCCAGGTAGCCCTCGACGCGCTGCGCGCGGTCCACGTCGCAGGCGCAGTGCACCAGCCAGCGGTCGCTCTGGTCGGGCGGCGTGAGCGGGATCGACAAGATCTGGACCCAGCGTCCGCCGGGACCGCCGACCTGGAGCACGAGAGGCTCGAGCGTGTCGCCGCGCTGCGCGCATGCGAGCACGTCGCAGTTCGGCCGGCAGATCGGCTCGCCAGCGGCGCCCCTGCCGCGCACGAGACGATGGCAGAGGAGCCGCTCGTAGGTGTCCGCGCGGCCGTCGAAGAGCTGGCGTGCGCGCTCGTTCAGGAAGGTGACGTTGCCCCGCGAATCGCACGCCCAGGCGGGCGCGCCGAGCTCGTGGAGCCAGGACGGGAGCCAATCCGGCCCCTCTTGCATGCTCGCGAACATCATGGTGTCTCCTGTGGGTTCTTCGCGCCTCCCGACGAAGGATATCTCGGGCACGCGAGCCGAAACGCGAAATGATGCACGTGCATCATTCGCGCGCTCGCCGGCGTCCGGAGTGAGCTGGCACGCAGCACGCGGCGCGCTCACGCCTCGGAGAGGGCGTCCGGAACGACCCGGACTTCCTCGCCGCACATCTCGCGGTAGAACTGCGCCAGCTCGCTCTCGTAGAACTCGTCCCAGCCGGCGCAGACGAGTGAGCGGCAGCCGCCGTCGACGTCGCAAGGCAACCTGCCCTCACCGAGGGCCTGCAGCCCGAGCTGATGGTGCTCCACCTGCGCCTCGACCTCGTCCCGCTCAGACCCGGGATCCACGGGCCGGAGCTTCCCGAGGCGCTCCTGCAGCTCCTCCTTGCTCCAGCGCATGAGGCCGTTGCAGAAGATCCCCCGCCGCGCAGCCACGAGGCACAGCGAATGCTCCGCGTCCACGAGCTTCAGCAGTTCGTGACGCAGTTCCGCGATGGCCTGGTTGCGACCGATGGTCTTCATGGGGTCTCTCCTGGGAAGGTGCGTCAACGTCCGATGTCCTGTTCCACGAGGCGCTCGAGCAAGGCGTCCTCGGCGAGCTCGTGTGCGCGGAGCTTCCGGAAGAGCTCCTTGAGTTCCCGGGAGCATTGCTCGAACTCCGGACTGTCCGGCCGCTCGACGGTGCTGACGGTCTCCAGGATGCGGCGGATGCGCTCGAGGAAGTCCTTGTGCTGTGCGAGCATGACCGCGACGTGCTTGCGGTAGGCGAAGTCGTGCTCGCGGTAGACCTCGAACAGGCCGCCCTTCTCCTCGAGCGCGAAGTGGGTGCGCACCTGGGAATAGAAGGACTGGAGCAGCCGGAGCAGCCCCTCTGTGGAGCTCCTCTCTTCCTTGCGGTACAGCTCCAGATCGCCCTCGATCTCCTCGATCAGGGAGCGGTAGGAGAGATGCTCGGAAGCGATGCGCATCGCGAAGCTGATTGCCAGTTTCTTCATGTCCCGCGGCCGTCCTTTTCTCGTCTCGTCCGGTCACATCAATAGACTCCCGAGGCGTGGAATGTGGTCATGCGCCAGAGTGCGTACCCACGAACCAACTCGTGCCCAGGATGTTCGTTCGTGCGTGGGCGAACGCAGAGAGACTCCGACTACGCCGAGTTCCACGAGCACCTGCGCGCAAGTGCGCACAGCGCGTTTCCCGGGGCGGGTCGAGAATGGAGGGAGAACATGTGCTGTTCCATCGCCAGTGGTGCACGCGAACGTCGGCCCGCTGGCGAGCAGTCCAAGGCCGCGGGAAGCGAAGGTCGATGATCTCGGTCGCCGCTCCCCCCCAGCAGGCGACGAGCAGGAGCGAATGGCTCTTGCGCGAGCTCTCGCGTCCCGCGGCCTACCCCCGCCCCGTCCAACAGGTCGAGGTGCAACGGACGCTCGTCTCGCTGCTCTTCTTCGCCGGTGAGCGCGTCTACAAGGTCAAGCAGGAGCTCGAGCTCTCGTTCATCGATTCCTCCACGCTGGCGCGGCGCCGCCACCTGTGCGCGGAAGAGGTGCGCCTGAACGCGCGTCTCGCGCCCGGCGTTCACCTGGGAGTCGTGCCCATCACGCTGGCGGACGACGGGCACCTCGTGTTCGGCGGAGCGGGCGAGGTCGTCGAGTGGGCCGTCGAGATGGTGCGCTTGCCGAGCGACCGCATGCTGGCGCGCCTGTTCGAGCGCGGTGTGATCGACAACGCGCAGATGAACGCCCTGGCCGAGCTCCTGGCATCGTTCCATCGCGAGGCCGCCACGGGCCCCGGCGTGGACGAGCTCGGCACTCCGGCGAGCATCGCGATCAGCATCGAGGAGAACTTCGAGCAACTGCGGCCCTTCGTGGGCCGCCCGGGGAGCCCGTCTCCGGCCGGCCTCGACGTCCTCACTCCCGCGCAGCACGCGTTTTTGCGCGTTCGGGCGCGCTCGTTCCTGGTGAAACAGCGCGGGCTCCTGCTGGCGCGCGTCGCCGCGGGCCGCATCCGCGAAGGCCACGGCGACCTGCACGCGGAGAACGTGTGCCAGATGCCGGCCGGCTTCGTCATCTACGACCGCATCGAGTTCAACCGGCGTTTTCGCTGCCTGGACGTGGCCAACGACGTGGCCTTCCTGGCCATGGACCTGGATGCGCGCGGCTTGCCCGGCTTCGCGGCGTACCTCGCGCGGCGCTACGCCGAGCTCGCCCACGATCCCGAGCTCCACCGGCTGCTCGACTTCTACAAGGGCTACCGCGCCGTGGTGCGTGCCAAGGTGGCCGCGCTCTCCGCCCGTTCCGCGCCCGATACAGGGCGGCGCGCGGAGCTCGTGCGCGAGGCCAGGCGCTACCTCCAGCTCGCCCTGGGTTACGAACTGCCCCCCGCGCTCGTCCTGCTCGCGGGCCTGCCCGCGACCGGCAAGACGTTCCTGGCCGAACGCCTCGTGCGTCCGCTGCGCGCGGCCGTGTTCCACAGCGACGAGCGGCGCAAGCGGCTGGCGGGCCTCGCCGAGGGGACCTCCGCGCGCGCGGAGTGGGGCCAGGGGCTCTACACCCACGAGGCACGGCAACGAACGTATCGATCGTTGCTCGAGGATGCGCTGCAGGCGTTGCGCTCCGGCCGCTCGGCCGTGGTCGATGCCACCTTCTCGCGCCGCGAGTTCCGCCAGCCCTTCGTCGACGCGGCGACGCGCCTCGGAATCCCCTACTGCATCGTCCACGTCAGCGCGCCGGAAGAGGTCGTGCGCGCGCGCATGCTCGCGCGCGGATCCGCCGGCGCCTCGGATGCCGACTTCGGGATCTACTTGCGCGAGCGCGCGGCCTTCGAGCCGCCCGACGAGGTCCCGGGCGGCCACGTCGTGCCCGTCTGCTCGGTCGACGGCTCGCCCGAGGACCAGGCCGCGCTACTCTTCGAGCGCCTGATCGAGCTCGAAGGCGCGGACTGAGCAAGCGTCAGAGTCTCGGGCAGCGTTCGCAGAGCTCGAGCACCTCGGCGACGGAACCGCTGGGGCGACTCTCGTCCAGCCAGGCGAGGCAACGCTCGGCCAGCTCGATCTGCCGGCGCACCGCGTCCTGCCAGCCGTCCTCGTCCTGCCAGCGAAAGCGTTTGCAGGCACGCTTGAGGTAGATCAAGGCGACGTCGAGCGGGAGCCGTGCGGCCCGGCGCGGCTCGACCTCGGCGAAGTAGGTCGCGAGGAAGCTCGCCCGCAGCGGCGCGATCCGCCGGGCCTCCGCGGGCGTCGTCTCCAGGCGCTTCAGGGCGAACAGCACCATGGCCAGGTCGTAGCCGGGATTGCCCTGGTGCAACGGGTCGAGGTCCACGAGCCACAGGCGCTCGCCGTCGAGGTGCACCTGGCCCGGGTGGTAGTCGCCTCCCAGCCCAGCCGCGCGCGGATCGCGCTCGGCCCGGATCGCGGCCGGAAGAGCTCGGGGTCGGCGGCGTTGGGCACGACCGTGACGCGCTCGGGCGCGGCGCCGTGCGCCACCACGTACTCCTGCAGCCAGCGCGAGACCACCATGAGCTCGTCGGCCTGCGACAATATCCAGCGCTGGGATTCCTCGGCCACGAGCGGCAGGGCGAGGCCGCGCTGCTCGCGCTGCTCCTCCACCAGCGGCGCGTTGACCTCCAGCAAGAGCGGCACGTTGCGGCTGCGCGCGAGCTCCACGCCGGCCGTGTTGAACAGCGTGTAGCGCTCGTAGAGGAAGTCGGGCGCGAAGCTCGCCAGACGCGCGCCCGCGCGACTCTCGAGCAGGAGCGAATAGAACAGGTTGCGCAGATCCTTCGCGAGGCGGTTCTCCTGGCACGCCGCCTCGCGGCCGAGCACCTCGTGCAGCCGGGCCGAGGCGCCGTCGAAGGGCAGCTCCTCGAACTCCGCGCGCAAGACCTCGTTCGCACCCGAGCCGCGATTCGGTGTCAGCACGAGCAGCTCGTGCCCCCGCTCGGCCCCCAAAGCCCGCCGCAACACCCATTCAAACTTGCGCGGGAGGAGGCACGAGGAGCACCGGCCGCGGGGAGAGGCGCGCGACCACGCGCGCGATCGAGCCCAGCAGGGCAGACGCCATGCGCCCATGACGGTGGGTGCCGAGGCAGATGAGGTCGACGTCGTGACGCTCGGCTGCGCCCACGATGGCTTGCGCGACGTCGCTCGCTTCGAGCACCTCGACCTCGAACTCCAGCCCACGCCGCGCGGCCGGCAGGTCCTGCTCGAGCTCGGCCCGGATCCGCTCACGGCTCTCGCGCCGCTCCTCGGCGGTCGGAAGCGGAATGGGTTGATAGGAGCTCCAGGCCTCGGCCGGAGAAGTGGGTGGAACGTCGACGTGCAAGAGCACCAGCCGTCCGCCCTCGGGCAGCAGCGCGAGCGCGAAGCCGAGTCCTCGCTGGCCGGTCGGTCCGCGGTCGCTCGCGACCAGCACGCTGCGCACGCGCTCGGGCGGCCGGTCCGCGGGCGTCTTGCTGGCCGCTTCCGCCGGCAGGACGAGCGCATTGGTCTCGAGCAGCGCGACGAGCTCGTAGGAGACCGAGCCCAGCAGGCGCCGGTGGACGGCGCCGAAGCCGTGGCTTCCGAGCACGACCAGGTCGGCGTGTTCCTTTGCCGCGAGCTCGGCCAGAGTCTCCGCGACGTGACCGCGCGCGGGAACCGCGACGAAGCGCCGGCGTTCGGGGGCGAGGCCGGGCGCGAAGCGCCTGGCGAACTCGCGTGCCAGCGTGCTCTCGATCGTGCTGCGCGACTCCGCGCTGCTCGGGTCCGAGAGCGACAACCTGCGCGCCTCGTGAAAGGGGTCGTAGACGTGGGCCAGGGTGAGCTCGCAAGGACCCCGCAGGACCAGGGCCTCGACCGCACGCACGGCGGCCGCCGTCGGCTGACCGGAGCCGAGGGCCAGCAGGATCCTCAGGGGTGCATCCTCGAGCGCCCAGCGCTCGAAGGGGCGCGCGTCGCGCACGACCAGCAGCCCGACGGGTGAACTCTGGGAAAGCCGGTCGGCGACGCTCCCGAAGCGCCACGGCGTGGACGCGCGCCGGCCGAGGGAGCCCACCACGATGCGCTGCGCGCCCTCCGCCTTGGCCACAGCGATCAGCTCGTGATCCGGCAGGCCCGTGCGTACCTGGGTCGCGACCTCGATGCCGAAGCGGGCCAGGCGCTGGCCCTCGCGCGCCAGGTCCTTGCGCGCACGCTCGAGCTCCAGGTCGAGCTGGGTCGTGTTCGTCAGCGCGACGGGTTGATCCATCAGCGGCGGCGTGAAGACCAGCGCCTCCTGGACATGGACCAGCAGCAAGCCGTCCCGCTCGCGCCGGGCGAGCGCGGCGGCCGCGCGCGCAGCCTCTCGGGAGTTCGCCGAGCCGTCGATTCCGCAGACGATGACCATGGTTCTCTCTCCTGGGTTCCGGCAGGCCTGGGTTCCGGCAGGAATGAGAGTACGGCGCGCGCGAGCCAGGGTTCGCGGGCGATGCAGCGCAGAAGACTCACGCCCAGTGCGTAGACCGCTCGTGCGCCTTGAACACGCGGCGCTTGCGCACTTCGGTCCAGCGAAGAACACGCCGCCATGTGCTTCGATCTCCTCATGTCGAATCGAGCGCGGCGCGACGGAACAGGGCGGAACCCGAGGCTGCAGAGACCGCGACCGCGCGAGCGCGCCAAGGGGCACGGCGCGCTGGTGTGCGGGGATTGCCGCGTCGCCTGTCACGCCGGAATCTGGTACTGGGGCACGCCGCTGCTGACGGATGTGCATGCCGGTCGCTGCCCAGCCTGCAGCCGCATCCTGGCGGGACGTCCCGCGGGAACCCTGCGCCTGCCGCGCGCGCTCTTCCCCGCCGACCCCGCGGAGGTCCTCAATCTGGTGCACAACGCCGAGGCGGAAGAGAAGCCCAAGCACCCGCTGGAGCGCCTGATGCAGGTCTTGTCCGACCGGGAAGGACTGACCGTGACCACCACCGGCGTCCACCTGGCGGGCGTGATCGCAGGGCGGCTGGAGCGCCGCCTGCACAAGCGGCCGCGGGTCCGCTACAGCGGGTCGGACGCTGTGAGCGTCGTGTGGGAGGAGTGACGGTCCCGCTGGAAAGCCCGAACGCACCGCGGAGGCGCAGAGGACGCGGAGTCTCGCAGAGGAAGGAGGATGGGCCTCCGGATCGTCGACTCTCGGAGAGCCGAAGCCCCGGAGGCCCGATCCTCCCTCGCTTCGTTTTTCCTTCCGTGAGCCTCCGCGTCCGCCGCGCCTCCGCGGTGCGACTCGCTAGCTAGGGCTCGAGCAGCCCCTCGCGGATGGCCAGGCGCGCCATCTCGGCCGCCGAGCCGCAGCCGAGCTTGCGCTGCAGGTTCTCGCGGTGCTTCTTGGCCGTCCCGAGGCTGATGTCGAGGGTCACGGCGACCTCCTTGTTGCTCTTGCCCACCGCCAGGAGCTGCAGCACCTCGCGCTCGCGCGGAGTCAGGTCGGTCAGGCGCGACACCCTGGGCTGGCCGTCGTGGCCGCCGCGCAAGCCCTGCACGAGTCCGGAGGCGACGCGCGGCGAGACGTACGGATCGCCGCGTTGCACGGCCAGGATCGCCAGCGCGAGCTCGGCCGGATCGGAGTCCTTGGACAGATAGCCCTCGGCTCCGGCCTTCAGCGCGCGCTCCACGAACGACTCGCCCTCGTGATGGCTGAGCATGATGACCTTCATGCGCGGGAGCGACTTGCGCACCATGGGCAGGAGATCGAGCCCCGACAGCTCGGGCATGGTGATGTCGAGCAACAGCACGTCCGGGCGCAACTCCTGGAGCTGCTCGAGGGCCGCGCGCGGGTCACCGGAGTCGCCGACGACCTGGATGTCGCGCCGCTGGTCGAGCAGGCTCTTCAGCGCGGCGCGGATGATGGCCTGGTCGTCGACCAGGTAGACGCGCACCGGTGATTCGGACTTCGAGACCTCGGTGCTCTTGTTGCTCGTGACCATGTGGACCCCTGTGTGCATGTGACCCTCAGCCCGAGTCTAGGGGCACGAGAACGGTGTGCACACTGCCGTTTCGCTGGCTACTCACTCTGCTCGCGCCGCATACGCACTCGGCCGGGCCTGCGCCAGCGGCAGTCGGATCCAGAAGCACGCGCCGCCCAGGGTGCCGGCGCGCACGCCGATCTCGCCGCCATGGTCGCGGATGATCTTGCGCGCGATGGCCAGCCCGAGCCCGGTACCGCCCTGCTTGGAGGTGACGAAGGGCTTGAACAGCTCGTCGCGCAACGAAGGCGCGATCCCGGGACCATCGTCCTCGACCTGGATGCCGAGGTGTGCCTCGTCCTCACGCTGCACGGAGATGCGCACGCGCCCGCCCGCCTTCAGGGCCTCGCGTGCGTTGCGCACGAGATTCAGCAGCACTTCCTCGAGCAACCCGCGATCCACGCGCAGCGCGGGCAGCTCGCCGGCGCAGTCGAGCTCCAGCACGACGCGCGCGGCGCTGAGCTCCGGGGCGAGCAGGTCGCGGACCTCGCGCACCAACGCGGGCACGTCGCAGAGCACGCGCTCCAGCACGAGCGGCCGGGTGAAGGACAGCGTCCGGCGCATGGTGCGCTCCAGCTTCTCGAGCCGCGAGGCCAGATCCTCCAGCACCGTGCGCTGGTCCGCGCCCAGCTTGTCCGCCACCGCGCGCAGCGCGAGATTGACGGCCGTGAGCGGATTCTTGATCTCGTGCGCCAGGATCGAGGCCGACTCGCCGATCGCGGCCAGTGCTTCCTGGATCGCCAGCTCGCGCGCGTGACTGGTCTTGAGCGGGGTGATGTCGCGGCCTTCGGGCAGCAGGAACTGCACCTCGCCGTGCTCGTCGCGCACGGCCTTCAGCGAGAAGTCGGTCCAGCGCGAGCGACCATCCTTGTCCATGCGCTCGACCTCGAAACGCACGAACTCGCCGGCCACGGCCGAGGCGATCGCCTGCTGCACGCGTTCGCGACCGTCGGGCAAGGACCGCCACCAGGGTGTATCCCAGAACGGGCGGCCGATGACCTGTTCGCGCGCGGCACCGATGCTGTGCAGGGCACTCGTGTTGATCTCGAGCAGCGTCCCGTCGCGGGACAAGAGGCCCACGAGCTGGAACTCCTGGTCGAAGATGGCGCGCATGCGCGCCTCGCTCTCGGCCAGGGCCCGCTCGGCGCGTGCGCGCGCCGAGATGTCGCGAAAACTGCCCACGAAAAGCGGTTCGGCCTCGCCGGGCACGTCGACGCGCGAGACGGAGAGCTCGCACTGGATGATCGCTCCGTCCTGCCTGCGCACGTCGAAGCGCCGCGTGTTGTTCAGGATCCAGGTGTTCCCGGTGCGTTGATAGCGTTCGAGATACTCGTCGTGCTGCCCGGCGTGCGGCTCGGTCATGAGGACCGAGACGTTCCTTCCGACCAGCTCCTCGGGCCGATAGCCGAAGACCTCCAGGACCGAGCGGCTGACCTCCAGCACCTTGCCGCGGCTGTCGATCGTGACCACCGGATCGAGCATCCCGATCAGCACGGCCCGGTGCCGACTCTCGCTCTTCTGCACGCGCTCGGCCGAGAGCACCTGGGCCGTGACGTCGCGGCCGTGGGAGATGAAGCACTTGACGTGCCCGCTCGCGTCCCGATAGGGAGCCACGGTCCAGTTCAGGTGGCAGACGACGCCCGCGCTGCTGACCGTGCGGTTCTCCATCAGGAAGGAAGACGTGCCGTCCTTCGCGAGCCAGCTCTCGTAGGCCGTGCGGCTCGCCTGGCGATCGTCTGGATGGATGAAATCGAACAGCGGCAGGCCCAGGCAGTCTGCGGGGGAACACCCGAAGACCCGCTCAGCGACTCCGTTCACGAACAAGAGGTGCCCCGAGCGATCGTTGACCGTGATCAGGTCGGAAGTGACCTGTCCGTAGAAACGAAAGGCCGCGTCCATGTCGCCCGGTTCCGGCTGGAAGTGCGGGCGTGGTCGGGTGTGTGAATCCATGACCTGTCCGAGCGAGCGCGCGCGAGAATAGCAGGCTTCGCGCTACGGCGCCGTTCCGGAACGGATACGCACTTCGGCACCCAGCGCCCGCCGCGGAGGTGCCGTAGTCTTGGCGTGTTGGAGCCGCTCGGTCCCACGCGCAGGGGCCGCCCTGCTCCGCGCCTCCCTCCAACAAGCGAAAAGCGTATGACCGTCGCCCAGATCTGCCAGCGCAACGTCGATACTGCCCAGGCCGCGGAAAGCGTCCGCACCGCCGCCCAACGCATGGGCACGCGCAACGTCGGCACGCTCGTCGTCCTGAACGAGCTCGGCCGCCCGGTGGGCATCCTGACCGACCGCGACGTCGCCGTGCGCGTGGTCGGCCAGGGTCGCGATCCCTACGCGACCACCGTGGGTAGCGTCATGACCGAGGATCTCGAGACCGTGCACGACGGCACCTCGATCGAGGACGCCCTGCGCCGCATGCGCTCGCGCGGCGTGCGGCGCCTGCCGGTCACGAACGGCGCCGGCGAGTGCCTCGGGATGGTGAGCCTGGACGACATCCTCGCGCATCTCGCGCAGGAGTTCGCCGTCCTGGGCCGCCTGCTCGAGGCCAGCACGCCGGGTGTGGGTTGAGGTAGCGCAGACCGAGCCTGCCAGCGGGCTGACGCCCGCAACCCAAGCGCACCGCGGAGACGCGGAGCCTCGCGGTGGAAGAAGAAGAGGGCCTCCGGATCGTCGACTCTCGGAGAGCCGAAGCCCCGGAGGCCCCGTCCTCCCTGACCTTTCTCCGCGCTCCTCCGCGTCCTCCGTGTCTCCGCGGTGCGTTTTCCTGGCTAGAAAACCCGCGCGTGACGCGCGGGTTTCAGGATGGAGTAGCACAGGATCATGAATCGGTCGGGCTGGCCTCGCGCTTCGTGCGCCGGCGCGCGTCCTCCGGCGTGGAACTCGCCTGCTCCTCCCCGGGCGCGCGTGCGCTTCGCTCGCCCTGCTTCTGCAGGAGCTCGAGATGGCGAAAGCCGATCAGCGCGCGGGCGGATTCGTCCCACAGACGCAGGGTGCTGGACTTCAAGCTCGAGAACAGCGTGACAGGCCGCACCTCCTGGAACAGCGGATCCGAGCGATGGCAGCGCTCGAGGTTGTAGTTCGGAATCCGCGGACTGAGGTGGTGGATGTGGTGGAACCCGATGTTGCCCGAGAACCACTGCAAGACCCTGGGCAGCTTGTAGAACGAGCTGCCCTTCAGGGCCGCCTGTGTGAAGCTCCAGTCGTCGCGGCGCTCCCAGTAGGCGTCCTCGAACTGGTGCTGGACGTAGAACAGCCAGAGGCCGGCGGAACCGGCCACGGCCAGCGCGATCGACTGGATCAGCAGATACGGTCCGAGTCCGAAGAGGGCGCTCGCGCCGGTGGCCATGCCCAGGACCGCCAGGTCCATCCACCAGACCGAGTTTCGTTCGCGCGCGCTGGCTCCGCGCGACGGCAGCCGCTGGCGGATCACGAACAGGTAGAGGGGCGCCAGCACGAACAGGACGATCGGGTTGCGGGCCAGGCGGTAGGCGAAGCGCCTCCAGCGCGACGATTCCAGGTACTCCTGCACCGTCATCGTCCACACGTCACCCACTCCGCGGCGGTCCAGGTTGCCAGCCGACGCGTGGTGCAGGGAGTGCTCCCAGCGCCAGTGGTAGTAGGGCGTCAACGTCAGGACGCCGGCCAGGAACCCCCAGACGTCGTTGGCCAGGCGTGAGCGGAAGAACGATCCGTGCCCGCAGTCGTGGAAGAGGATGAAGATCCGCACGAGCAATCCGCCCGCCAGGACCGCCAGCGGCAGGACGAGCCACCACGACACGCGCAGGCCCAGGTACATCAGGTACCAGAGCGCGACATAGGAGCCGAAGGTGTTCACGATCTGCCACGACGCGCGCCACCGGTCGGGCTCCTGGTATTCGGCCACGAGCTCCTTCCAGGCCGCGGCCTCGGCCGGGCCCTTCATGGGGCTCGATTCTGCTTCGCTCGGCATGTGGGCCTCTGGCTCGCGCGCGAGCCTCGTGTAATCTGGTCGGCAAGAGCCGCGCAGCTCTCGCACGGCCAAGAGTAGTCGAGTCTCGGAGGTGTGCTCGTCGGAATGCACGCAAACGGCTGCGGAGGGGAGGGCAGGGCCGTACTCACCCCGCTCACCCCGAAACTCTTTCGGCGCTTCCGGTGGCTTGTGAGCCTGCGCTCTTCCTCTAACATGGCGTGGCTCCGGCTCCCCCTCGGGAGCGGGTTGCAGGCCGAGCTCCGGCCGGTATCCTTCCGCGGTCGAACCTCTCCTGCACGTCACCTGCACCGGACCCGTCCCAGATCGAGCCCCATGGCGGAAAGCGCCCTCAAAGAGACCGTCGCAACGGCAGAGAAGTTCTGGGTCATCCCGGAGCTCTGCATCGCTTGCGACGCCTGTTGCCAGGACTTCCCCGAGGTCTTCTACATGGGCGGCGACCAGAAGGCGCACGCCCACGAGACGCACCCCTGGGACAAGTACAACGCGCGGGTGGTGGTCGACGTGTGTCCGACCGCCGCGATCAAGTTCTCGGGTGAGCTGCCGCCGGCGGAGGAGCTCGGCAAGCTCGAGGAGGTGCCCGGCTGGGAGCTCGAGTGGGCGCGCTGGCGCGGGGTCGAGGAGGACGTGCTCGAGCGCGACCGGCGCTACGGACGCGACTTCGCGATCGAGGAGCGCGCAGGGCATGTGCTGGTCACCTACCACTTCCCGACGCGCGTCCCGGCCGTGCAGAACCGCTTCAAGTACGGCCTGCCCGAGACGATGCCGCTCTACCGCAGCCACGTGCAACTGACCGGCAAGACGCTGCTCGTGGCCGGCTGGCTCACGGATCCGAAGGTGCGCGCCCTGTGCCACACCTCGCGCTCCTTCCCGGCGCAGTTCGTGAACACGCTGGAGCTCGAGCACGACTTCGTGGGCATGGCCTCGCGCTACGACGCCCACGCCAAGCTCGAGGTCGTGCTGTTCACCGACCGCGCCGTGCAGGAGACCTGGCAGTGGCAGGCCCACTTCATCACCGACAAGTGCACCGCCTGCACGATCTGCGAGCGCGTCTGCCCGACCAACGCGATCACCAGCGGTGAGATCTTCTACATCGACCCCGAGCTGTGCATCAACTGCTCGGTGTGTGGCGTCTACTGCCCCTTCGACGCCATCGACGACAGCCGCGACGTGACCGTGGCGCGCATCAAGGCCAAGCAGATCCCCAAAGCCGTGGTGCACGAGGAGATGTGCACCGGCTGCGAGTTCTGCGTCGACGTGTGCCCCTTCGAGGCGCTCGAGATGCGCCCGGTGGACCCCGCCGATGCCGGCAAGCAGCACCTGCCGCAGACCTCCAAGATCGCCTACGTGATCGAGAAGAACTGCGTCTCCTGCAAGCTGTGCGAGCAGGTCTGCATCAAAGACGCGATCGAGGTCCCGCGCCAGCACCAGTTCGAGGACATAGGCATGAGCTTCATGCACTACGTCACGGACAACCACTGAACGGACTCGGCCCAGGCGACGAGCCCCAGCGGCATCCGGCCGAGCGTGGAACTTGTCGGCCGGGCGCTTGCGCTCTAGTGTCTCGGCCCCCGCAGCGACCTCCGGGACGCACGCGCGACGATGGAAACGCTGAAGCTCTGGATCCAGCCGGCGGCGGTGCTCGCTGTGGCCGTGGTGGCCGGCTTCCTGTTCCGCAACTTCTTCGTGCAGCGCATGGCGCTCCTGTCCCAGCGCACGAAGACGGACATCGACGACCTGATCGTCGGAGCAGTCAGGCGCCACATCCCGGCGTGGTTCCTGCTGGGCGGCCTGGTGCTGGCCATGCGTGGTTCGCCGCTCGATCCGGCGTACCACGACGAGGTCGACCGGGTCGCGGCGGCGCTGTTCGTGCTCTCGCTGTCCTTCGTGGCGGCGAACCTGGCCACCAGCCTGGTGGAGCGTGCCACCGCGCGCGCGGGTGCGGCCTTCGTCTCGGCCAGCCTGACGCGCAACGTGTTGCGCGGACTGATCCTGTTGGTGGGCGGGCTGCTCGTGCTCGACAACCTCGGAGTCGAGATCAAGCCCCTGCTGACCGCGCTCGGCGTCGGCTCCTTGGCCGTGGCGCTCGCGCTGCAGCCCACGCTCTCGAACCTGTTCGCCGGCCTGCACATCACGCTGGCGAAGCCCATGCGCATCGGCGACTTCGTCGAGCTCGAGAACGGCACGCAAGGCTTCATCGTCGACATCGGCTGGCGTGCCACCAAGCTGCGCGAGGGCAACAACAACCTGGTGATCGTGCCCAACGCGCGCCTGGTCGAGATGATCGCCAAGAACTTCTCGCTGCCCGAGCCCGAGCAGACCATCGTGCTCAGCCTGGGAGTGAGCTACGCCTCGGATCTGGAGCAGGTCGAGCGCGTCGCGCGCGAGGTGGCACGTGAGCTGCGCGACACGGCGCCCGAGGCCGTCAAGAGCTACGAGCCCCTGGTGCGCTTCCACACCTTCGGCCCCTCGTCGATCGACCTCTTCGTCGTGCTGCGCGTGGGGCAGCTCCCCGACCGGGCGGTGCTCATCAGCGAGCTCATCAAGCGTCTAAAGGCGCGCTTCGAGCACGAGGGCATCGAGATTCCCTACCCGCAACAGGTCGTTCACCAGGCTAGTCCGTAGCTGGCCCGCGGTTCTCCTTCTCGCCGGCTCGGCCGGCTGGGAGCGGGGCTCGGCCAAGAAATAGTCCGGAAGCCCGTAAGCCCGGGAGCTTCGGTTCCCGATACCGAAACTTCCGAATGGAGAACTCCGGACACCTTTCTCGCCGCGCTCTGCGGGGTCAATCCCTGGTCGAGCTCATGATCGCGGCCTCGGTGCTGTCGGTCTCGTTGATGGCGTCCCTGCGCAGCCAGATCGCGTCGGTGCAGCTCATGAAGGAGGCGCGCGCTACTGAGGTGGCCGTCGAGATCCTGAACGAGGCGATGGCGCAAGCCCTGCTCCAGACCAACGCGGAGCTCGTGGACGAGGGCGGCGTCCTCGGCCCGGGAGCTCCCATGACCACGAGCGAGGTCCTCACTGACCAGCAGCTGAGCTACACCCTGCCCGGGTACACCGCAGGTGATCCCGTGCCGGCCTGCCTGACCGTGCGCATGCGGCTCGCCTGGACGTCCGCGAGCGGCATCCCGCGCACCATGGACATGCTGGGAGCGCAGCGATGAAGCGCGGTTCTCGGTGCGGCTTCACCATCATTGAGGCGCTGATTTCGAGCACGCTCTTCGTCTCGATCATGGGCGCCTTCGTGCTCTCGCTCTTCGCCGCCGAACGCGCGCGGGACGACGCGGAGGTCGCCGACCAGCTCAACCGCGAGGCCCTGGAGGTGATCGAGACCCTGCGGCGCGACCTGTCACGCTCGGGCTACGAGAACGGCTTCCCGCTCAGCTACGACGAGGACGACATCGGCCAGGACTACGGGACCTTCGTGCATGCAGCTCCGCACGGCGAGCAGGAGCGCTGCGACGTCGTGTACCGGCTCCCGGCCGACGACGACGGCGACGGCTGGCCCGATGTCGACGTGGATGGGGACGTGACCTGGGAGGGCGATCCGCGCGCCTTCGTGCTCGTGCCGAACCAGTACGGCACGAACGACTTCATGCGCATCGCCGCCGACGGCCAGTCCTCCACCGTGGCGCGCAACGTCGAGAGCTTGCGCTACTCGAGTCCCGCCGAGACGGCCTTCGCGATCCCGCTGGACTGCATGCGCGTGGAGCTCGGCCTGCGCGCGGACTCGGAAGGGATCCCGCAGCGGGTGCGGATGTCGGCGGTCATCAGGCTCGAGAATGGGGGCTTGGCACCATGAGGATCCATGCGCTCAGGCAAGTGCGGGGGGAGCAAAGGGGCGCGGCCCTGGTGTGGGCGCTGCTGATCTCGTTCGTGATGGCCGCGTCCAGCTTCATCCTGGTAAACCTGGGCCGTTCGTCTAGCCAAACCTCCGAGCTGCACCGGCGCAAGGCCCAGGCAGCGAACCTGAGCGAAGCCGCGCTGGCCTTCGGCCTGCAGGCCGTCGAGGACGCGTACAACGCGAACATCGTCCCGGCCGCGACCGGAACGGTCGACATCGACGGGCAAACCGTCTCCTTTACGATCGAGCAGGTCGACCCCGAGGCCTCCGTGATGGGCGACGACGGTCTGGCCTCGTTCCTGACGCTGTTCCGGGTGGAGGGCACCGCGACCGTCGGACGCAGCCGCGAGCGGGCGCGTTCGGTCGTGGCGGCCAGGCGCATCCCGCTCTTCCAGTTCGCGATGTTCTTCGAGAACGACATGAACTTCTGGCTGCCGGCGCCAATGACCATCAAGGGGCGCCTGCACTGCAACGGGCGCGTCTTCGCCAAGACGGCCAACACGCTGAACTTCAACACGAACTACTTCGGAGCGGTGGGCGGCTACTTCGGCACGACCATCCTCGCCAGCACGGGCGTCGGCACCGTGTCACCCCAGGTGCGCCAATGGGTCGAGGACATCTGGGACCCGGCCCATGCCCTCAATTACTTCGGGCTCACCTGCGAGAACGCCATGGATCTCCTGGGCATTCCCTCCGACCATGGCTTCGACTCCACCTTCGCCGGCTACGACAAGGACAGCGACGGCGACTTCGACGATGTCGGAGACTGGCTGCCCTTCTCGCCTGGTGCCATCGCGGGCACGTCGCCAGCGCCCCTCTACATGGGCGGAGGCGACGGGCACACCCTGCACACAGAAGCCGACGGGCTCGAGGAGCTCATCGTGCCGCCGATCGACACGCTCTCGATGTACGCGGCGAGCGCAGGCGGGGACTACGCCTGGGACGCCTTCCAGAACGCCTACGCACCCGTGGCTGCCGGGACGGGCACCCACTCCCAGGGGTCCTACCACGAGAACGCAGACCTCTCGATCATCAGCTGGCCCAACGGCACGTGGAAGGCCTACAACCAGAACGGCATCGAGGTGACGGCCTCGGTCGCGACCGCCATCACCGCGACGAGCATGTACGACGCCCGCCAGGCCGCGGGCACCGGACAGAAGATCCAGCTCACGAGCATCGACGTCTCCAAGCTGAACACGACCGGCTACTTCCCCGCCAACGGGCTGCTGTACGTGGCCGGCTACGGGGCGGGCACGGGCAAGGACGCCCTGGGATTCGAGTTGAACAAGGGCTCGCAGCTCCAGGGCGCCCTGACGGTCGTCTCGCCCAACTCGGTCTACGTGCGCGGCGACTACAACACCTCCGCGCAGAAGCCCGCGTCCGTGATCGCGGACGCGGTCAACCTGCTGTCGAACGCCTGGAACAACTCGAAGGCGTCGGGCGGCCTGCCGACCGCGTCCAACACGACCTACAACCTCTCGGTCGTGACCGGGGACGTGGACGAGGCATCGAGCGGGTACTTCCAGGGCGGCCCGATGAACGCGCTGCGCAGGCACGAGACCTGGACGGGCAAGACCGAGACCGTCAAGGGCTCGATCGTGTGCATGTTCCGCAGCCAGTACGCCACCGGCCGCTACCGCAACGACACCGACTACTTCCGCCCTCCGACGCGCGTGTGGAACTATGACCCGAACCTCGACGTCGTGACGAACCTGCCCCCCTTTACGCCCCAGTCCATCGAGGTGACCCCGGTCGTCACCTGGTGAGCCCCATGAATGACAGTCCGAAGAACAGGCGCCGCTCCATCCGCATTCTCTTCCCGCGCATCCAGGGCCGCTTCCTGACCCTGACCCTGGCGGTGATCGGGACCAGCCTGGTGGTGCACAGCGCGCTCGCGGTGTGGAGCCTCACGAGCCTGGTCGACGAACTCCCGAACGACGGCGAGCTGATCCAGAAGCGCATCGTGCCGATCGTCCTGCGCGACCTCGGCTGGGCGTTCGTCCTCACCGCGCCGGCCTTCGCACTGCTCGCGATGACGGCCCTGATGGCGGTCATCGGGCCGCTCTATCGCATGCGGAGCTTCCTCCAGCGGGTCCTTGAGGGCCAGCACCCCGAGCCGTGCAAGCTGCGCGAGGGCGACGAGATGCAGGATCTGTGCATGCTCTTGAACCAGGTCACGGAACCGATGCGAACGCGCTCCTCCACATCAGAGGAAAAGCGCGAAGTCGCCTGAGACCCGAGTGCTCAGCGGTCCCGCCGCTCGCCCTCGCGTGCGCGCACGCGCAGGCTGGCGCGCGAGACCAGGCTGCCCGGCGTGACGGTTCCGGCGCCGAAGCGGGCGCGCAGCTTGTCGAGCGCGTGCGTGGCGCGCTCGAGCTTCTGCTCGCTCGCATCCCCGCGCCTGGGCTCGAGCGTGCCGAACAGGCTCGCCTGGGCCGGCGCACGCACGTCGGTCAGGTTCGAGAGCTGCACCCCGAGCAACCGCAGCGGGCCCTCGGGCAGCTTGTCGAGCAGCTCGCGCGCGGTCGCGTAGATGCGCTTGCCGATGTTGACCGGCAGGTCGAGGGACTTCGAGCGCGTCAGCGTCTTGAAGTTCCAGTAGCGCGCCTTGAGCGTGACCGTGCGTCCGCGCAGGCCACGATGGCGCAGCTCGTGGCTGACCTCCTCGCAGAACTCGTACAAGAGCAGCCGCAGCTCCTCGCGCTCGGAGATGTCCTTCTCGAAGGTGCGCTCGAGGCCATGGGACTTCTCCTCCCGGCGGGGATTGACGCGCCGCGAATCGATGCCGTGCGCGAGGTCGTGGATCCAGGCGCCGCTGGCGCCGAACTGGCTCATGACCTCGGCGCGTGGGCGCGAGGCGAGCTGCGCGACCGTGGTGACGCCCAACGACTCGAGACGCTTGGCCGTGCGCTCGCCCACGCCGAAGATCCTCGACACAGGCAAGGGATCGAGCACCGCGCGGATCTCCTCGCGCTCGATGACCTTGAAGCCGTCGGGCTTCGAGAGCTCGCTCGCCAGCTTGGCCAGGAACTTGGAGGGCGCGACGCCGACCGAGGCCACCAGTCCCGTCTCGCGCAGGATGTCGGTCTTGATCCTGCGGCCGATCGCGGACGCGTCGCCGAACAGGCGCTCGCAGCCCGCGACGTCCAGGAAGGCCTCGTCCAGGGAGAGCGGCTCGACCAGCGGCGTGTAGCGCTGGAAGATGCCCATGATCTCGTGGCTCACCTGCGTGTACGTGTCGAAGTCGGCCGGCAGGAGCACGAGCTCGGGGCACAGGCGCAGGGCCTGAGCCGTGGGCATGGCCGAGTGCACGCCGTACTTGCGCGCCTCGTAGCTCGCGGCCGTGATCACGCCGCGCTTGTCCGCGCGCCCGCCCACGGCCACGGGCCGGCCCGCGAGCTGCGGGCGGGCGCGCAGCTCGACCGACGCGTAGAACGCGTCCAGGACGACGTGCAGGATGGTCGGCTTCGGACCGTTCATGCGGGGCATAGGGTGACGTGCGCGCGTCGAATCCGTCAATCCGTGGCGCCGGGATGTCGTGCCGACGGCTCCGGCAAGGCGGCCAGCGGGTCATCCGGGAGCGCCAGGCTCCAGCCTGGCCTTCTTTTTCTTTCTTCTCCCCTCCTTGTCCTCCCGCCCTTGCGATTGCATGTCTTGCGTCCGACGCCTTGGGCTTCGCGCCAACCGTCTCGCGCGGGTCGGGGAGGAGCGCTAGCTTCGCTGTCGCACCTGGTACGAGCCCCTGACCTCATGCTCCTGCTCCTCTTGCTGATCTGCACGCGCGGAGATCCGGCAACGGCATCCTTCCGCGTGGTGAACTGCTTCCGCGAGGAGGCGCGCGCGGAGGAAGCCCTGCAGGTGGCCGAGGCGACCGTGCCCGTGGTGCTGGACCGGCTGGGCGTCACGAGCTGGAGCCCCGCCGGTCCGAAGACGCTGCAGCTCTACGCCGACTTCGCGCGCTTCCGCGGCGCCACCGCGGCGATGAACCCCGACGCGCCCGAGGCCCATGGCTACACGAATCGCGACAGCCGCACGGCCCACGTCACCGTCCAGCCGGCGGCGGAGACGTTGCGCGAGCTCGGGCTGTCGAGCCAGACGCGGCGCCTGATCGCGCACGAGGTGACGCACCTCGTGTGCTTCGACCTCTTGCCGGACATGACCAGCCTGCCCGGCTGGATGGTCGAGGGTCTGGCGGATTCGGTGGCGCAAGAAGTCGTGCTCGCGCTCGGCCGCTCGCGCGCGATCGAGGAAGAGCCCTGCACGGCAGCCCAGATCCTGCGGGTCCAGGACCTGATCCGGAGCAACCAGGCTCCACGCTTCGGTGCGCTGCTGTTCGACAAGCTCGGCGGCTTGGAGCACGGCCAGCGCTACGCCCTGCGCTGGCTCTTCTACGAGTTCCTCGCGGCCCGCTGCCCCACGGAACGTGCGCGCCTCTTCCGCGCCGCCTTCCCGGCCGGCCCTTCCACGAACGCCTCGGGCCGCGCGCTCGAACGAGTCCGCCCGTTGCTCGAGCGCCTGTGGACGCCCGCCGAGCTCGCCACCCTGGACGCCGAGTTCCTGACCTTCGTGAGCGCGCTCCGCCCACAGTGGCACCAGACCGCCGGCGTGTGCGAGTTCGGGCCCGAGAACCTGGTCGTGCTCGCAGCGCCGAACGCGGATGCGCTGGTGGTGAACCAGGGCGCCTTCCGGAGCTTGCCTTTTCACCTCGAGGGCGAGTTGCGCTTCCTGCCCGGAAACGGCCAGCAATTGCACGTCGTGCTCGGACACCGCGAGGAGGCTTTCCTGCTGGTGTCCTTCACCGCCGGCTGGGGCGTCACGCTGTGGCGCCACGAGGTGCGCGACGGGCGCTGGCTGAGCAAGGGGGCGGTCGAGGAACCCGCTCTGACCGCCGAGCACGCGTATCGTTTCCGCGTCGAGGTCCGGCCGGGCCATCTATCGATCTCCCTCGACGACGAAGAGGTGCTGTGCGTCCCGCTCGACGGCGCGGAGGCGCTGGGCAAGTTCGGCCTGGGAGCGCAGGCGGGCTCGAACGGCGTGTGGTCCGCGCTCGCGTGGGCCGAAGGCAGCTGACGCGCGCCAGGAGCGCTTCGTCTCCACGCAGAGCCCGTGAGGGAATCCACAGCTCGCTCAACCGGCAGCGCCGGGCTCCAGCCCGGCTCGGTTCCTTGGCTTGTTCTCTTTCTTTGTCCGAGGGAAGGGGAAGAAGAAGAAGAACCGGAGCCGGGCTGGAGCCCGGCGCTCCCGGATGAGCTCGGAGCTCGCGCGATCGTCCCTGGGGCCGTAACTTCTCTCGCTCGCCATGCGCTTCCAGCACGTGAAGATCGCCGCCGTCGCGCACGTGCTGCCGGAGGAGCGCGTGCGCTCGGCGGAGCTCGAAGAGCGCCTGGCGCCGGTCTACGAGCGGCTGCGCCTGCGCGTCGGGCGCCTCGAGCTGATGAGCGGCATCCGCGAGCGGCGCTTCTGGTCGCGCGGCACGCGTCCGAGCGATGCGGCGGCGCGCGCCGGCGCCATGGCCCTGGAACAGAGCGGCGTCGCGCGCGAATCGATCGGCTGTTTGATCCATGCCGCGGTATCGCGCGACTTCCTCGAGCCCTCGACGGCGAGTCGCGTGCACGCGCTCCTCGAGCTCCAGTCCCGCTGCCAGGTCTTCGACCTCTCGAACGCGTGCCTCGGCGTGCTCAACGGCATGGTCGTGGTCGCGAGCATGATCGAGCGCGGCGACATCGCGGCCGGCCTGGTGGTCGCGGGCGAGGACGGGCGCGCCCTGGTCGAGGGGACGATCGCGACGCTGCGCGCGAGCTCGAGCGACGAGCGCGCGCTGCGCGCCGAGCTCAAGCAGGCCTTCGCCTCGCTGACGATCGGCTCGGGCGCGTGTGCCGTGCTCCTGGCGCGGGCGAAAAACGGCGCGGACAGCCCGCGCTTCCTGGGCGCGACGGTCGAGGCCGCCACGCAGCACGCCGAGCTGTGCCAGGGCGAGCACGCCGGATCCGGGGCCGGACCGACCATGAGCACGGACTCCGAGGCGCTGCTGCAGGCCGGCGTCGAGCTCGCGCAGCGCACCTTCGCGCGTTTCCTGGAGGAGATGTCGTGGTCGCGCGACGACATCCAGCGCGTCGTCACGCACCAGGTCGGCTCCGCGCACCGGCGCCTCCTGTTCGAGAAGCTCGAGCTCGACCCGCTGCGCGACCACTCGACCTTCGAGGCGCTCGGCAACACCGGCTCGGCCGCGCTGCCGACGGCGCTCGCGCTCGCGCACGAGGCCGGCAAGATCCGGCGCGGCGAGCGCGTGGCGCTGCTCGGCATCGGCAGCGGACTCCATTGCCTCATGCTCGGCGCCGAGTGGTGAGCGGGTGAGCGCTCGCCGGCCGCTCTCCGTGCTCATCCTGTGCCACGACGGGCTCGTCCCGCCGGCCGGGGCACGCGGCTACGCGCGCCGCACGCCGCCCGAATGGCGCACCGAGTTCGACGTGCTGCAGGCGCTGCGCGCGCTCGGGCATCGCCCGCGCATCGTGGGCGCGCAGCACGAGGCCGAGACCGTGCTCGCGGCCGTGCGCGACTTCGCACCCGACGTCGTCTTCAACCTGCTGGTCGAGTTCCACGGCCTGCCCGGCTACGACCAGCACGTCGCGAGCCTGTTCGAGCTCTTGCAGCTCCCCTACACCGGCTGCAATCCGCGCGGCCTGACGCTGGCACGCGACAAGGCGCTCTCGAAGCAGATCCTGGCCGCGCACGGGGTCGACGTGCCGCGTTTCCAGGTCTTCGAGCGCGGCGGGCGCGTGCGACGCGCGCGCGACCTGCCGTTCCCGCTGCTGGTGAAGTCGCGCACCGAGGAGGCCTCGCTCGGCCTGGCGCGCGCCTCGCTGGTGCACAACGAGCGCGCCCTCGCCGCGCGCGTGGACTTCGTGCACGAGCAGCTCGGCACCGACGCCATCGCCGAGGAGTACCTCGACGGCCGCGAGCTCTACTCGGCCGTGCTCGGCGGCGCGCGTCCGCGCGTGTTCCCGACCTGGGAGCTCGTCTTCACGCACCTCTCCGCGCGCCACCCGCCTATTGCCACGCGCGCCGTCAAGTTCTCGCCCGCTCTCCAACGACGCCTGGGCGTGAGGAACCGTGCCGCGCGTCTCGCGCCGGCACTCGAACGCCGCGTGGCCGCACTCGCGCGCCTCACCTGGCACGCCCTCGGCCTCTCCGGCTACGCGCGCATCGACCTGCGCCTGACGCCGAGCGGGCGGCTGGCCGTGCTGGAGGCCAACCCCAACCCCGAGCTCGCCCGCGGCGAGGACTTCGCCGATGCAGCACGCGCGGCGGGCCTCGCGTACCCGAGGCTGATCCAGTGCCTGGTCGAGCTGGCGCTCGTGAGGGCGGACCCGGTGCCCTGAAGGCGGCCTCAGGATTGCCTCCGCGCCCGAGGTCGCCGAGCCTGCGCTCGCCCCGCCAGCTCCGCCTCGATCTCTTCCACCGTCGGCAAGCTGCCTTTCATGCCTGCCGGCAGCTTCTCGACGATCTTCGTCTCCCACTCGGCCACACCGATCGGCTTGCGGAGATCGCGCAGCGCGTACTCGACCACGATCTTGTCCTTCGAACGGCACAGCAAGAGTCCGATCGTGGGTTTGTCGTCGCGGTGGCGGAGCAGATCGTCGACGGCCGACAGGTACACGTTCATCTGGCCCACGAATCCTGGCTCGAAGGGCACAGCCTTCAGCTCGATGACCACGTAACAGCGCAGCCCCAGGTGATAGAAGAGCAGGTCGACGTAGTGATCGCGGCTCGCGAATTCGAGGTGCACCTGTCGTCCGACGAACGCGAAGCCGCTGCCGAGCTCGAGCAGGAAGTGCTGGATGTGATCGACCAGGGCCTTCTCGACCTCGCGCTCGCGACGCGGGTCGGCCGTGCCCAGGAAGTCGAACAGATAGGGATCCTTGAAGGCCTGGGCGGCCAGATCCGATTCGGCGGGCGGTAGCGCGATCTCGAAGTTGGTCTGCGCCTTGCCGATCCTCGAGTGTGCGCGGCGGTCGATCTGCAAACACAGGACGGGCTGGGACCAGCCGTGTCGGAGCGTCTGCTCCGCGTACCAGAGGCGCGTATTCCCCTCGGCGAGGCGCTCGAGCAGGGCGATGTTCTGGCGCCAGGGCAATTGTGCAACGACCCGTTGCACAATTGCTCGGCCTGGCCAGGCAGCCGCGAAGGCCCGCATGTACTGGAGATTCCTCGGCGAGAGGCCCTGCATCTCGGGGTAGGCCTCGCGGAGGTCCGCGGAGAGCCGGTCGATGACCCTGGCTCCCCAGCCCTGGTGCTGCTGACGCTCGAGGATCACGCGTCCGACGTCCCAGTAGAGCAGGACCATGGCCGAGTTCGCCGCCAGAACGACACGCAGGCGCGCTTCCTGGATGCGCCGCTTGATCCTGGCGAGGGTCTCGGCGTAGCCGCGCGGCAGCTCCGACCGGCCGGGCGGCGCTGGAAACGAAGCACCGCCGGGGCGCACGAGCCCGCGAGAACGCCGCACGGGAGCGGTGTCGGTCTCGCCCTTGCGGCGCTGGTCGCTACGTTTCTTGCTCCTGGCTGACATCGACCGTCGCTTCCGGCCGGGATCGCGGGAGGCGGTCCGGAAGACGAACGGGCCCGGGTCTGGTTGCACTCCCAAGCGCGGACAGGCGCCAGTCCGAGTCCAGAGTCCCGACCCCGCCAAGGCCGCGATTCCGAGCATGGATCTGGACCCTGGCGGGCACGCATGGCATGGTGCCGCGCGTCCGAGGTTATCAGGAATTCCTGATAACCCTGGCGAGCCCAGTCCCGCGGTCCTCTCCATGACGATCTCCCACGAACCGGTCCCGCTCTCCGCGGAGATCGGGCCGACCGTCGATCCCGAGCTCCTGGCCGAGCTCCCCACCTTCGAGCTCTTCTTCAAGACCTTCGGCTTCAAGCGCGTGCACGGGCGGGTGTGGGGTCTGCTCGTACTCGCGAGCGAGGCGCTCTCGAGCAAGGACATCTCGAGCCTGCTCGCGCTGTCGCAGGCCGCGACGTCAGGGGCGCTGAACGAGCTCGCCGAGTGGGGCGCGATCCGTTCGACCTTCGACAGCGCGCGGCGCTGCCACGTGCACTCGCCGGTCGGGAACGCGCTCTCGATCGTGGCAACGGTGTTCCGGCGGCGCGAGCAGGTGGTGTTCCAGCAGTTCAAGATCACGGCCGAGCGCGCGCTCTCCTTCGTGCGCAGGAAGTACGGCGAACGGGATCCGCGCGTGCTCACGCTGCGCTCGATCATCGCCACGTGCGCGATCGGCGAGGCGATGATGCAGCTCGTCTTCGGCGCGGTGCAGAACGCGATGAGCGATCCGGAGAGCATGCTCTCGCGCGCGGTGCACACGGCCCTGAAGGTCGGCATCGGCAAGCCCGCGCGCTGGTTGTTCGGTGGCGCGAGCGAGCTCATGGGTGCGACCGCTGTTGCGAAGGAGACCGCGGCGAAGGACACCGCGGACGAGCCCGAGGCTCCGCTGCCCGACGATGTCCTCCAGCCCCTCCCCCGAGCCTCGCTGCGCGTCGATGCCTGAGCTCGCGCGCATCGTCATCACCGGCGTCGGGCTGACCGCGCCGAACGGGAACTCTTTGCCAGAGTTCCGCGCGAATCTCCTGGCCGGGCGCTCCGGGGTGCAGGCCTACGAGATCCGCCACGTCGGCCAGACGCTGGCGGGCGTGTGCAGCTACGACGCCCTGCGCCACCAGTCGAAGAAGGACGTGCGCCGCGGCACGCGCGCGGGCTCGATCGCGGTGTACTGCGCGAACGAGGCCGTGAGGGACGCCGGGCTCGAGCTCGCCCGCTACGACCCGCAGAAGATCGGCGTCTTCCCGGGCATCACCGAGCACGGCAACGTCGAGACCGAGAACGAGATCCACGAGGTCGCGAAGTACGGCTTCGACCTCTCCTTCTGGTCGCACCACCACAACCCGCGCACGGTCGCCAACAACCCGGCGGGCGAGGTGACGCTGAACCTCGGGCTCAAGGGGCCGGCCTATTGCCTGGGCGGCGCCTGCGCGGCCGGCAACCTCGGGCTGATCCACGGCGCGCAGCTGCTGCGCCTGGGAGAGATCGACCTGGCGCTGGGCGGAGGCGTGTCCGAATCGATCCGCACCTTCGGGATCTTCGCGAGCTTCGCGGCCGAAGGCGCGCTCGCCAAGCACGCCGATCCCGCCAAGGCCTCGCGCCCCTTCGACCTGGCGCGCAACGGCATCGTGGTCGCGGAGGGCGGCTGCCTCTTCGCGCTCGAGCGCCTCGAGGACGCCAAGAAACGCGGCGCGCGCATCTACGCCGAGCTGCTCGGCCACTGCGTCAACTCCGACGGCACTGATTTTGTCCTGCCCGACGCCGCCGGGCAGAACGCCTGCATCCGCGGGGCGCTCGCGAGTGCGCGTCTCGCACCGCAGGAGATCGACGTCGTCTCGACCCACGCCACCTCGACGCCCTCGGGCGACGTGGTCGAGGCGCGCGTCGTGCGCGAGGTCTTCGGCGACGGGCCGAAGACGCACGTCAACAACACCAAGAGCTTCATCGGCCATGCCATGGGCGCGGCCGGCGCCCTCGAGCTGGCCGGCAACCTGCCGTCGCTCGTGGACGGCGTCGTGCACCCCACCATCAACCTCGACCACCTGGACCCGCAGTGCGAGGTCCGCAACCTGGTCGCCAACACGCCCAAGGACGTCGGGCGCGTCGACACGATCCTGAACATGTCCTTCGGCATGCTCGGCATCAATTCGGCCGTCGTCGTCGGGCGCCTGCGCGCCTAGCCCACTCCCTGCTCCCGCCACGGAAGACACCCATGACCGAAGAAGAAGTGACCCTGGCCGTCAAGGACATCATCCAGACCGTCGCGCCCGACGAGGACGTGTCGGCGCTCGATCCCGCGCTGCGCCTGCGCGAGCAGATCGACCTCGACTCGATGGACTTCCTCGACATCGTCATGGAGCTGCGCAAGCTCTACGGCGTGCAGGTGCCGGAGGAGGACTACAAGGAGCTGGCCACGCTGCAGGGCTGCGTGCGCTACTTGCACCCGAAGCTTGCCGGCAAGTCGCTGCACTGCGCAGCCAGCGCCTGAGGCAGAGAAAGCGCACCGCGGAGACGCGGAGACCGCGGAGAAACGCGAAGAAGAAAAAACGTGAAGAGGAACGCAGAACCGAGCACTCCTCTGCCACTTCTCCGGCCCCGTCTGCCCCTTTCCGCCCTCCCGGCTACTCCGCGTCCTCGGCGCCTCCGCGGTGCGTTTTCTCTTCCGTCATGAAGTACGACGCGATCGTGATCGGCGCAGGCATGAGCGGGCTCTCGGCCGCTCTGCGCCTGGCGCAGCACGATCAGCG
>JANOGB010000466.1:0-3730 GCA_031413955.1 Planctomycetota bacterium | reverse complement strand
GTCGGCCGGGCCAAGATCGCCCTCATAAAGGCCCAACAGGTCGCTTCACACCACTAGCGAATCTCCAGCCAGTAGTACGACGCCGCGCCGCCTGCTCCGACCGCGTCCTCGATGCGGGCGTAGAACGGTCCCGGAGTCCGTGGCACGAAGGCGAGCGTCAGGCACGACTGCGGATCGACTTCGCCCCGCGCCTGGACGGTGCTCGCTTCCTCGACGCTCGCGAGCACGTTGCCGCTCGCGTCGACGATCGAGAGGCGTGGGACGAGCAGCGAGCCATAGCCCGAGCCGCGCGCGGCGCCGGGCGGACCGTGGAGCGTGAGCAGCACGAGCCGCTCGAGGCGCGCGCAGAAGGCGAAGTGGTCGACGTCGCCGGGCGGATCGATGCAGCCCGCCGCGCGGCCCGCGCCGAAGAGATCGGCGCTCGCGCGCTCGTCGTTCGGCTCCGCTTCGAAGCGCGCGTGCTCGACGCCGGCTAGCTCCAGGGAATACGCGCCTACCGCCTGCAGCTCGAGCACGTGCGCTCCGCTCGCTGTGAGCATCGTCGCCAGGCGGCCGAGCAGCGGGCTCTGCTGCAACCAGGCGCCCGAGCCCAGCGGGCCGAACAGCCCGGCGTTCACCGGCAGTTCGTCGAAACGGCCGCGCTCGAAGAGCTCGAGTTCGATCCGATCGCCGGCCTCGCCCGCGAAGGCGAACAGGTCCACGTCGCCCTGGCCGAGGATCGCCTCGCCCGTTGGGAGCGACATGGCCTCGTCGAGCACGTCGTTGGGCTCGAGCTCGCTCGCGCCCGAGGCGGGCCGCGCGTCGAGCGCAAGCAGGTACTCGCCCTCCCCGGTCAGGCCCTCGACGCACACCCAGTGCGTTCCCGCGGAACGCAGGAGGCGCACGGCCGGATCTCCGAAGACCTGCTCGTCGATCACGAAGCTCGTCGTGCCGTCCGAGACGTGCAGACGGCACGCGGGACGCTGCAGCGCCCCGAGCGCGAGCCCGAGGCGTTGCGTCCACATCTCGAGCGAGACCAGGCTGTCCTCCGGAAGCTCGAACGAGTACCAGTCGCGGTCGCCCGCGGAGTTCCAGCCCGCGACCGTGGTGCCGGGAAGGATCGTCTCGGCCGACGCGCTGTCGTCGTTCGCGCCCAGCTCTCCGGCGGGTTCCTGCTCGGGCACGAGCCCGGCCGCGGAACGCGAGGTGACGCACACGGCGTACGCGCCGCCGCCGCGACCAGACGTGCCGAGCGCGATCCGGTACTCGCCGTCCGCCGGCACGATCCAGCGTGGGAGGTCGAGGTCCTGCGCGGGCCCCTGCCATAGCAGCGCATCCTGGCGCAGGTACTCGAGCGCTCCGTCAGGGCCGAGCACGCGCACGTCTGGCGCCAGGCCCGCGAGATTCCAGGCCGCGGGGTCGAGACGCGCCGCGAGCACCTCGACCGCGATCTCCGTCCCGGCCGCGAGATCCACGCGCCAGTAGTCCGTCTCGTCGGGCGCCGTGAGGTCCCCGAGCCCGAAGGTGCCGAGCGGCAAGGGTCCGGCGCCCTCGGGAGTCGCGCTGGTCGGTGCCTCGCGGACCGTCTCGGTGCCGAGGTCGTCGCCGCGCTCGAAGCGCGCCCGGCGGCGCAGGGTCGAGAGCGGCACGGGCGGCGTGTGCACGAGCGCGTGCTCGTCGGCGCACAAGAGGTGTTCCTCGAGCAGCGCACCGCCCTCGCTCAGCGTGAAGCTCACGGGCTCGCCGGGCGCGAGGACGAACGGCCCGGTGCGGCGCGGGGTGAGCGCGGCGGAGCCGGAGGGCGCGGGCGCGTCGTCGAGCGCGCCCTCGTCACGCAGGTAGACGTCGCAGGCGAGCTCGTGCTCGGAGGTCGTCGCCGTGAGCGGATCGTGCAGCGCATAGGCGCCGGCCGCGCCGATCGCGTCGCCGCTGTCGCGCGCGCCGTCGCCGATATCGTCGTCCAGCGTGCTGTCGGTGAAGCACAGGATCGGCTGATCCCGCCGCGTCTGGCACGTGCGCTGGACGAGCGCGCGCTCGAGCGCGCCCCAGTAGCCCTTCGGCGAGTGCGTGCGGCTGTCGAAGTAGAGCGCCGCGGGCCGGAACGTCTGCGCGCAGCCGGCGGCCATGCTGACGGCGCTCGCCCAGCCGACGCGCGTGTCCTGACGTCCGTTGATGGCGCGGATCGGCGGCCAGTCGACCGACGGAGCGCGGTTGGCCATGAAGCGCGCGGCGGTGCGCTCGAGGACGCCGAGGCCGGCCCGGGTCGGGAGGTCGAGCGCGAAGCTGCCGTAGAGCCTTTCGAACACGCTCTTGTCCAGATAGTCGCCCGCGAGGAGGTCGTAGTTCCCGTTGCGCAGCAATGCCGCCGAGAAGCGCGCGGGCGCCTCCTGCAGCAGGTACATCCCACCGATCGCGCCGAGCGAGCTGCCGCCGATCGAGACGCGCTCGGGATCGAGCGCCGCGCCGAGGCGCGCGCTCATCCAGTCCAGCGTCCAGAGCACACGCGCTTGCGTGAAGGGCCAGACGCGTGTGTCCGCCTGCGGCGCGGCGGGAAAGAGCTCGTGCGCGCCGAACCAGAAGGTGTAGCCGGTGCCGGCGTGCAGATCGCTGAGCGCGAGGACGTCGACGTCCGCGGGCACGATGCCGCGCGGCGGCCAGCCCTGCGCATAGGTGCCACCAGCCGCGTGCAGGCGCAGCAGGAGCCCCCGCGGCCCGCTCGCCTGGCCGGGCTCGAGGCAGAAGTCGAAACCGTGGCTGGGCGTCAGCGACAGCGCGGGCTGGAAGGGCGTGTCGCGATCGCTCACCCAGTGGGCCCACACTTCGCGCACGGCGTCGCGCACCTGCAGCACGGGTTCGGGCGGCGCGGCGCGCTCGACCAGCGGCGCCAGCGTCGCGTTCAGGCCCGGCACGATGGTCTGGTTCGCCTTGCCGCCCTTGATGCTCGTGACCGCGTAGTAGGCGGTCTCGGTGTCGGCCGCGATCGTGTGGACGAACAAGCCCTGGTTCATGTCGAGGGGCGCGCCGTTCTCGACCACGACCCACGTGCGCGGCGCGCGCTCGACCCTCGAGCGCTCCGGGTTGTACGAGCTGCGGTCGTCCACCTCGCCCAGGAGCTCGGCCTGGGCCAGGTCTTGCGGGCCCGTGATCGGGCTGGTCGAGCGGTGGATGCGATAGCGCACGCCGGAGAGCGCGGCCTCGCGCCAGGTCAAGAAGGTCTGGCCCGAGCGGCACTCGGCCGTGAGCTCACCGGCGAGCTGCGCGACCGGGCACGACGCGCCCCAGACGGCGACCAGGAGCGCGCGCGCGACGAACGTGGGGAATCGCACGGGGAATCTCGCGAGCCAAGGAAAAGACTACGCCGCCTTCAGCCTTCGGGTCGGCGAAAGGTTTTCTCTGACCTCGGAAATCGGCCGTGCGGCCGGCCGGAGGGAGGCTGAACGCTCGCCGGAGCGAGCGGGTTATCCTCGGGCTGTGGTCGTGACGAAGCCCATCCTGCTCCCGGCACTGCTCATGGCGCTCGCCGGGACACTTCCGACGCGGCAAGAGCCGCCCCCCCAGGACACGCCCGAAGTCCGGCTCCCGCCGCCGCTCACGGAGTACATGGGCCGGCGCATCGCGCCGACGATGCACTGGAGCGGGGCCGAGTGGCTGCTGCGCGAGACGCGCGAGAGCGAGGTGCACACCACGCGCATGCTCGCCGCCCTGGGTCTCTCTGCCGGCCAGATCGTGTGCGACTTCGGTTGCGGCGTGG
>JANOGB010000465.1:0-3856 GCA_031413955.1 Planctomycetota bacterium | reverse complement strand
GAAAAAAGAGCCGGGCTGGAGCCCGGCGCTCCCGGGTGAGAAGCCTCGAACCGCTCGCGGCAGTGCGGGCTGCAGAAGGCGTACTGGACGCCCTCGTGCTCGAGTGCCCCTCCAGGCGCGGCGGTGGGATCGACGCGCATGCCGCAGACCGGATCGAGCGCAGAGCGGGATGGACCGTGAGCGTGGGTGTGCGTGGCGGACATCCTGGACCGTTGCATGGAGCCTGCGGGTTCACCCGGCCGACGGGGCGGGCCCGGATTCCTTACAGCTCTCTCTCTTGGATTCCGATGCTACCCGTGAGCCCCGGAGGAGCCGCAGGTTGCGCTCCGGCAGGGCAATGGTCACAATCCTCGACTGAGGGCGTGTCGGGCCACGTTCGCTCGGAACGCTCCATGGTTGGTGCCATCGTCATGAGTCCGAAGCAGCGCAGAGACACGAGAGCCGAGATCGCACGGCGCCTCCTCGCCTGCTTCCTGGCTGCGCTGTGCGTCGCCCAGCCGATCGCCCAGGCCACGCCGGCGTGCTCGATCTTGGCCCTCCCGGGCCAGGAGGCCTGCTGCTGCGACGGCCCGGCGAAGGTCCAGGCCACAAGCTGCTGTTCGAGCGCAGTCGTGGAACGTGACGCCGTGGCTGCGTCGTCCTACGTGCGAGTGGAGCGTTGCGCCTGCGAGGTGCGGGCCCCCGAGCCTCTTCCCGCGCTGCCTCGTGAAGCGCGTGCGCGCGGTGTCGACGGCGGCAGCGAGCGCAGCCTCGAGCACTGGATCGGAGCGGGTGCGCTCGCATCGGCTTCCATTCCGCTGCTCGAATGGGCTTCGCCGCCGGGCGAGGCCTGCACCGATCTCGTCGCTGGCCTGCACCCATTCCCCTGCGTGCCCGCGCCGAACCTCGCGCGCGGAGTTCGGGGACTCCTGGCCGTGATCTGCGTCGCTCGCTGCTGAGCGCGGCCACGCTCGCGTAGCGGCTCCCACCCGGCGCACGGAAACGCCGGATCTCGGCTCGACGCGCAGAGAAGCGCGCTCGAGCGCGCCCCGGACCGTGCGTGAGTCATGCGGCTCGTCCGGCGCAACGCGCCGAGTGCCTGTGCGCTCGCTCGACGAGCGCTTCCAGAGCGAGCTCGGCCGACCTCGGGCATGCGCGAACGAACTCGCGGCCGAGGTCAGGAACAGGATTCGAACCCCACGAGGTGACGTGCTCTCACTCCATCCATCGCTCTCCCGACGACTCCGACTCCAGCCCCGGAAGGCGGCGTGCTCCGGCGCCCTCCTCGCTTGCGCGGCAACGATCGCGTCCGCCGCATGCGCTGGCTCGCCCACGGCCTCGGAGCGCTCGGCCCGTTCCGACGTGGCTGCGGTCGCGCAGCGTTACCGGCCAGGCGACGCCAAGCCGAGCCTGCCCACGCTCACCAGCGCGTCGCCCCTGGCGGACTTCCTCCTGGTCGCGACGCTCAACAGCCCGCGCGTGGAGGCGGCGTACTACGACTGGGCGGCTGCCGTCGAAGGCATCACGCCCGCCCGCTCGCGGCCCGACCCGCGACTCGTCTTCGAGAGCGACATCACCGACATGGTCGAGTCGCGCATGCCGGGGCTCATGGTCGATCTGCCCGGCCCCGGGAAGTTGCGGGCGGCGGGCGAGGTGATGGCGGCCGAAAGCCGCGCCGCCTACTTCGGCTTCGAGCGCGAGATCCTGCGGACCGCCCTGGCCGTCAAGACGGCGTACTACCGGCTGCACTTCCTCGAAGAGACCATTCGCGTGGAGAGCGCCACGCTGCGGCTCCTGACCGATCTGGAGCAATTGGCGCAGCAGCAGAACGCCGCGGGAAGGGTGACGCTCCAGGACGTCCTGCGCGCGCAGATCGCCCGTGATCAGGTCGAGACCCAGATCACGAACCTGGAGGATTCTCGCAGCGCGCTGATCGCGGAGCTGAAGGCGGCGCTCGGGCTCGGACCGGGTGACGCGGATCCGCCCCTCCCCTCGACGTTCGAGCCTTCCGCCGGTGATCCCCGGCCCGACGACTTGTGGGCTACGGCCCTCACTCGGAACCCGAACCTCCGGGCGATGGAGGAGGACGTGCACAGGGCCGAGGCGTCGCTGGGGCTCGCACGCAAGTCGCGCGTTCCAGACTTCTCCCTCGGAATCGAGGTCGACATCAAGGCAAATCCGACGCTCTTCAGGCCTTCGGCCGGGATGACCTTGCCCATCTGGCGCGACAAGATCGCGGCTGAGATCGCGGGTGCCCAGGCGAACAAGCGCGCAGCCGAAGCCCGCCTCACCGCTGAGCAGGTAGAGATCGCTGCCGAGCTGGCCTCGATGCTCTTCATGTTCCGCGAGGCCGTGCGCAACGACGCGCTGCTCGCGGACAAGCTCGTGCCCAAGGCCAGGCAGTCGCTCGACGCCGCTCGGGCAGGCTACGTGAATGGCCGGGCCGGTTTTCTCGACGTGATCGACGCCCAGCGGACCCTGCTGGAGTTCGAGCTCATGGGCATCGAGGCTCGCACCCAGCGCGAGCTGGCGCTTGCCTCGCTGTCCCTGGCCATCGCGGGCGTTGCGCCTGCCGGCGCCCCGATCCTCGAGGGCGGCCCATCGAGTGAGCGCTCCACAACCTCGGATCCCGAGGAGGACCGTCCATGAACATGAAACGCATCGTCATTGCACTCGTCGTCGTTGCAGCCGCCGGAGGCGGATACCTGCTCGGGCGCTCCGCGCACCGGCCAGGCATGGCTGCGTCCGCGTCAGCGGCCTCTCTGTCCGCAGCGCAGCAGGTCTACACGTGCTCGATGCACCCGCAGGTGCGCCTGGACCGCCCCGGCAAATGCCCTATCTGCGAGATGCCGCTCATCCTCGCGGCCGCCGCAGAGACCGGTACGGGCGGAGAACCCATGCTCCAACTCTCCGACCACGCTCTGGCGATGGCGAGTGTGGAAACCACGCCGGTGACCCGGCGGGAGCTCTCCCGGGAGCTGCGCGCGGTCGGCAAGATCCAGTACAACGAGTCGTCGCTCGCGACGGTCACCGCCCGGGTCGACGGCTACGCCGAGCGTCTTTTCGTCAACTTCACGGGCGTCGAGATCAAGGCCGGCGACCACCTCGCTGAGGTCTACAGCCCCGACTTGATCGTCGCCCAGCAAGAGCTCTTGATCGCCCTCCAGAGCGGCACGGGCGAACAAGTCGGATCGCTGGTGGAGACGGCCAAGCTCAAGTTGCAGCGCTGGGGTCTGACCGAGGACCAGATCACTGCGCTGGTCGCGAACAAGAGGATCACCGATCGCGTCACGTTGTACTCGCCCATCGGGGGCACGGTCATCGAGAAGTCGATCCTCCAGAACAGCGCTTTCATGGCCGGCGATGCGCTCTATCGCGTCGCCAACCTCGACAGCGTGTGGGTGTACCTGGACATCTACGAGTACGACCTGGCATGGGTCCGTTACGGACAGCGCGTGGACCTCGTTGCCGAGGCTCTGCCCGGACGCGTGTTCGAAGGACGGGTCACCTTCGTGCAGCCGATCGTGAACGAGGAGACGCGCACGGTGCTGGTGCCTGTTCACGTGGAGAACGGGGACCACGCGCTCAAGCCGGGCATGTTCGTGAGCGCGGTGATCCGCTCGGCTCTGGCCAGCGATGGCCGAGCCGCGCCGACGGGCGTCGAGGGCAAGTTCTCCTGCCCGATGCACCCGCAGGTGCTGCGCGATGAGCCGGGCATGTGCCCGATCTGCGAAATGCGCATGGAGCAGATCCCTGGCATGGATCCGACGGCGCTCGATCCATCCGAGCGCGAGGCGCAAGCTCCTGTCGCCCAGGCCTATGCCTGCCCCATGAAATGCGAGGGCGCGAAAACCTATGCCGAGCCGGGGAGCTGTCC
>JANOGB010000464.1:0-6191 GCA_031413955.1 Planctomycetota bacterium | reverse complement strand
CGCCCGGAAGAGCACACCACAGAGGCACAGAGGACGCAGAGGCTCGCAGAGAATGCGGGAAGAAGAAGGGGCCTCCGGATCGTCGACTTCCGAGAGCCGAAGCCCCGGAGGCCCCTTCCTTTTCTTCCTCCGTGAGCCTCTGCGTCCTCTGTGCCTCTGTGGTGCGCTTGGGTTGCGGGCAGAGCCCGCGCTGGTCTTCTATTCCGGAGAGTCGCCGCCTGGCGCGAGGATCAGCGGAAAGGAAGAGCGCACCGCGGAGTCGCGGAGGGCGCGGAGGAGCTTAGAGGAAGAGATCAGAAAAGATGGGGCCTCCGGGGCTCCGGCTCTCCGCGAGTCGACGATCCGGAGGCAATCCGGAGGCCCATTCTTCTTCCTCCGCGTCCTCCGTGCCTCCGCGGTGCGTTTGGGTTGCGGGCGTAGCCCGCTCTGAGAGGAGCCGGGCTCCTCAGATCTCCGCCAGCGTCGCCTTGCGGCCCTTGTTCTGCTCCTTCAGCCAATCCATCAGCGGCGCGTAGTAGCGCAGCATCGGTTGGGCGGAGAGCGCGCTGCCTGTCTTCTCTTGCAGGAGCTCCTTCCAGTTGACGCTCATTCCCGGAGTGAGGATCGTGCGCAGGAATGCGCCCACGTCTCCTTGCCCGAAGTAGTTCGTATCGCGCGGGTCCTGGTGCAGGATCTCGCGGGCGATGTGGTCGTGGAGCTGGAACAGGAGCACGAAGGAGAGTGCGTAGTCGTAGTAGCCGGCCGGGTCGTCGTTGATGTGCGTCTTGGTGGCGGCGTCGCAGTACTCCTCGCCGCGCGGCGCGGGCGGGGCGATGCCCTGGTACTTCGCGACGAGCTCCCACCAGCGCGCGTTCCAGCGCTCGGGCGCGAGCTCGTCGGCGTAGAGCTCCTTCTCGAACGTGAACATCGTGCCCGCCGACCAGGGGATGAACACGGCGTAGTTCAGGGCCGACTGCAAGAGGATCTGCATCGGATCGGGCCGCTCGCCGCCGCTCGCGAGCCCGACCGTCGCCACGAAGCGCGGCTGCATCGCGGCGAGGCCCATGAGCGAGCCGACTGCCTCGTGGTACGCGCGGTTCGCGCCCTCGCGCAAGAGCGGCGGCACGCGCGGGTTCGTGTAGCAGAGGTAGTAGTAGATGTGCCCGAGCTCGTGGTGCGTGGTCTCGTACCACTCGGTGTTCGGCTCGACGCTCATCAGCGAGCGCACGTCGTGGTCGAGGTCCATGTGCCAGGCCGAGGCGTGCGTGTTCTTCTTGAAGCTCGCGTTCGCGGGCAGGGGGTAGAGCGAGGACTTCTCCCAGAAGACCGGCGGCAAGGCTTCGAAGCCGAGGCTGACGTAGAAGCTCTCGGCCTGCTTCACGAGCCACTCGGCGTTCTTCTGCTTCAAGCCCTGGTCGAGATCGAAACCCGGCACCTCGACCAGCGCGCTCCAGTCCTGGCCCCAGCGGTTCGGCAGCCAGTGGGCCGGGATCAGATCGGGCACGGCCTCTCCGTTGCGCCTGGCGAGCTCGTGACGCGTCCATGTGTGCAGCTCGCGGAAGAGCGGGCGCAGCTCGCGGTTGACCTGCTGGATCTCGGCCGCGAGCTCGTCCGTCGTCATGCCGTACTCGGAGGCCATGTACCCGAAGAAGTCAGAGAAGCCGAGCGCGCGCACGCTCTCGTTGCGCAGCTGGCGCAGCTCGATCAGGCCGCTCTTCAACCCCTTGCCGACCTCTTTCGACGCCTCCCAGAGCGCGCGTCGCTTCGCCAGGTCCTGCTCCTCGCGCAGGCCCTCGTCGAGCTTGTTGGGCGTGATCTCCTGGCCGTCGAGCCGGAAGGTGTAGCCGTACAGCGCCTCGGTCTGCTTCGTCTCGGCCGCGATACGTGCCTCGACCGTCTCGGGGATCGTCTGCGGGTTGTCGCCCGCCAGAAACAGGATGCGCTCGAGCTGGCGCACCTGGAGCTCGGGGAGCTCGCCGCGCCGCTCGAGGTAGTTCTGCGCCGTCTCGATGTTCGCAGCGCTGCCGGTGAAGGCCGCCAGCTCCTTCTCGGCCGCCTCCGTGCGCTTGGCGTTGGTGTCGTCGCCCTCGACGATGTGCGTGTTCGAGGCCCACTGCGCCTCGCTCGAGGCGGTCGAGAGCTCCAGGTAGCGCGCGTTGTAGCCGTCGAGGTAGCGGCCAACCTCGGCCTCGAGCTCGGGGTTCACGTGCGTGGTCGCGCAGCCGGAAAGGACCATGGGAAGGGCGATCAGGAAGCAGGGGAGGAAGCGCATGGGGCGGGGAGTGTAGCCTCGCACGCTTGGCTGCTCGATCCGGAGATCTTCCTGGATCCCGTATCCGGTCCGCGGGTTCCCGGATAGAGCAGACGAACTCGAATCGACGCAGATGGTCATGAACTCGATCCTCGGGGCGGTGATGGTCTCTCTCGTTCCGGTCTTGTCGGGAGCCGGCGACCCGGACGCCGACCGCGACGGGCTCAGCGACTTCCAGGAGCTGCACAAGTACTGCACCGATCCGAAGAAGGCCGACAGCGACGGCGACGGCGTGGCGGACGGCGACTGGGACGAGCGCCGCGAGTACAGCTACTCCGTGCGCGCCGTGATGCACGTGATGGCGCCCTTCGACGTCGCCAGCATGAACGACGACTACCAGGACGTGCGCGTGCTCGCGTTCGGGCCCGACCTGCTCGAGTTCGAGGTCGTCGTCTATCCGCTCAACACGGTGGCGTACGCGCTCGAGCCGAACCCGAGCTGGCGCAAGCCGACCGCGGAGGCGAAGGAGTTCCTGCGACCGGGCGTGTGCTGCAACTGGGACAAGGAGCTGCAGTCCCAGCTCACGGAGGGGCTGAAGGAAAAGGGCATCGATCTCGCCGTGCTCGACGACGTGGAGGCGGCGCAGCAGGTCTCGAAGTGGCTGATGGAGCGTTCAGGGTTCGAGGAGAGCTCCGCGTTCTCGTTCGAGTTCGAGCACGGCCGGCCGCGCGTCGCGGAGGACCAGCGCGCGGCCATCGACGCGGCCCTGGCGAAGACCGGCCGGACGCTGGAGGAACAGTGGGAGCGCGAGCTCTTCGGCAAGGGCATGTTCGAGAACAAGATCCACGGGAGCTGCACCTCCTCGGCGATCTACCTCTCGACCGGCCTCAAGGCGGCCGGCATCCCGACACGCACGATCGTGTGCGTGCCGCTCGTCGACGCGAACGACGAGCGCGAGGTCTCGTGGATCGAGTCACGCATCACCCACGTCGGCATGCGCGTGAAGCTGCAACAGGCCGCGGAGGCGCAGCGCCGCTCGTGGACCTCGCACACCTTCAACGAGGTCTTCGTCGGCGGCCGCTGGCGCCGCCTGAACTACACCGAACTCGGCCAGAACGTGCTCTACGACGCGCTCGGTCTGATGGTCCACGTGCACACCTTCAACGACCACTCCGAGGCCGGCCTCGTCGGCTGGGGCAATCGCGAGGCCCACCCGCTGCACGCGACGCTCTTCGGCGGGCCGAACCCGTACTCGTGCGTCAGCCTCTCCGACCTGTTCGGCGCGCACGCAGAAGTCGCGAACGAGCCGTTCTCCGGGCTGCGCGAGGCGACGATCAGCAGGATCTACTGGTACGACGATCCGAAGAAGGATCCCACGCTCGCGAGCGAGAGCCTCGGGCCGCGCGACGACACCGGCTTCTTCTTCGCGCACATCGACGCCGCCGGCTCGTACGCCGACGGCAAGGACTGGCTCGAGTTCTACCGCGCCGCCGATAGGCACTTCTTTCTGCGCGCGCGAGGCCGGGAGGACGTCCCCGTCGAAGGCATCCTGATGCACTGGGTCAACACGGGAACCGGCCTCAACGACTTCATCCTGCGCATCGAGCCGGCCGACTACGCGCGCATGGCGCCGGGCGTGTCGTACGAGCTCGTCTGGCCCGGCAAGGGCGAGGGGCTGCGCTGGAAGATCCGCGACGGAGTCACGCTCGAGCGCGCGCGCCGCTGACCGTCAATTCCCGGCCGGCACATGCCCGGCCTTGCGCAGGTGCGCGAGCATCTCGTCGGGGATGGCGCGCATGGCCTCGCTCGCGAAGACCGAGCCGTGATCGCCGGGGACGAGCTTGATGTAGCCCGCGTCCGCAGCTTCGTGCGGGCTCTTCGCCAGCTCCTGCTGCAAGAGCTCGACCGCCTCGTTGAGGTAGAAGCTGTCCTCCGTGCCCACGATCAGGCGCACGCGCTCGCGGAAGATCGGCACCAGGCGCGCCGGGTCCTTGCGCAAGAGCTCGCCCATGTCGTACTCGCGATAGGCCTCGGCGACGCGGGGATCGATCACGCCGGTCTCGGGGTCGAACAGCGCCGCGGGGTTGCCGCGCTCGTTCCTCGGGCCGTAGGCGGCGAACCACGAGTCCCACTGCTGGCCCGAGGTGTTGTCGGGTCCGAGCACGTCCTCGCCGCGCGATTCCTGGCGGATCGTCATCGTCACGCCCTTCTCGTCGCGCAGGCTGGGGAGATCCCGGCCGTCCGCGCCGGTGTAGAAGTTCTCCTGCCCGTAGATGTCGACCTTCTGCAGGCGCCGAAAATCGACCGGATCGGGCGCGCTCGACCAGGTGGCGCCGAAGACCTCGGGGTAAGTGAGGGCGAGCCAAAGGGTCGAGCCGCCGCCGGAGGAGTGCCCGCGCAGGAGGCGCGCGCTCGGCGCAGCGATCAGCGGGTACTTCGCCTCGAGCGCCGGGATCAGCTCACGCACGAGCGCCGCGCCGCAGGGGCCGTTGTTGGCCGAGTCGGCGAAGAGCGTGTGCCCGTTCGGGCCTTCCGGGTCGAGCACGATGCGAAAGCACGCGCGCGCGAGCTCACCCGCCGCGCCCTCTTCCGAGCGCCGTCTCCGCCCGCCGGCCGCACCCAGGTGATTGCCGCCGAAGCCCGGCACCTCGTACTGCACGGGATAGCGGCGCTGCGAGTCGTAGTTCCTCGGCAACACCACGCCCGCGTGCAGGAAGACTTCCTGCCCGCGGAACTTCGAGAGCAGCTCCGAGCGCTGCTCGAACCACTCGACGCCCTCGGTCGCGGGCGGTGACTTCTTCTCCACCACGCGCGTGAGCACGAGCTCGACCGGCTGCGCCTTGCCGCCGCTGCCGACCGCGAAGGACACGGCGTCAGACCATAGGTTGCCCGGCTCGCGCCGCCAGTCGCTGTCGAGCCGTGCGAGGTCGAAGCGCGCCTGGGCGCGGTAGTTGCCGGGCGCGAGCTCGCTCGGCCGCAGCGGAAAACAATCGGCGCCGTCGTCGACGATGGCCGCCTCGCCCGGAGCGAGCGTCGCGTCCCGGCCGAAGAGCGGCTGCGGATCGCCCCAGAACGGCCCGTCGACCGGCTCGGCGTCCTGCGGCACCTCGGAGCCCTCGCGCACCAGGAAGACGACCAACCGTCCCCGCGCCGGTTCCTTGCGCGCGGCTCGTGGAAGCGTGACCCGAAAGGTCGTGCCCTCGGACGCAGCTCCGGAAGGCTGCATGGCCGAGGTGAGCGCGAGGAGAAGAGGGAGCAGCATGGAGAGAGCATCCTCCGCCGCACCCTCGCGCGCCACTCTTCCAGCGCGACTTCAAGGCAGTAGGATTCCGGAGCGGGGGGTCTTCGGGGAAGATCTGGACCGTTTTCGCTCCGCGCGGGGACGAGAGGGTGGAGAGCACCCCTTCATGAGCACGCCCGAGAGCCGCATCGAAGCCCTGTTGCTCCAGGACGGCTTCGTGCGCGCCCTGGCGCGGAGTCTCCTGGCCGACCGCGAGCGTGCGGACGACGTGGCGCAGGCGGCGTGGGTCGCGGCGCTCGAGCGCGGCGGCGAGGCCGACTCGCTCCCACGCTGGCTCGCGGGGGTGGTGAAGAACCTGGCCGGCAAGGTGCGGCGCGGTGAAGTGCGGCGCGAGCGCCGCGAGCGGGACTGCGCGCGTTCCGAGGCCACGCCCTCGGCCCACGAGATCCTCGAGCGCGAGGCGGCCCGCGCGCGGGTCGTCGAGGCCGTGCTCGCGCTCGAGGAGCCCTACCGCGAGGCGGTGCTCCTGCGCTACTTCGAGAACCTGCCGCCGCGCGCGATCGCGAAGCGCCAGGGCTGTCCGGTCGAGACGGTGCGCACGCGCCTGAAGCGCGCGCTCGAGATGCTGCACGCGCGCCTCGACCGCGAGTACGGCGGCGACGGCAAGGCCTGGGGCATGGCACTCGTCCCGTTCGCACGGCTGTCCAACTCTTCCTTCTC
>JANOGB010000463.1:0-2069 GCA_031413955.1 Planctomycetota bacterium | reverse complement strand
GTCGATCCGGGGTGTGGGGGCGCGGGGTGTTTTTAGCGCGCCGACGCGGTTGTCAGCTTGTCGATGCGCACGGCGCTGGCCTTGAACTCGGCGGTGCCCGACTTCGGGTCGGTGGCGTCGATGGTGAGCGCGTTGGTGTCGACCTCGTCGGGGAAGTGAAAGGTCATGAACACGAGGCCGGCGCGCAGGCCGGGGTCGATGCGCACGGGCGCGGTGACCGCGCCGCGGCGTGAGGAGACGCGCACTTCCTCGCCCGGCTCCACTCCGTAGCGCGCGGCGTCGGCGGGTGAGAGGTCGATCGTCTCGCCATTGCGCAGCGGCGAGGGGTAGCTCTGCGACTGCACGCCGGTGTTGAAGGATTCGAGGCGCCGGCCGGTCGTGAGGCGCAGGGGGAAGCGCTCGTCGAGCGCGTCGACGGGCGGCGAGTGCTCGACGGGATGGAGGGGCGCGCGCGGACCGACGAGCGGTTCTTGCCAGAGCCGCGCGTGCAGGAAGGGCGTGCCGGTGCTGGCCTCGTCGGGGCAGGGCCACTGGATGCCGCCGAGGCGTTCGAGCTTTTCGTAGCTCATCCCGGCGTGCATGGGCGAGACCTGGCGGAGCTCGTTCCACAGCTCCTCGGCGCTCGGATCGCCGAGGTCGCGGCCTAGGCGGCGGGAGAGCGCGCAAAGGATCGAGAGGTCGTCGCGCGCGCCGGCGGGCGGCGCGACCGCGCGGCGCACGCGCTGCACGCGCCGCTCGCTGTTCGTCACCGTGCCGTCGGCCTCGGCGAAGCTCGCGCTCGCCGGCAGCACGACGTCGGCCATCTGCGCGGTGCGTGTCAGGAAGAGGTCCTGCACGATCAGGGTCTCGAGTCCATCCAGCAGGTGCAGCGCGTGCGTCGAGTCGGCCTCGGACTGGGCCGGGTTCTCGCCGATCACGTACAGCGCGGTGAGCTCGCCGCGCTCCATGGCCTCGAACATCTCGGTCAGGTGCCAGCCCTTCTTGGGCGGGATCTTCGCGCCCCACAGGCGCTCGAACTTGCCGCGCAGCGCGTCGTCCTCGACGTCCTGGAAGCCGGTCAGCTTGTGCGGCAGCGCGCCCATGTCGCCGCCGCCCTGCACGTTGTTCTGGCCGCGCAGCGGGTTCAGGCCCGAGCCCCATTTGCCGACGTGGCCGCACAGCAACGCCAGGTTGATCAGCGCGAGCACGTTGTCGACCGCGTTGTGGTGCTCGGTGATGCCCAGCGTCCAGCAGATCATGGCGCGGTCGGCGCGCGCGAAGTCACGGGCCATGCGCTCGATCTGCGCGGCAGGGACGCCGCTCTCACGCGCGCAGCGTTCGAGCGGGTAGTGCGCCAGGATCTGCTTCTTGTACGCCTCGAAGCCTGCCGTGGCGCGCGCGACGAAGGCGCGGTTCTCGAGCCCCTCGCGCAGGATCACGTTCGCAACGCCGTTCGCGAGCGCGATGTCGCCGCCGACCTCGAGGCCGAGCCATTCGTCGGCCCACTCGGCCGAGCTCGTGCGCCGCGGGTCGATGGCGTACAGGCGCGCGCCGCGCCGCAGGCCCTTCAGCACGTGATGGAAGAAGATCGGATGCGTCTCGCGCGCGTTCGAGCCCCACAGGAGGAGCACGTCCGTCTCCTCCGCTTCTTTGTAGGAGCTCGTCCCTCCCCCCGCCCCGAAGACCGTCGCCAGACCGACGACGCTGGGTGCGTGTCAGGTCCGGTTACACGAGTCGATGTTGTTGCTGCCGATGGCGAGGCGCAGGAACTTCTGCGCCAGGTAGTTCACCTCGTTGGTCGTCTTCGAGCAGGAGAAGATGCCGACCGAGTGCGGGCCGTGGCGTTCCTTGCTGGCGCGCAGGCCAGCGGCTGCGCGCTCGAGGGCCTCGTCCCAGCTCGCGGGACGCTGCGGGCCGCGTGCGCCGGTGGGCAGGCGGTCGCGAACGAGGGGCTGGGTCAGGCGCGCGAGGGGCGGACGTGAGGAGCGTGTCACGGCGCTCAGCATCGTAGCACTCTTCACACTGGGAGCGCCGGGCTCCAGCCCGGCTCCGTTTCTTTTCTTCTTCTCTTTCTCTTCTTCCCTTTCCTC
>JANOGB010000462.1:0-7943 GCA_031413955.1 Planctomycetota bacterium | reverse complement strand
GACCAAGGATAGCGGCGCGGGCGTTTTATCTTTGATTTGGTGTGTAGTAGTGGTCGGTAGCAATTGCGCGCCCCGCCGGGCCATTTTTCGTTACTACCCCCCTAAGCCCCACCCCCCCCCCCGGGCGCCCCCCCGGCGCTCCCAGTTAACGCCGGATCGCCGGGCAAGCCCGAGCCGCGCGGAGCACGCTCGCCGCCCATCTGCGCCGCGCGCGCGTGGTCCTTGCTCCAGATCGTCTCCCAGTCGCGCCGCGGGAAGGCCGCGCGCTTGACGTTGATCAGGTGCCGCGCGCTGATGTTGTCCGAGGTGATGTTGCCGGCCTGCGGGCCGCAGCCGAGGCTCATCGAGGGCATCAGGTTCGTGCTGTAGCCGACCGCGCCCTGGGAGGTCGGCCCGTTGACGACGATGCGGTTGGCGGGTTTTTCGAGGAACCAGGCCTCGAGCACCTTCGGGTCGCGCGCCCAGAGGCCGAGCGTGTGGCCGAGGCCGCCGTACTCGAGCATCGCGATCGAGACCGCACAGCCCTCCTCCCAGCCGTCGACCTCGTGCACGCTGAGCAACGGACTCAGGATCTCGATCGAGAGCGGGTGCTCCTTGCCGACGCCCTGCTGGGGCGCGAGCAGCACGCTCGTCTCGGCCGCCACCTCGAAACCCGCCATCTTCGCGATGCGCGCGGGATCGAGCCCGACGACATCTGGGTTCATGTGTCCGCGCACGTTGCACAGGCGCTCGAGCTTCTTCGTTTCCTCCTCGTTGCACAGGTGCGCGCCGCGCTTCTGCAGCGCTTTCCGCATCTGTCCGGCGATGGGCTTGTCGAGCACGAGCCCCTGCTCCGAGCAGCACAGCGTGCCGTTGTCGAAGCTCTGGCTCTCGACCAGCCAGCGCGCCGCCTGCTCCACGTCGGCCGAGCGGTCCACGTAGCACGGCACGTTGCCCGGCCCGACGCCGTAGGCGGGCTTGCCCGAGCTGTAGGCGGCGTTGACCAGGCCCGAGCCGCCCGTCGCCAGGATCATCGCGACCTTGGGGTGCTTCATCAGCGCGCCGGTCGATTCGATCGTCGGGTTGGCGAGCGACTGCACGAGGTCCGGCGGCCCGCCCGCGCGCTCGATCGCGCGCCGCAGCACCTCAGCCGTCTCGCCGATGCAGCGCCGCGCGCGCGGATGCGGGCTGAGCACGATCGCGTTGCGGCCCTTGACCGCGATGATGGCCTTGAACAAGGCCGTCGAGGTCGGGTTCGTGGTCGGGACGATGCCGGCGATCACGCCCACCGGGGTCCCGATCTCGACGACCATGCCCTCAGACAGCCCGCGCTGCTCGTCGCGCGTCAGGATCCCGACCGTCTTCTCGTTCTGGATCGAGGCCCACGTGCCCTCCGAGCCGAGCAAGTTCTTCAGGATCTTGTAGTGCACGCGCCCGATGCCGGTCTCCTCGACCGCGAGCTTCGCGAGCGCGTAGGCGCTGGCCGCGCCGGCCCTGGCCATGGCCTCGCACAGTTTGTCGATCTCGGCCTGCGATGCGTGCGCGACCTTGGCCTGGGCGCGGCTCGCCCGCTCGGCGCAGTCGCGCACGTCCTGCAAGGCGCGCAGGTCGAGATCGATCTCCCCCACCACGGATCCTCTCTAGCCCGGGGGCTAGTCGCCGCCCTTGCCGGCCGACTTCACGGGCTTGAGCGGCAGGATGCGCAGCACCTGGTCGTGGGGGCGCGGGATCACGTGCACGCTGACGAGCTCGCCCACGCGGCGCGCGGCTGCCGCGCCGGCGTCGGTGGCGGCCTTGACCGCGCCGACCTCGCCCCAGACGTACATGGTCACCAGCCCGGCGGTGGCGAGCTCCTTGCCGAAAAGCTCGACCTTGGCCGCCTTGACCATGGCGTCGCCGGCCTCGATGGCGGCCACCAGGCCCTTGGTCTCGATCATTCCGAGCGCGCGCTTCACTTCTTGCTTCCTCCGGTCGGGTGTGCAGGGGGGAGAGGGGCGCGCAGTGTAGCGGCGCCAACCACACTTCCAACCGTGTCCCGACGTCGAGGAGACGTTGAGGAGCTCCTGAGCCCGCTTCCATGAGAAGTTGGGACTCCGCCTCGGCCTCGCGATTCAGCGCCCGATCAAGAGCGGCGGCGCCTTGCACGTCGGACATGGGACCCGTTCCTCTCGGCGCTCCTCCATGTGCCGCGGGCAGGTCCAGGCCCACTGCGCGTCGAGCGGCGTGGATCCGCTGTAGCCCAGCTCGCTCAGCATCCGCTGGACGTCTTCGGCCTTCGGTCCGCCCTCGAGCGGTGCGAAGGTGCCGGTCACCCAGGGCGCCGCCTCGGCCAGGAGCTCGAGCAGCCTCTCTGCTTCTGCAGGACGCTCGGCGAAGAGGTCGTGCTCCTCGTGCGGGTCCGCGGAGAGGTGATAGAGCTCGCTCTGCTCGAAGGCGAGCGGCCGGTAGATCAGCTTCCAGTCCCGGTCCATCGCCGCGTACAGGAAGTCGTCCAGCGTGCGCGCGCGCACATCGCCGGCGTTCCAGTCGTAGCCGTTGATCTGGTCGGCGAGCGCGGTGCGCGGCTCGTCGATCTCGCCCTCGAAGGTCGCGCCTTCGATCAGCGGCCGCAACGAGCGACCCGAGACAGGCCGCGGGAGCTCGAGCCCGAGGTAGTCGAGCACCGTCGGATAGATGTCGACCGTGCGCACGAGCGCGGAGACCGCCGGGACCTGCCGCACGCCTGGAACGCGCACGAGCAGCGGGACGCGGATCTGTTCCTGGTACAGGAGGCGGTGCGCGTGCCAGCCGTGGTCCATCAGGCCTTGGCCGTGGTCCGCGACCACGACGACAAGGGTGTCGTCGTAGAGCCCGCGCGCGCGCAGGGTGTCGAGCAGCCGCCCGATCTGCGCATCCATGTAGGTGACCTCCTGCGCGTAGAAGGGCTGCACACCCTGCGCGAGGTTCTGGTTGCGCGCGTCGCGCGGCTGGATGCCGGGCGGGAGCTTGGCCAGGTCGTGCGGGTCCCAGTAGTGCACCCACAGGAAGAACGGCGCGCTCACTCCCAGCTGCGCGACGAGGTCGGTGGTCTCGTCGGAGCGGCGCTGGAACGAGAGCACATCCCAGCGAAAACTGCCCTCCTGTTCGGCGAGCTCGGTCTCGAGGTCCGCGAACACCTCGAAGCCGCGCTCCAGGCCGAAGAAGCGCGAGACCGGGAAGGCGCTGTGCACGGCCAGCGTGTGGTAGCCGCGCGCCGCGAGGACGGTCGCCAGGGTGCTGACCTCCTCGCCCAGCCGATAGCCGCCCTCGGCGTACAGCACGCGCAGGCCGTGCTCGTGGTTGTAGAGCCCGGTCAGGATCGAGGCGTGCGAGACGGGCGTGACCGAGGCCGTGCTGATGGCGAGGTCGAAGCGCGTGCCCTGGGCCGCGAGCGCGTCCAGGCTGGGGGTCGAGCCCTTGCTCGCGTCGTAGCACGACAGGTAGTCGGCGCGCGTCGTGTCCAGCGTGATCAGGACCACGTTGCGGGGCTTCGCGGCGCCAGGACCGTCTGCGCAGGAGCTCGCCAGGAACAGGACCAGAGCGGTGGTGAGTTCGCGCGCGCCTGCCATGTTCGAGCTCATGCTATCAGGCAGCGTCGGCAGCCACCGACTGACTCGGAAAGGTCAGCCTCCGCCCAGGGCGACGATCTCGACCCCTGGGAACAGGCGCGCGAGCTCGGCGTCGTCCACGAAGGTCGCGAACACGAGCGCGCGCTCGCCGAGCTCGATGGCGCGCAGCGCGAGCGCGCGCCCATCGTGCACGTAGGGCCCCTTGAGCTGGCGCAACCCCTGACGCTTGACCAGCATCTGGTTGAAGTAGTCGAACACCGCCACGCGCCGCGCGACGAGGTATTCGTGGGGCGCGTCGTGCTCGTGGCCGACGAACCCGCGCTCGCCCACCGGCATGCGCGCGATGGTGGCGTCGTTGAGCCCGCGGCGGTCGACCGTGGTCCAGCGCGTGTAGTAGGGCACGGCGCCCGCCCCGCCCACGCACAGCACCACGTCGCGCGGCAGGGCTCCACGTTCGATCGCATCGCGCATGGTGCGGCCCTCGTCCTGGCGCTTCTTCGTGTACTGGTCGATGCCCTCGATCGTCTGCAGCCCGAACGAGTTGCCCGGCACGCGCTCGAAGCCGAGGTGCGTCGCCGCGAGCAGCGCGAGGATGGCACCCGCCACGGCGGGAAGAGCGACGGGCCAACGCGCTGCGACCAGCGTCCACAGGACGGCCAGCCCCTCGATCAGGAGCCAGTAGAGGAGCGGAAAGACGTGCACGAAGAAGCGCAGTTCGAATAGGTCGCCGCCGACGGCGAGCACGTAGACGCCATAGGCCGCCAGCACTAGGCCGACCGACGCGCTCGCGCGCCGGTTCGGACCGAGCAGAGCGAAGAACGCTAGCGGCAGGAACCAGCCGATACGGTAGCAGCCGTGGAAATAGGCGAAGTAGCGGGCGCCCTGCGCGAGCCACAGCCCGCCGACCTTGGCGTAGAAGGTGTTGGGCAGCCACTCGCCGTAGTACACGCGGCGCCAGGCGAAGTGTGCGCCGACCAGCACGACGAACGGAACGAGCCACAGGAAGACCGCGCGTCGGGTTCGGCGCCCGAGCCCGAGGTCGAAGAGCAGGAGGCAGAGGGCCAGGAACCCGAAGAGCAGCCCCTCCGGTCGAGTCAACGCGGCTCCGGCGAAGCAGAGCGAGCACACGAGTGCGTCGCGCGGGCCCCGCTCCCACGCGGCGAGCAAGCGCGCGAAGCCCAGGAAGACGAGCAACGCGAAGAGCATCGTCTCGAGCCCGCCCGTGCACCAGGCCGCGAAGCTGCGGTTGCCCGCGAGCACCAGCACCGCGAGCAGCGGAAAGGGCGACGCCAGCGCGCGCCCGCGCGCCGCGAAGCGCCACACGGCGACCAGGACCAGCGCGCCGCAGGCGACGCCGAGCACGTTCGAGAAGAGCTCGGGCTCGACTCCGAGGCTCATCCCCACCGCCATCAGCAGCACCCACGAGAAGTTGGTGTAGCCCTCGACGCGCTCGCCCGGGTTCCACACGAGCCCGTGCCCGTCGACCAGGTTGCGCGCATAGCGGAAGCTGATGAACGCGTCGTCGCCCAGGAACCAGGTGCGCTGCACGTTCCAGACGAAGAGCGCGGCCGCGGCCAGGGCGAGGAGTACGACAACCCAGCGGGGCGCCCACGTGCGCAGCGTGCGGCCCAGCCCCGCGACCCCGTCGACAGCGCTCGAAACCATGTTCCCGGTGTGTTCCTTGGGTCAGAGCACGCCGACGCAAGGGACGGAAGGTAGCGGCACCCACCGCCCCCATCAATCGCGACGCTACCCCTCACGAAAGATGCCACTTGCCATAGAATCCAGGCAGTTCGAGCGTTTCGCCCCCTGACTCCATCCTTCGGAAGGCCACCATGAAGAAGCTCCTTGCGCCCTTCGGACTCGTTCTCGTCTCCCTGGCCCTGCTCGCCGTCGCACCCGACAAGGGCAACGATGGCCGCGAATTCCGCGCCGACCTCTGCGGCGACGAAGAAGTCCCGCCCGTGGACACCGACACGTCGGGAAAGCTGCGCATCCGCTTCGCCGACGACTTCAGCTCGGCCACGTTCCGCCTCGACCTGCGCGACGCCGAGCGCATCACGCAGGCCCACTTGCACTGCGGCGAGGAAGGCGTCAACGGTCCCGTGGTGATCTTCCTGGCAGGCTTCCACGCCAACGGCTGGGACGTCGACGGCCGCTGGCTCGACAACGTCACGATCACCGACCAGAACATCGTCAACACCGCCTGTGGCTCGAGCCTGCGCGAGCTCGCCGAGGCCATGGAGGACGGCCGCATCTACGTCAACGTGCACAGCGTCGCAGTGCCGAGCGGCGTGGTGCGCGGGCAGCTACACGACGACGACGACGATCATGACGACCATGACGATGACGACGACTGAGCCAGGAGCCGGATTCAGTCGCCCGTCTCTGTAGGAGCGACGTTCTCTGTGGGGGAGACAGCGTAGCCCGTCGTGCGCACGGCTTCGGCCAGGTGCGCGAGCGTGGTCATGCCTGGGTCGAAGCGCACGCACGTCTCCCCCGAGACGTGGTCGGCCTCGGCCTCGAGGACTCCAGGGACGAGCCTCAGGGCCGTGGTCACGTTGTGCTCGCAACCCGAGCAGGTCATCCCGGCCACGAGGAGCGTGCCCTCGATGGCCTTCGCTGGATCGACCGGCGGCATCTGCTCGACGAGCGGTGTGGGCGGTGGAGTCTCTTCGCGCCGCGGCCCGCATGCGCCGAGCAGGATTGCGAGGAAGAGCAGGGATCTCCGCAGGGAGCGCACGGTCCGAGGGTAGTGCAGGGTGGTGTGCTTGGGGAGGAGCTCGGCGGACGGACCCTCCGCAGGCCTCCCCTTCACGCGCTGAACGAATCCGAATCCAACGACACCTCCGCGCGCGCCGACAACCCGAGCGCCAGCCCGAGCAACGCCAGACTCACCAGCAACGACGACCCCCCCGTCGACATCAGCGGCAGCGTCAGGCCCGTCATCGGAATCAACCCCAGGTTCACGCCCGCATTGATCGCGAAGTGCGCCGCGAAGTACAGCCCCGTGCCGGCGATCACCAGTCTCGAGAAACGCTCGCGCGTGCGCCCCGCCGCCACCAGGAACAGGCCGGCGAAGAGCAGGTACCCGAGCACCAGCGCGCTACTGCCGAGGAACCCGCCCTCTTCCGCGATGACGGCGAAGATCGAGTCGCTGCCGCGCTCGGGCAGGTGCCCGGTCTCGTTGGCGACGCCGCGCCCGAGGCCGCGCCCGGTCACGCCGCCGTTGCCGATGGCCACGCGCGCCTGGTAGGTGTGATAGGCGGCACCGTTCCGGTTCGCGATCAGCGTCGTGGGGTCGATGCAGCTCGCCCAGGTGTCGATGCGCTTCTTCTGGTAGCTCTGGATCCAGTCGAAGCGCCAGGCCCCGAATCCGACCAGGGCCGCGCCGAGCACCAGCCCCGCCAGCACGCGCCGCCTGGCACCGGCGAGAAAGAAGAGGCCGAGCGTGACCGGCACGAGCGTCATCGCCGTGCCGAGATCGGGTTGCACCAACACGAGGAACAGCGGCACGAGCACCAGCAGCCCCGGGTAACGCCAATCTCGCGCCTGCTTCAGGCGGTTGCGATACAGGGCGCGCGCCAGCGCCAGGATCACGCCGACCTTGACCAGCTCGGAGGGTTGCAGGTCGAGGCCGAAGGGCAGCGGGATCCACAGCCTGGCGCCGTTGCGCTCCTCGCCGAGCAGCGGCACGAGGCACACCAGGAAGAGCGCGCAGCCGTAGAGGAGGTAGGCATTGCGGCGCAGCCAGCGCGGACGCAGCAGGAGGCCGAGCACGAGGAACGGGACCGCCAGCAGCGCCTTGGTGAGCTGCTTCTCGGACGAGATCTTGGCCTTGTGCCCGAACAACTCATCGGCCTGCGCCATGTGCTCCACGAACACCAGGCCGAGCGCGACCAGGCCGAGGCCGAGCAACAAGATCGGCCAGTCGAGCCGCGTCCAGGGGATGCGCAGGCTCACGGCCGAGCGCCAGCCCCGCAGAGGCCGCTGGCCCTTGATGCTCCACACGCTCATCGCGCCGGCACCCCCGAGACGTCGACGCCGCGTTCGGCGAGATACAGGAGCACCTCGGGCTGCCGCAGGAGCTCGCGCGTGAGGTAGACCGCGCCGTGCGACGAGGTGGCGGTGGTGTCGTGCTCGAAGACCACGAAGATGAGCTGCGGGTCCTCGGCCGGCGCCCAGCCCGCCACCCAGGCGTGCTTGCGCACCTGGCTCGGGCCGTCCTGGTCCTTGGTGCCGTGCAGGTCGGCGCTGCCGGTCTTGACCGCCACCGAAAAGCCGAGCTTCTCGCGGCTCAGCGCCTCGCGCGCCGTGCCATGCGCTTCCTCGGCCACGCCGCGCATCGCCGTACGCACGAAGTCGAGGCTGCGACGG
>JANOGB010000461.1:0-1883 GCA_031413955.1 Planctomycetota bacterium | reverse complement strand
CTGAGGTGCCGGAGGCCGTCAGCGCGCCCGCCGTGTAGGCGAGGCTGCCGGCGATCAGGAGGGGCATCGCGCGCAGCAATCTCCCTCGCTCTCCACGCGGGCTGCGCGCCGAAATCAGCAGCGACCGAGGCACGCTCAGGGGGCCCCGCAATGCGACCCTCAGATTTTGGGGTCCGCGGCCTTCGATCGCGCCTTGCATCTGGGCCTGGAGGCGGCCGCGCCGAAGGGCATCACGAAGCATCGCGCGCGGCTCGGTCGGGTAGCGGTGCGCGGTGAGCGCGCCGACCGCGAGCACGCTGCGCACGTGCGCCTGGAAGCGAGCGTTGAAATCCGTGTCCTCGCCAGCGCGAAGGTCTTCACGGAAACGGCCGAAGCGGTGGAAGAGCCCACGCTCGTAGGAGAGGCTGTACAGGAGTCGCTGGCCCGGCGGCGTCACCGCCAGGCGCCGGCTGTGCAAGAGCAAGAGCGACGCCCACGCCGTCAGTGATTCCGGGTACGCGTTGGTGAGCGCACTCGCGACGGCGGCGGCTCCGGCGTGGTGTTCGCGCAGACGCGCGGTAGCCCAACCCGGTGCGGCGAGGCAATCCACCGCGAGAAAGCTCAGATAGGGCGCGCGCGTCCGATCGATGCCCACGTTGCGCACTCCGCCCGGAAAGAGTCGCTCGGAAAAGTTGTGAACCGGAACGTCGAGACCCGCGGCAGCAAGCCGTGTTGTTGGGTCACCGCCGCCCGAATTGACTACGACGACCTCCACCGGAACGCCTTGGCCCTGCACCGAGCGCACGGCATCGACGAGGAAGGGCTGGTCCTGATAACTCAGCACGGCGCAGGCGAGCTCGGCCGGGATCATTCTTTTGCGTCGCGCGCCTGTCGCGGGTTGTGCCAGCGGTAGGGTCGATCCGCGGCGTGCTGTACGACGGCGGCGAAGGAGCCGACGAGGTCCGCAACGAAGAACAGAACGGTCGCGAGCAGAAACCTCGGCAGCGCGCCGCGGACGCCAGCCTTGAACAGCGCGGCCACGATCTCCAGGCCTGGAACCGACAGGTACAGCCCGGGGACCCAGAGCGGCAGCACCCCGACGATGGCGCCGCCGAGGGCGACTCCGAACACCAGCCGGTCTCCGTAGCCGAGCGACGCGGCAGCCATCTCGAGGCGTTGCGCCCATGAGGTCGCGGGCGGCTGTTTGCTCGCGCTCGGGATGCGGAAGACCGCGCGCGACCAGCGGACGTGCTGGCGCCAGTAGTCGCGCGCGCTCGAGACGACCGTGTTGTCGGCGACGGCGCTCGCCACGAAGCGCGTCCGCCAGCCCAGTCTTGTTAGGGCGGCGCTCGTCGCGACATCCACTCCCGCAGGAACCACGGGGAAGCCCTCGATCTGCTCGAGTGCCGTTCTGCGGAAGGCAGAAGCGCCGAGTGTGGGCGGGTTGAGCCCGAGCCGGTCCGTTCCGGCGGAGGTCACGAGCTGGTGTACCCAGGTTGTTACGGCGGCGTAGCGCGTGACGAGGTTGTCGTCGGCGTTCGCCGGTCGCAGGAAGGCCGCTGCCGCCGCGACCTCGCCGTCCGCGAACGGCTGCACGAGCTCGCGCAGAAAGTTCGGCTGGGGCGCCAGGTCGGCGTCGATCACCGCGACGATCTCCGCGTCCACCAGCTCGAGCCCGGCGTTCAGCGCGGCGGCTTTGCCCGTGCGCTCCTTCAACTCGAGCACACGGCTGTCGGAGCGCGCGTCGGCCCACGCGCGAAACACGGCCGGCGTTTCGTCGCTGCAGCCGTCGCAAATCAGCACGAACGAGAGCTTCTCCGCCGGATACTCGAGCCTGGCGAGGGCTCGAAGCAGCCGCTCGGCGACAGTCCGTTCGTTCCGCGCCGGCACCAGCACCGCCACCG
>JANOGB010000460.1:0-3491 GCA_031413955.1 Planctomycetota bacterium | reverse complement strand
CGCCTGGCGCGAGGATTAGCGGAAAGGAAGAAAGCGCACCGCGGAGTCGCGGAGGGCGCGGAGGAAGAGGTCAGAAAAGGAGGGGCCTCCGGGGCTCCAGCTCTCCGAGAGTCGACGATCCGGAGGCCCATTCTTCTTCCTAGCGAGGCTCCGCGTTCTCCGCGTCTCCGCGGTGCGTTTGGGTTGCAGGCGGAGCCTGCGCTGGGCTACTACTCCGGCGCGGGCGTAGCACCCTTTCATTTGGGTTGCGGGCGAGAGCCCGCGCTGAGCGACAGGGCCAGGAGCTCGTGCGGCCAGACGAGCTCGATCCAGCGGCTGGCGGCGAGCACGGCTCCGTCCGGCCCCAGGGCGCGTAGTTCCGCGAACGCATTCCGCGCCCCGAGGTCCGCGGCCTGCGCCAAGGTCTCTCCGGCAGAGGCGATGCCGTTCGTGCGCGCGAGGAGCTCGCGGGTCGAGAGCGCGAGCAGGCCAGTCCCGTCCAGCATCCCGAGCGGCACGGGCTCGTAGCCGAGCTCAGAGAAGAGCACGACCTCGAGCCGCGCGCCGGCCGGCCCGCCCGTGATCACGAGGCCCGGCGAGCGATCCTCTGCGGCCACGAGGACGCGCTCGTCGAGCTCGATGCGCGCGAGCGGCTGCGCAGTCGCGTCGCGCACGATGAGCTCGGCCTGGGCGTGGCCATCGTCCAGCGGCCAGATCGAGCCATCGGCGCGCGGCGCGACGAGCGGAGACCGCTCGCGCTCGGCCTGCTGCACGAACATGAGGCGCCACGGCCACACGGGGCGCGGGGCGTCCGGGAAGGGGGCCCGAAAGCGCGCTGCCAGGCCGAAGCCGAGACAGTACGCGTCGAAGCGACTGGATGGAAAACCCGTGAAGAGCACGGGCCACGCCGCCCGTTCGGCGCCTGCGAGCGCGGCGCGCGCGCGCGCGACTTCCTGCTCTCCTGCCCGGGCGGAGCGCGCCCAGTCGTGCGTGTCGGTCCAGGCCAGCAGAGCGCGCGAGCCCAGGGCCGCGCAGACCAGGACTGGCAGGCCGCGCGTCCACGCCGTGCGCTCGGCGTGCTGGCTCCAGGCGAGGCCGGCCGCGAGCGCGAGCGCGCACTCGGCCACGTAGAACAGGCGCCGGTTCTCGGGCTCGAGCCAGCCATCGGCGAGCAGCGGGTACAGCGGCGCGAGCGCCAGGGCCGCGGCCAGCAACGCACCTCCGAGGAGGCGCCGCGCCGCGCTGCGCGCGAGCATTCCCACCCCTGCCAGCAGAGTCAGCGCGAGCAACGCCGGCCACAGGGAGTGCAGCGTGGCCGTGAGCGTGCCCACGAACCCCGCCCCGAGCCCCCCGAGCTCGGCCGGATAGCCGCCTCGAAACGTGCCCAGCGCCGCGCGCCTCCAGGCGCACGCCACCCCCACCGCGACGAGCGACGGACCGGCGCGGCGTAGCGCCTGGCGCCAGCCCTCGCCGCGTGCGCCCGAGAGAACCGCGATCCACAGTGGCGCGAGGAAGCCGAACTCCTTCGCGGCGCAGGCCAGGAAGGCGCACAACGCGCTGCGCAGAGGCGCGTTTCCGAGGGCCGCGTGGAGGCTCGCCAGCAATCCGACGGCGCACAGGAGATCCGTCCGCCCCGCGAGCCAGGTCGAGGTCCCGCCCTGCTCGGGGAAGAGCGCGATCCAGGCGCCGGCGAGGAAGGCTCCGCGGAGCCCGGCCCCGAGCCGCCGCGCGCAGGCGAAGACGAGCACGCTCGCGAGCGCGTGCAACGCAAGATTGCAGAGGCGCAGCGGAACCGGCGCGATGCCCGTCCAGGCCTCCTGCAGCGCCCAGCTCGTGCTCACCAGCGGGCGCCAGAAGAGCACCTTCAACATTCCGTACTGGCTGCGGGTCCAGTCGGCCCAGGGGCCGTCCGCTCTGACCTCGGCGAGGATGGCGGCGTCCTCGGCGATCCAGGGCGCGTCGAGCGTGCCCAGCGAGGGCAGCAGCGCGAGGAGCAGCACGCCCAGGAGCGTGAGCCGCTCCGCGCGGGCGTTCTCGGCCGGCTCGCGCATCGAGCGCAGACTAGCCGCTGGCCGCGCACGCTTCCATGCGCGCCGGCTCGGCCGCGGAGCCCTCGGCCCCGACGTTTTGCGCGCGGCCTCGGGAACCGGTCGGGCCAGGCGCTACACTCTCCCCCGCAACCGGGCCCTGCATCGGGAAAGTGCGTCGAGAAAGAGCTTCCGCCGCTTCAGGTCTCCTGGAGGGCGTGCCGAAGCTCCAGCGCCTACTCCCACCGGCCCGCGCGGCCGGGCGGGCACCCCCCCCTCGTTTCCCTCCCATGCGCGCCCTGGTGGTCTTCTCCGAACGCTTCGGAAGCATGCTCTCACGCATCTTCCTGACGCTGCTCTACTTCCTCGTCCTGGGCCCGTTCGCCCTGCTCTACAAGCTCGCGGCCGATCCGCTGCGCCTCCGGCGGCGGAGCGACGGCAACTGGTGGGCGTGGGTCGCCGACAACGAGACGGTCCAGGCCGCGCGCAGGCAGGACTAGGGCCTCCATGAACATCCTCGGGCTCTCCTTCTACTACCACGACTCCTCCGCCGCCCTGGTCCAGGACGGCAAGCTGATAGCGGCCGCCGAGGAGGAGCGCTTCAGCCGCGTGAAGCACGACTCGGGCTTCCCCGCTCTCGCCATCGACTTCGTGTGCAAGCAAGGACGCATCGCGCGGCACGACCTCGACTACGTGGTGTTCTACGAGAAGCCCTTCGTCAAGTTCGAGCGCATGCTGCTCTCGGCCATGGCCACCTTCCCGAGCTCCTCGGCGGTGTTCCGCGAGTCGATGCAGCGCTGGATCTCGGACAAGCTGTGGATCAAGTCGATGATGGCGAAGCGCCTCGGCATCCCGGGCGCGAAGATCCTGTTCTGCGACCACCACATGTCGCACGCGGCCTCGAGCTTCTTCACCTCGCACTTCGAGGAGTCGGCCATCCTCACGGTCGACGGCGCGGGCGAGTGGTCGACGGCCACCATGGGCATGGGCAAGGGGAACCAGATCGAGATCCTGAAGGAGCTGCGCTTCCCGCACTCGCTCGGGCTCCTGTACTCGGCCTTCACGGCCTACTGCGGCTTCGAGATCAACGAGGGCGAGTACAAGCTGATGGGCATGCACCCCTACGGGCAGCCCAGGCACGTGGACAAGATCTACGAGCTCATCCATGTGGCCGAGGACGGCTCCCTCTGGCACGACATGAAGTACTTCGCCTACCACTACTCGCGCGACACGACCCTGACGGAGGCCTTCGGCCAGCACTTCGGCCGGCCGGCGCGCGACCCGAAGGAGGGCGACAAGTCGCTGGACCCGTACTACTGCGACATGGCCGCCTCGATCCAGCTCGTGACCGAGCAGGTGCTGTTCAAGATGGCGCGCTATCTGCGCAAGGAGACGGGCTCGAAGAACCTGTGTCTGGCGGGCGGCGTCGCGCTGAACTCGGTGGCCAACTACAAGATCTGGCACCAGGAGCACATCTTCGTCGAC
>JANOGB010000459.1:0-12798 GCA_031413955.1 Planctomycetota bacterium | reverse complement strand
GACCGCCGGCCGCCCTATGACGGAGGACGAGCAGCGACGCTTCCTGCGGTAGGAGGACCCGGACGCGAACGCGGCGGATGCTTGCGGTCGGCTCCCCGAAACAGAAAACCGAAGAGTGGGCGCGTGTAGCCGAACGCGCTCTCTCTCTAGCCGAAGGGGCCCTCCCAGTGTCACCGACGGCGGCAGGTCTCCCTTCGGCGTGACCTGATCTCCGCTGGTTCGGCCAAACCGACCGCTCTCAGAGGCCCAGGCGTCTCTCCTCTGTCAAGGGGAGGCCTCCACGAGCCTCATCCGACGCTCCTGGACCTGGAATTGGGCATCATGCGTTCGCATGAGCGCCATGCCGAACCCAGTCGATCCCAGGTGTACCGTCCTCGTCACCGGCGACGTGGTGGTCGATCACCACGTCTACGTCGGTGAATGCAGGCGACCGTCGGACGCGGACGGTGGCAAGTCAGGGACAGCGGAAGCCGTCGAGTTCGGAGGCGCGGCGCTCATCGAGCGCCTCCTGGATTCGCGCGCTGACAAGGAGCCCGCGCCGTGGCGGGCGGTCCTCGGTCTCGTGAAGCAGCGTGACCTGTATCCGCACTGCTACGCGATCTGGGAGCCGAGTGCCGCTGGCGGGAACGTCTGGCGCGCAACGCAAGAGCTCGGCTACGGTCCGTGGCATGCCGAGTGGCCCGCCGACGATCGCGACTTCGATGGATACCGACCGGCTAGACAACCCGAGAACGCCGACACTTCGTCAGCGGACCGGGGAGTTCGCGCTTTCGGCTGTCCCCAGATCGACCCCGCCGCGCCAGTGCACCCGGACATCCTCGTTGTCGACGATTCCGGCGTCGGATTCCGGAGTCTCGAGGCGTGCTGGCCGGCGTGCCTCGACACGAAGACGCCACCGCAATGGCTAATCTGGAAGATGTCCGGCGACCTGCGTGGAGGCGCGCTTTGGAACCACGTGCGATCCGGCGTGCAGCTCGCGGCGCGGACGGTGCTCGTCGTGTCGGCCGAGGATCTGCGCCGCGCCGACCTCGCGGTGAGTCGCGGGCTTTCGTGGGAACGCAGTGCGCTCGACGCAGCGCGCGAACTCCGTAGCACCTCGATCGAACCCCTTGCCGCGTGCAGGCACGTCGTCGTCAGCTTCCAGGGTGCGGGCGCCTTGTGGGCAGACCTTCGGGAGAAGAAGTCGCCTAGATTCACGCTCGTTTACGACCCGCGCGGGATCGAGGCGGACCCATCGAGCGCCGCACCGGGCCAGGTCTTCGGCTACCAGGCGTGCCTCGCGGCCGGAATCGTCTGGGGCCTCGCCTCCGCCAAGGAGAACGCGCGGCCCGAGGCAGAGAGAGCCGCACTGCTCGACGGCGTGCGACGCGGCCTCATGGCGCGCCGGCTCCTCTTCACGGAGGGACACGGACAGGTTGGTGCGAAACCGCCGCAGGGTTTCCCCGCCGCCCGCATCCGCGATGAGGCGCTTCGGCCCGCGCCGCAGTCGTTTCCTCACGTGACGCTGCCGGACTCAGAGCCCGCGAACTCCGACTCTTGGACCCTCCTTCAGAGCGCCGCGGCGAGGTGCGGCGTGACAGGCCCGCTCTACGACGACGCGCGCCTCGTCGCGATGAACGGCATCTCCGCGCTCGCGGGCATGCCTTCGCTGCATCTCGGAGCGTTCTCTTCCGTGGATCGGCGCGAGATCGAGTCGCTGCGACGGATCCATCGTCTCGTTGTCGACTACGAGAAGAAGAGGCCCGAGAGGGACGCCCCGACCAAGCCGCTTTCGATCGCCTTGTTCGGTGCTCCGGGCTCGGGGAAATCGTTCATTGTCCGGGAACTCGCTGGGGGCGTCTTCGGGAAGGACCCGCCCTTTCTGGAGTTCAACCTGTCGCAGGTCTCAGACGAGCAGGACCTGATCGGCGCGTTCCACCGCGTGCGGGACAAAGTTCTCCTCGGCAGGACGCCCTTCGTCTTCTGGGACGAGTTCGACTCGCAAGAGTACCGCTGGCTGCGACTGCTCCTCGCTCCGATGCAGGACGGAACGTTTCAGGAGGGACAGACCGTCCATCCGATCGGCAAGTGCGTGTTCGTGTTCGCAGGCGGCACGAGTTCGACCTTCAACGAATTCGGGCCTGCGACGAAGGGCTTGGACCGAAACGAGGCAGCGCGCGAGGCACGCGCCTGGCGGCTTCGCAAGGGACGTGACTTCGTCAGCCGGGTGCACGACCACTTGGACGTGCTAGGCCCGAATCCGCGAGCGCTTCCGGAAGCGGATCCGGTCACCGAACCCGAGTCCGATCCGACCGACGTGTGCTTCCCGATCCGACGCGCTCTCTTCATCCGCAGCAGGATGAAGCTCCGCCCCAACGAGCGTCCGGAGATCGATGTCGAGCTTCTCGACGCACTCCTCCGTGTCCCGAGGTATGCGCACGGAGCACGGTCGTTCGAAAAGATCCTGATCAGCCTCATCGCGGGAGGGGTTCCGCTACGGCGTTCGTCGCTTCCGCCGCGCGATGCGCTTGTTCGTGAGATCGACGGCAAGGTCGACGGCGTCGCTTCGATCGACTGGCTACCGACTTTTCTGAAGCAGCGTCGAGCTGAACATCAGAAGCATGAGGAGGTGCGAGCTCGCGTGCAGAAAGCGATCGAAGCTCGACTCGACGAGTTCGCGGCATGGATCAACGCGGCGTACATGACGCTCGACCCAGGCCTGCGCAACCCCGACATCGTGGAGGAGTTCGGAAAGCTCTCCGAGTTCAACAAGGATTCGAACCGCGAAGCGGCACGGCGCATCCCGGCCGTGCTCGCCGCGGCGGGGTTGCGCATCGTGGAGAAGGCAACGGAACAGATGGCCCTGACAGTGGAACCCGCGCGGGCATGGCTCGAGCGCTTCCTCGACCTCGCGGCGGAGAAGGAGCACGAGGGCTGGTGCGAGTTCCACACGAGCCGCGACTGGCGTCACGCGGATATCGAGAAGAAGGACAAGGACAAGAAGCTCCACCCAGCGCTTGTGGCTTGGGAGAGCCTTTCCGAGACGAACGGCGAGAAGGATCGGCGCCAGGTCCGGATCTATCTCAACATTGTCTACGACCTGGGCTTCGCGGTCGCAGTCGGGTAGGGCCCTGAGGGTGACCGACGCCGTGACGCGGAATCCCACCTCCCACGACGGAACGCTTCCCCGGCTTCCGTTGCGCATCGTCGTCGGGGTCGTGGGGCACCGCGGCGTGGACGCGGTAGCGATCCGTCCGCGCGTCGATGCCGCCCTCGCCGAGCTCCGCAAGAAGCTCTGCCCGGAGGAGCCGGGACGCGTGGCGTTCACGGCGCTCTCCCCGCTCGCGGAGGGTGCGGATCGGATCGTGGCCGAGGCCGTCCTCGCGACGGGACCCGAGGCGCGGCTTGACGTAGCGATGCCGCTCGACCTCGTCGAGTACGTGAAGACCTTCACTGACAAGTCAGAGAAGTCCTTCCAGGAGTTCGATCGTCTGCTGCACGCCGCCCGCCGCATCGTCCGGTTGGGGCCATCAACGACGCTGGAGGCGGCCTACGCGGCGGCCGGTCGGTACGTCGTGGACCGGTGCGACCTGCTTGTTGCGATCCACGACCCGAGTCGTGAGTCCTTGTCCGGAGGAACCGGGGAAACGCTCGCGTACGCCGAGCGGCAGGGCTGCGCCGTGGTGAGGATCGACCCCACGAAGGCGGACGCCGAGCTTTCAGTGCTTGAGGGGGCGCCGTCCAAGGTGATCGCGCGGATGGACGAGTTCACGGCTCGGCCGCGATTCTGGGACGCTGCGTTCGCTGCCACATCGGCCGGGCAGTTCGATGCCCACCTGGCGGAGATCGCGAAGGTCGCTCCAGATTCCGTCAGGGAAGCGCGCGAACGACTGCTACCCGCATATCACCGCGCGAACGTTGTCGCGGTCGTATGCAAGCGGCGGTACCAGCGGGCGGCGATCTCCGGCTACATGCTTGCGGCACTCGCAGTGACGGTCGCCGCGCTCGACCCACTCCTACCAGAAGAGGTCGCCCGGATCGCACCGTGGGTTGAGGTGGCACTACTCGCGGTCGTTGTCGGGATCGTGGTCGGGGCGCGCTGGCAACGCTGGCACGAGCGATGGCTCGACTACCGGTTTCTCGCGGAGCAGTTCCGATCCTCGATCTATCTCGCCATCGCCGGCCGCGAAGTCGCGAGGCTCCGGTCTCCACGGAAGACGATCCGCGAGACGCAGAGGCGGGTCGCGTACCGGGACAGTGCATGGATCGTCCGTACCCATGCCGGCGTAGTCGGCGGGCTGTCGCGGCTCCGGACACCCGGCGCGGCACGCATTCGAGGTGTCGCGAAAGCGCTCGCGCGACATTGGGTCCGGGAGCAGCTGGAGTTCCACACGTCCGGCGGACCTAAGAAGCTGAAAATCCAGCATGCCCTCACGTGGAGTGGCCTCGTGCTGTTCGTGGCCGCGATCGGCGCCGCGTCCTTGCGCGCGCTGCATGTCGGACCGCACGCCTTGCTTGAGTTCCTCTGCCTCGCACTCCCCGCGATCGGCGGCGCGCTCGCCGCGATCCGAGTTTACGGCGAGTACGAGCGCAGCGCCCAGCGGTCGGAGGAAGTGCTTGAGCCGCTCGCCGAGGCTCACGACCGCCTCGAGCGGGCGGCAACGACCGATGAACTTGCACGGGCGCTACTCGAGGTCGAGGCAACGCTGCGGTTCGAGTCGGAGGATTGGAGGGTCGTCCACCGGTTTCGGGACGTGGAGTGGCCTGGTTGAAGGGGTGCCACGGAGGGGGCGTCGTTCCGTCGTTCCAAACACACCCAATGGCTGACGCTGGAAGGCCGACCCTGCACCCGTAGACTGTCAGGATCGTGCGAGTGCGCTCTGAAAGTACCGGCGTGGCCGCAACTCTGTCTCTTCCCGACTAACCCTCAGCCACGTAGTCTGTAGCGATGATTCAGGAGGGATCTGAAGGCAGCAAGAACGGGCGACAGTCGGCGTGACTGGCAGGATGCGTATCGCCTGTCCACACTGTGGCGTCCAGGGCCTCGTTCGCCACTCCGCAGCCGGTGGACAAGTCAGATGCACCAAGTGCGGTAGAGCATTCAAGATCCCGGCACGCGAAGAGCCCAATCCGTCCGCCGCGCCGAGCTGGCGCAGCGAGCCCGTGTTCTTGTACGACGCATTCATCAGCTATCGGCACCTCGAAGAGGATCGTCGGTGGGCCAAGTGGGTCCACTCTCAGATCGAGACATACAGAGTGCCGACGCGCATACGGAAACCCGGCATGCCCGCCCAACCCTTTAGGCGGGTCTTTCGTGACGAGGATGAGCTTCCCGCCTCGGCGGACCTGCACGCGGAGATCGAAGAAGCGCTCGCGGCCTCGCGCTTCCTGATCGTCGTCTGTTCGCGTGACACGCCTTTCTCGCGCTGGGTCAACGAGGAGGTCAAGCGTTTCCGGGAGCTCGGCCGCAGTGATCAGGTCATTGCCCTCCTCATCGACGGCTCTCCCTCCGAGTCTTTCCCCGATGCCCTTCGTCTGGCGGTCACGACGGAAGTTGACGCTCTCGGCAACGTGACGATCGTTCGCAAGGCCGTGGAGCCGATTGCCGCCGACGTGCGTTATCGGAAGTCCGAGAGCCAGGTTCACCTGAAGCGGATGGCAAAGCTGAGGATCCTGGCCTGCTTGTTGAATTGCGGCTTTGACGAGCTTCGCCAGCGCCATCAAGAGCGCGCCAGAATGAGGATGATTCGTGGGAGTGCAGGCGCATGCGTCCTCATCTTGACGATCCTCCTGCTGTTCTTCTACGCTCGGTACCACGCGGGCCGCGCAGACGCCGCCGAGTCGGACTTTCGTCACGCGAGCGAAGAGCTCGATTCGAAGAAATCCGAGCTCACAGACACCCGCTCGTCTCTGGTCGAGACCGAGAAGCAACTCGGGTCAGCCGAGGAGCGGGCCGAAGAGGCGAAAAAAGAGACTACAGCGGCGGAGAACCAGAAGGCGAGAGCATTGGCGAGCGAGGCAAAGATGAAGTGCGTTGAGCACATCGGCCTGGCGCGCTCGGAGTTCGAACGGGGGAACGTCCAGGCGGCGCGGGCGGCGCTGGCGAACACCGAGGAAGAGTTCCGAGACTTCGAATGGTACTACCTCCGCGGGGCGACGATGGGCGTGAACGCATCCATCGACTTCCGCCACGTGGGTGCGGTGAGCGATGCAATCCTGGTTCGGGCGGGAGAGCTCTTCGTCACGACCTCGGAGGCAACGGCCAAGACATGGGATCCGAACGCCGTTGCGGAGGTGAGATCGGCCAGCTTCTCGACACCGATCGCTTTTTCCGATGCGACGGACGATCAGCTCGCTCTCTCCTTTCAGGACGAGTCTGCGGCAGTGTATGCCCTCGACACGCTCCAGCTTCAGTACCGGCTCGAAGGAACAAACAAGTACCAATTCGTGCGCTTTAGCCCGGACGGCGCGTCGCTCGTCGCCAGATATGGGAAGTCGTTCCTGTTGTTCGACGCCCGATCCGGGCGACGAATCGGGGAGCTACCGCGTGCGCAAGCCGAACTCTGGGTCGACAGCCCCAGGTTCACCAGTGACTCGGGCTACCTGGTTTCAATGCAAAACGCATGGGAGCTTCCCGCTCAACGCCCGTTGATCGAGACGGATGGCCCCGGGACCCTGGTTCGACGCGAAGGATACGGGCGCTTCGAGCTGCACCTCGGCGATTCGAACGTTGAGGCGATTGACGTTGCCAGCGCTGCGCCCGTGATATGCTTCGCATCGAACGATATCGTTGCGTACTCCTTCGAACGCGAGGAACCGAGGATCTTGCGCAGAATCGTGCCAAGGGAGGGCTACACCGCCATCGCCGCGAGTCCGGACGGTAGCCAGGTGGCCGTCGCTCTCAGCAGCGGAGCGATCGAGGTCTGGCCCACGGGGTCGGAGGAGGCGCCTGACCGCCTGGTCGGCCACGAAGGTGTTGTGAGCTATGTTCGTTTCACGGCAGATGGCGAGCGCCTGACCTCCGCTGGCCAGGACGGCAGCGCCCGGATTTGGACTCTCGGAGGAAGCCCCGACGCAATACACCTGGGGTTCGATGCCGCGCTGTTTCCCGACCGACCGCGCTACTCGCGCGAGAGCGCAACGTGGATGCCAGCATCCTCCAGTACGGCAGAGGACCTCAATTGGAGGTTGGTGGATGGGGCCTTGATCAGCAATGGCGATCTCCAGGTCGTCGCACACCTCGACCTAAAGTACGCCGAGCTCATCGGACGAAGGGCTCGCGAGTTGACAGCGAGCATCGGGCGGAACCTCCACGCATCGGAGACCCAGGTCACGGCGGGTCAGTTCAATGAAGGCTTCTACGGGCGCTCTGCGGTCGAGTTCGAGAGGTCGGTTCGGCGAGATATGTCGTTCCTGGCCGAAACTCCGCTCGAGTGGGCACAGAGTCTGGACGGGACGTTCATCGCCGCCGTCGAGAACTTCAACCGCCTCGTCGGGGGTACGCGCTCTCCAGGCCAGGAGTACCGCTTCGTCGAGATCACAAAGGACAGCGAAGTCGTTCACGTCATCGACGAGCACGAGGGCGCGGTCTATGCATTGGCCTTCTCCCCGACCTCGACCCGCCTTGCGACCGGTGGGGCGGACGGGGTTTTGCGGCTCTGGGATGTCGAGACCTGGATGGAGGTCCTGTCTCTCGAAATGGACGCGGAGATTATTCGGGTAGTATTCTCACCCGAGGGCGACCGTCTGTGGGTGATGACTCCCCATGAGGTCATCGCTCTCGAAGCCCGTGGCTGCCGGCGTGTGGGGTTGCAGATGGAGGACGCCGCGGTCCACCGACGGAATCCCGAGTTGTTTGCGCGCGAGGGCCCTTTTGCCAGCCTGAGTGGCAAAGTCGATCTCGTTGAAGATGCTTTGCGAACAGCAGAGCGGCTCCTGACCGAACTGGGACATCCCGCGACACTCGTGTCGCGGACGGATGTCTACAGGATGTACGACATCGCGGAGCGTGCTGGTGCACAGGGCCCCGTGCTCGATGCCTTGTTGCTGATCCAGCAAGGGTTTGTCCGGGACAAACAGCTCACGACGGTGAACTTCGAGGGTGAGGGGACCCAGCGGCCATTCATTCTCGTTCCCAGCTTCTATCGTTGGCTCGAACACCTACCGGGACACGCATGCGTGGCTCGCGGGGAAGTCCTGGAACAGGGAGCGGCATCCGTGCTGTTCGTGAACAACATCTCGGACATCAAGAGCCGAGAGTAGTCGGTAGACCTTTGTCCGCGGATCCCACGGTAGGGCGCTGGCAAACGAGCAAGGCGTCGGCGAATTGCTCGAGTAGCGAATCACATGCGGGTTCACAGCGCGACCCCGGTCGGGGTGTTCTGCCGCCACGGTGGAGGTCCAAACCCCTCGGCGCGTGATCCAGCTGTCGTGCGCTATTCTGCCGCTCGCGGACAAGCTCTTGCCCGCGCACGCGCGCACGTGCTGGCTCGCCTTGGGCAGATGCACAGGGGCGCCATCGGAGTTGTGTCGGCGGGCGGCGATCTGTAAGGAGGGCGCGTGGCTGCGGCCTGTGCTCGCCTCCTTGGAGGGGCCGGACACGGCGTCGGAGATATAGGCTCGAACCTGCTGGCTCCGGTGCCAAGCCTTGGCACCCCGGTCGACGATGGTCCATGCTGGCTTCCTCGGGGGCCGTTGCGGGAGGAGAATCGGGCGGCGCCTACCCGGCGAACTTGAGCCCGGGCGGCGAGCGGACCGGCGCAAGAGCCGGGGGGGGGTGGGGAGGCCGAGGTGCTCGAGGATTCGAGCGGACCTTGCCTTCGTCGGTGAGGAGCGCGATGAGCTTGCTCTTCCCGCCGCAGCGCGACATGACACGGCACGGTTGACCGACGCGCGGAGCCTTGCCTAGACTCGCTGGAGAGAGGGAAGGGGGGGATCGGACCACGGCGGTTCGGTGCTCCTATCCGCGGCGACGACGGAGGAACGGAGCATGGCCGAGCGAACGAGACGATGCCTGGCGGCGACGATCCCCGCGCTCCTGGCGAGCTGCGCGGGAGTCTCCTACCGGAGCATCCCGCAGGAGCCCCCCTTCGCCGTGCCGGTCCACCAAGACCTCACCGCGCTCGACGCAGAGATCGCCGCTGTGAACACGGAGATCACGCAGGAGACTGCGCGCGCGACGCAGAACGAGGACGAAGCGCGCGCGAAGGCACGCACGCTGGCGGGCCTCCAGCAGAGTCTCGTCGAGCTGGAGGCGGAGAAAGCGAAGCTCGAGCAAGAGAACCGGATGGCCGCACGCGCCACGGAGATCGAAGCGCGCAACCGGGAGAACGCGGAGAGCGGCGCCGCGAGCGACGCCGAGTGCGGACTCGGTATCCGCTTCTACCAGCCTTCCCCCTATCTGCTCGTCTACGCGGACGGAAAGGGCGGCCTGTCGTGGGAGCTCCACCACCTCCCCGACCCCACGAAGAAGATGTCGGCGAGGCCCTACAACTACATGTCGACGCTCGAGGCGAAGCTCACCTTCGACGACCACTTCCGCCTCACCAAGACGCACGAGATGGCCGACACGACGGCGATCCCGGCCGCGGTGCTCGGCAAGATCGCGGAGCTCGCTCCTGCCCTCGCCGCCGCGTTCAACGAGCCGAGCGCCAAGGACGGGTGGAAGCTCCCGGCCCCGCTCCTCTACAAGATCGTCCACGCGCGCGGCGAGGTGCGCCTGGTGGGAGGAGAGACGGATCCCATCGTGGTGCACGCGACCCTGGGCTCGGGCTCGACCGAGGCCAAGCCCAAGGACGACGCCAAGCCGCAAGGAGGTGGCCAGTGAGATCCACCTTCGTCCTCACGCTCGTCCTCGCACTCTTGCTCGCGCTCGGGACGGGATGCATCTCGAACCTCTCAGTCGAGAAGGTCGAGCCGGGCGAGCGGGCGAAGGGGCTCGTGTACTCGCTCCCGAAGACCTACCTCGTCGTGAAGCCGAAGCCCGACGGGACGATGGACGTGCGCTTCGCGTTCCTGCCCGATCCGGAGAACACCTACGCGATCTCGGCCTCGTCGCTGTTCTCAAAGCACACGCTCGCCGTCACTCTGACGCAGGCGGGGCTCCTGCAGGAGCTCGACTGGAAGCCGGACGGCACGGGCGTCGCCGCGAAGCTCGTCGAGGCCGCCGGCAAGGTCTATGCGGCGGAGAGGGCCGAGGACGCCGAGAAGGAAGCGACCGACAAGAAAGCCCGCGAGGACGCCAAGAAGAAGGTCACCGACGCGGAGGCCGCGGTGAAGGCGGCGCGGCGCACGCTCGAGACGCGCCGGAGCGAGCTCGCTGCGCTGGAGCTGCAGCTCGCCCAGGTGCGCGGTCGCCCCAATCCCCCTCCAGAAGCGATCGAAGCGCTCGAGCTCGCGATCTTCAAGAAGCAGGAAGACATCCGCTTCGCCGAGGAAGACCTGGCCGCCGCCGAGGCGGCGCTCACGGAAGCGACGGGCGCGGCGGGAGCGCTCGGGAACGAAGCGGCCGGGAGCGAGGAGTACAACGTCGCCGGCGCGTCCACCGCGGAAGCCGACGAAGGCTTCCCCAAGAGCTGGGGCGGGATCCTCTACGAGGTGGTCGAGGAGTACGACTGGCGTGACTTCGGACCGCCCGAGGCGTGCAAGGGGATCGCGGCGCGGCCGCGGCTGCGCGCGGTCCGGACCGGCGAGCGGGCGCAAGTGGATTTCTCCACGCAGAAGGCGCCACCGCTCAAGGTCGTGACACCCAAGGTCACTCTCGAGATCGAGGGCGGCCCGGAATTCCTGCTGCCGGACTCGCGCCCAGCCGTCGTCGCGGCCTGGAACAAGCGCGATCTTGCGCAGAGGAAGCTGGCCACCCTGGAAGAGTCGAGGGTCCCGGATGACCAGAAGCTCCAGGCCAAACTCGGAGTGCTCGAAGCGGAGGTCGCCTTCGACCACGCGCTCGCGGCCGAGGCGAAGAACGGGTTGGTCGTCGCGGTGCGTTCCTCCGCGCTCGTGAAGAAGTTCGTCTCCGCGAAGCTCGTCGTGGGCGACGACAAGGTTTCGTTGGACGTCGTGCAGCTCTCGGACACGCGCTTGCTCGCACTCCTGCCACAGGACACGGCTCGGGGCGCCTATTCGCTGGAGGTCGACTTCCTGCTGCTCGACCCGAAGTCGAGCAAGGGCGTACCGCAGGATCCCATCACGCTGCCGCTCCTCGTCCGCTGATGCCGCGCTTCAATTGTCGCCTCGCCTTCCTGCGCGCCGGCCTGGAGCACGAACTCGCCCCGACCGCGCTCGAGCGCGTCGTAGACGCCTTCGAGCGCGCCGGGAACGACGCCGGAGTCGAGCCCTTCCGCCTCCTGATGGACACGAGCGCGGCGACGGCCCATCGCCTGCCCGACGACCTCGTCACAAACAATGCGCTGCTCGGACGGACGCTCGAGTCGATACTCGCCGGCGCGCCGCGCACGGACCTCGGAGTGCGCGACATCGCGTTGCTCTTCGCCGACGAGCTGCACGAGCATCCCGGCGTCCTCGGCGTCATGTTCGACACGGGCTTCCGCGGCGTCGCGAGCCAGGACGCGATCCCCCGTCAGGGTTGCGCGGTCTTCCTGGGCGCGCTCCGCCGGGCGCGTCCGACCGAGCTCCAATATCGCCGCGAGGTTGTGTTTACCACGGCCCACGAGCTCGGCCACCTGTTCAACCTCTGGCACGTCCAGGACCCCGTCTCCCTGATGTCCTCCAGCCCGGCGGGCGAGAACGCGCACCCCACCGCGCGACAGACCTTCGGCCCGCCCCACAAGACCTTTCTGCGTCGTTGCGCCACGTCCCGCTTCGTGCACCCGGGCGGAAGCGACTTCGGCGTGCGCGGCGACCTCGGTCCTCCGGGCGGGGCGTTTACCAGCACCCTGCGCCGTGCGCCGGAGGTCACGCTCACGATCCACGTCGAGGAGGGCGAGTTCTGGCGCTTCGAGCCGGTAGAGCTGGACATCAGCGTCTCGACCCGTGCGCATTCTCCCCTCACGCTGCCGGACACGGTCGATCCCGGCTACGACGAGTTCGTCGTGTGGATCGAGGACCCACGCGGCGAACGCCGCCGCTATCGCTCGCCACGGTGCTACTGCCGGAACCTCGGCAGCATCGAGCTTCGGCGCGGCCGTCCGTTCCGGCGCGACCTGAGCCTCTTCGCGGGCGCGGGCGGGTACACCTTCCGCGTGCCGGGCGAGCACTCGGTCTGGGTCGAGTGGACGCTCGGCGGCCGGAGCGCGCCGCTGCGTTCGAACGTCGTGTCGCTCCTGGTCAAGACGGCGCGGCCCGAGGACCGCAGGTATCGCCAGCTCGCCGAGGATCTCACGGCCCCGGACGTCGCGCGGATCCTCTACCACCGCACGGGGCCGCTCGGAGCGACCGCCGGCGCGCGGCTGCGGCGCGCGACGGAGCGCCGGCAGAGTAGCCTGCCCGCTGCGCTCGAGTACGCACTCGGCCGAGCGCACCTCGCGCACTCGCAGCGATTACCGGACGCCTGGGCGCGCGCTCGCGCGCGGCGCCATCTCCAGAAGGCCATCCGGGGGTTGAGCCGGCGCTGCAACCGCCACCGCCGAGCTCTCGAGATCCTCGAGCGGCTCGGATAGGAACTTCGGCGGCCCTACTTCATCTCCGCCTGCGGCGCGTCCACGGCTTCCGCGAGCTGCTGCCCGCGCGCATCAACGTGCCGGATGACGTGCTGCGGATACGAGTCGACGCCCCAGCGGGTCGGGATCGGCCCGTCGGTCGAGCCTTGAAGGAATCCCTTGCTGAGAGAATCATCGAGGGTGCCGTGCGCTGCCCTGATCC
>JANOGB010000458.1:0-6530 GCA_031413955.1 Planctomycetota bacterium | reverse complement strand
CATTCGCTGCCTGAACAGCTCCTGTGAATATAGCACTGCGCCATGCCGGTGCTTCGTTTGCAGCATCGCCGGTCAGGACAAAGTTTTTACTCATCTTGGTATACAGATCTTCACCTCGCTGTCCGCGATACTCAGGATTGAGGCCAAAGAAATTCATATTGTCACCATGTCCCGTCCAATACACCGTTTCCGTCATCCCCATTGCATCTTCTAAGGCGAGATCATACAATTCTGCGAGGTATTTTGCAGCTTTCTGTTTGTTCTCGGGATTGGTTTTCAATTCAGCCACAGCCTTCATCCAGCCTTCATAAAACCCATTGATCACATCCTGTTTGCTTTTGAGAAAAGATTCTTTTGCAAAAAAGATATCCGCGATCACGTGGGATTGATTCTGTGTAGTTAACAAAATCTTTGAACCAGGTACATCCCGTGTAGCCAGGATATCATCCGGGCTCCAAACTACAGCTGCATCTACTTCATTGGTTCTGAACATCTGACCAGCCTTAAGAATATCCGTCGTCTTGATCACTTCTACATCGGAATATTTGAGATTGGCTGCTTCCAGTGCCGTCATCAGTAAGGTCTGGGCAGGCGATGGTACCGCAACCGCTATCTTTTTTCCTTTCAGATCATTCACCGTGTTGATTCCGCACTTGACAATGATCGCATCCCCGCCGCGCGACCAGTCTACCTGCATGAATGCCTTGGGTTTGAATTCATTGATATCAGCAGGGGCTGTGTATAAGGGGAACGCATCAGCAGTCTGTACCGCGACATCATACTCATCAGCAATCCATGCATTCATGGCATTGACTCCCGTGGAGCGAAGAGGCCCTGCCGGTCGCAAGCAGACGCAAGAAGAAGAGAGAACCGATTGGTCACCCGACCTCCTACGGACACCTTCAACTGGTACCCGGAGCTCCTCCCGGAAGGGGCCACGAACTCCGAGCCACCGGCGAAGATCTCTCTTCTGAGGCGGCCGCTCAACCAGATGGCCAAGCGAGAGAGCTGCTCCGTCTCAGACCTGACGGCATGCTCCGCTCCCTCGTGCATGCCCCTGGTGACGCGCGACCGGGTGCGCCGGATGCGGGAAATCCGCACGTCCGGTGCAATGAGGGGGTGGCGCTGAGCAAGTCGGCGCCACCCTACTCTCCCGCCTCTGTGGTGGCTCTTCCTCGTACCGGAAATGTTCAGGCGGCGCCTCAAGACGCCGGAAACCCCGGGCCGATAAGTGGCGCGCTGCGATCGCAGGGTGGGGAAGCCCCTCCGGCGAGCGTCTGGCAACCGACTCACCGTTCCGCGCTGTCCACGGTACGGAGCAATGGCAACGGACAGACAACCCGAGGAAACATGAACACCAAGAGAAACTCCGGCTTCACGCTGATCGAATTGATGATCGTCGTGGCCATCATCGCGATCATCGCCTCGATCGCCATTCCGAAGCTCATGAGCGCTCGGATCTCGGCGAACGAGAACGCTGCCATCGCGACGCTACGCTCGATCGCTTCCGCCCAGGCCCAGCTCCAGTCCTCGTGCGCGATCGACACCGACGCGGACGGCGGCGGCGAGTTCGGCTTCTTCGGCGAGATGGCCGGCACGGCCGGCATGCGCTACTACGACGAGCCCAGCGACGGGGCCGGCGTGGACCCGGACGCCATCCTGGATCCCGCCATCCTGCCCACGGCCTTCGGCGATGTCGTTCTTGACTCGGACGACCAGTGCGTCATCGAGCGGGCTGGCTACTACTTCAAGATCTACCTGCCGGGCGCCACGGCCGGCGGCGACATGCCCGGCATTCCCGAAGATGGTGCGGTGAGCGTCGGTGGCAGCGGGGGCACGGCGTTCCCGGATTCTGACAACTGCGAGATCATCTGGTGCTGCTACGCCTGGCCGGTCGCGAAGGAATCGACGGGCAACCGTGTGTTCTTCGTCAATCAGGAGGGCGATCTCCTGCAGACGCTCAACAGCGACGGTATCAACAGCCCCGTTCCGTACGAGGGCCTGGGTGCTGGTCTGGTTCCGACGTACGATGCCGCGTTCGACAGCACCGCTGCCAGCGCCATCACGGGCATGGGTGCCAACCTCGCCATCGCGGCCCAGGGCCTCGACTCCAACGACACCAACATCTGGACGACCGTCGGCAACTAGACCCGACATAGTCTGACTCTTCCGCGGGGCGCCGCCGAGCGATCGGCAGCGCCCCGCGCGCTTTGGACTGCCACGCTCAGCGTGGCTTCCGGGTGACGGGTTCTAGCAACCCGCTACACCGCGACGAGGGACGGCCTTCTCATCCCATCTTTCGGTCGCGCCACCTCCCGCGTAGCTCCCTGGACCGTGATGGGCTGGCCGCTCGAGGATCTACGCAGGGAGTTCGGGATCCCGCCGCTCTGGGTGAAGGGGGCTCGGGTGCGGCCTCGCCTCAGGCCTCGCCTCCGGCCAGGCCCCCTCGAAGTGGACGCCGCCTGCCGAAGGAGACTATGGCGTCGTGGTGAGGACCAGCCCTTCGTGCTTCCCCGGAGCGAGCGGAGGGAGGTCGCAACCTGCTCTCGAACAACGCAAGGCCGCGTGCGCAGGGATCTCGCCCAGCACGAACGCGCCCTGCGAGTCCGTGGTGGCAGCGAAGACCGGGTTGTCCGGATCCAGCGCCCAGCCCTTCAGTGCCCAGACCAGGTTCTCGTCCGGGATCCCGGCTCCACTGCTGTCGCGCAGAACGCCCGAGACCGACACCGCCGGCCGCACGTCGAGCTCGATCGGACCTCGATCCGTGTCGTCGAAGATCACGCTGGCTCGCGCCGAAACCCCCTGCGGGCTGTCCCCTGTCCTGAACTTGCACAAGAGCTCGTAGGACCCGCTGTGGAGGTTCAGCGCCTGCCCCCTCTCGGCGCCAGTCGGATCGAGCCGATGCGGCCTCACGGAGGACACGCGATCGCTTCCCAGGTCCCGCACCCAGATAGCTGGGGCCAAGACGTCGTCCCCCTGCTCGTTCCGCAGCAGCAGCGGGCGCGCGGTCCCCATGCGAGCCGTCAGCTCGAGGAAGACGAAGTCCGTGCTCCCGACTGCGAATCCTTCCGGATGTACGCCGACGATTCCCCCGACTCTCGCTGGGTCCAGGGTGAGCCCGGGCGAGGGATCGGCACTCAGGTACACTCGACCTGGCTGCAATCCATGGATGCGGAAGATTTCCCCGAAGGCCAAGGGGAAGTAGCCGTACACAATTTGTGTCGCGAGCCCACTGTCCGGCACGGCCGTGATGGACAGGTGAGCGTTGAGCTGATCGCTCGTAGCCGAGTAGACCACCTCGGGAGCTTGGGGCACCCCGTTCTGATCGGCAATCCCGATGGCGATCTCCAAGCTCTCCCCCGCGAGAGGATGGAGCATGCCCAGGTCCAGGTCGGCCCCCGCCTCCAGCCTGAACGTCGCACACGTGAAGAAATAGTTGCGCTCCTCCTCCCACCAAGCACGAACGGCCCAGATTCCAGGTCGCGCGTCGACGAACTCGAACGCTCCCTCGGGACCGCTGCGCTGGCTCCTCGCTTCGTCGAAGCTGACCACTTCGGGCCCCGTGTTCCCGCCGGCACGGTCCACGGAATAGAGCGAGACGACCGCGGCGCCCTTGGCCGACGGACAGTCGATGCGACCGTGGACCCTTGCCGCGGCGAGCAGCGTTCCCGCTAGCCGCAGGGTCGCCCCCGCCGTGATTTCGAATCGCCCGGAGAGGCCCGGCGGCGGAGGGATGGAGGTCCGCACATGATCTCCAACTTCTTCGAGTCGGCTGCGCTCGTGCGGAGGCTCGACCTCCACGTAGGGAAGCGGCTCGACGTACCAGCGGTAGCCCTCGAGTGCAGGGATGTCCGTCCATGTCGCCCGGCCATCGGCCGATGTGCGTCGGACGGACGAGTCCCAGTCCCCCTGCTCGAACGTCTTAAGCCAGTCCGATTTGCCCGCAGCTTCCTGGGACTGGACCCATCCTCGGGGAGTGTGAATCAGCTCGTGGACGGTCTTCGCGCTCGTGCCAGTGAACTCGTCCGGGAAGATGAAGATGCTGTTCCGCTCCGCGAGCAGATTCTCGTTTCCTCCTTGATCGAGGAACAAGCGGACCACGCAGTCCTCGACGGGACGTCCTGCCGTGTCGAGGATCTTGACCTCCAGGCCCCCCGCGCGCTTCAGCAGCAGCACGTTTGCACCTGCTCGCGGCGTCAGCCGACCGGAGAACGGTACGTAGCCCGGAACCCGCGCGAGGACCCGGCTGGGGGCCATCCGCTCCGGGGACAGTGGTTCGCGCGCCTCGACCGGGAACGGCTCGTTGCGCCCCTCGTCGAGCAGCTGCATCCAGAGACGCTCGGGTTCCAGGGGAGCCAGGCTCTCCTCGTCGGCCAGCTCGATCCAACCCGCATCCGTGAGAGCTCCTCCAAGCGGCTCGCGAGCACCTAGCGTCGGAAGGGATTGGCTCACGTCGCCGAGCTCCTCCTTCCGTTCGGCCGCGGGCACCTCTTGTGCCCTGAGCCCATGCTCGTCGCCGGGCTCGTGGTTGAGGAGCAGGCAGAGCCCGGCGACCACCAGGAAAGGAACGAGCCTGACGCAGTACTTCGAGATGGGGTTCCTGGACATCGTCATGGGTATGCCGAAGCAACGTTCGGAATGCACCATCTGGGCAGCGCCGCCGTGCCACCCCGTGACCGAGGCTCTCGTCTTGGCCTCGGGGTGGCGCCGAGCGAACTAGCGCTCGACGGGCAAACCTTCAGGTCCTGTCACAGGCCCAGCCTGATCTCGCTGTTAATGCTCAGCAGTGCAAAGACCAAGTCATTTTTGATGATAGGTCCGCTGGGCGGAGGGATGTTGATGGATGAGAACGCCTCGACCAAGACGGACACGGAAAAGGAGGTTCTGCAAGTTTTCACTTTGTCTACCGCGAAGTCGGTGAAGGTGAGCGAGCCGGTGCCCGTGACGGACGCGGAGCTGGACACTTCCTTGTGATATGGAGGAAGAGCGCCGGGGGGGCACGTCGCACTGCTTCCGTCCAGTGTCACTGTAAGGACGGCCTCCACCTGACCGCTAGCATCAGCCTGAGGGGTTGTCGTGCGGTGATTTGGGTTGGTGAAAATGTCGATGTCGAAAGACCCGGTACCAGGCGAGTGGACGAAGGAGGCATGGCCGGTCTTGCTTGCACTCGCAGAGCGCAAATCCAGTTCGCAGCCGCTGTGAAGTGACCCGGCGTATCTTGCGGTGCTTCCGCCGAAACCAAACGTCCCCCCATGCAGGGTGTCCCAGTCGACGCGGGCTACTTGAAGATCCTGACTTTGGCAGTTGGGGCCGCCGATGTCGTTCGCGCTGAGGGAGTCGTTTTCGCCGGAGCTGGTGTTCAGCACCCAGTTACTATTGGTATTGATGAAGATGTCGAATTGTTGAGCGCTTGCAGAGGCCGCAAGTCCGCTGAGCGCGAGACTGGAGAGCAGAAGTCGGAATCTGTCCATGGGTGTCGTGTCTCACGCTTCGCGGACCTCGCGTCTCACTTGATCCGAGACGAGAAGAAGGGATTCACGGTTCGCGGCTGCCGCCTCACGCCTCACGTCGCAGGCCTGACGTCGCGCGCGCGCTGGGGAGCTGCGGATGGGGAGGGCGGCCGGTGCGCTGAGGGCCCTGAAGGCTGCCCACGCGGGTAGGATCTGTCGGCCGGCGGACGAGCTGTGGAGAGGCGGAGTCAAGCCCGCCTCTCCACGGTGCCGGCATGAAACGACCATGCCGATCACCACGGAGTTATCGTACCGCAGCTACGCCGAGTTGCTCGCGCAGGGGCGGCTGGAGCTGAGGGAGGTGCCTTGCCCCCGAGGCGGGCTGCGCCGCGAGCGGTGGCAGGCTGGTGCTGAGCGACTCGCGCGTGTTGCGGGGGCTGGTCCTCTTGGAGCGCGACGAGTACGGGGAGCTCTTGGCGGTGGCGGTGAGGGCCACGATCGCGCTGGCTTCCTGCTCGCGGTGCAAGCGCCGCACGCGCGTGTTGCCGAGCGACGTCTTGCCGCGCAAGGTCTATTCCTTGCCGCTGATCGAGCACGAGCTCGCCGAGTACGCCGCGGGTGAGCGCAGCCTGCGGCGGGTGAGCTGGGAGCTGCTGGGCGAGAAGACGCCTGCGCACACCTCGCTCTTCGGCTGGAGCGAGGGCCTGGGCGCGCACGCTCTGGGCCGGGCACGGACGGAGGCCGAGCTCGGGCTGCCCGCGAGCCGACTCCTTGCGGAGAGCGAGGCGCGCTCGCCGCGTATCGGGTCCGTCTTGCGGCACGAAGCCCCGGTCGACCCGCGCCGCTACCGGAGCCAGGCGCGGCGCGAGCGGCTCTCGGCCGCCTCGACGCTGCTCCTGGTGGCGGTGCTGGTCACGGGCCTACGCAGCCCGGAGGCGCTGAGCGAATGGCGCCGTCTCGCCTTCACCTGGACGCGTTCCGCGGTCCTGGTCTTCCCCGCCACGATTTCGTGCACGCGGATTGGACAGGTGGAGCGCGAGAAGCCGCCAACATCGCGCCCGGCTTCACACCCGAGCTCCG
>JANOGB010000457.1:0-9893 GCA_031413955.1 Planctomycetota bacterium | reverse complement strand
GGCGTCGCCCGGCCCGGGGCGCTCGGGCGCCTCGGCCAGCGGCGGAGGCTCCGCCAGCCCTGCGCAGCGCTCGGCCGCCACTCCCGGATCGAGGTCGAGGCGCCGGCCCTGCGCGCGCAGGATCGAGAGGCCGCGCGCGAGCGCGACGATCTCGCGCAGCGTGCGCCCGCGCGGCGCGTCGGGCCAGGGCTCCGTGCGCTCGCTCCACTGGAAGAGCGCGGGCGCACAGCGGCGCGCCCAGTCCGCCTGGCGCGCGTGGTCGGTCTGGAAGACGAGCAGGCCGCCGGGACGGAGCGCGCGCCAGATGGCGAGCAGCACCTCGGGCCCGAGCTGGCGGCGGCCGGCGCGGCGCCCCGCTTCCGGCGGGCGCGGATGGTAGAGATGGATCTCGTCGATCGTTCCGCTCGCGCAGCGCTCGAGCACGAACTCCGTCGCGTCGCCCCAGGCGAGCTTGCAGTTCGTGAGCCCGCGCTGGCCGGCGCGCAGGCTGCCGAAGCGGATCGCCTGGGGCACCAGCTCGACCCCCAGATGGTCGACGTCCGGCCGGGCGAGCGCCGAGGCGATCAGGAAGCGGCCGTTGCCGCAGCCGAGGTCCAGCACGCGCGGCGCCTCGCGCCCGAAGACCGCGCGCCAGTCGAAGGGCTCGCCGGCGGGTCCGAGCCCTGCGCGCGTGCGCGTCCACTGCTCGCGCGGGAGCTTGCGCCCGGGAAACGGGACGCCGTGGCGGTTGTCGCTCGAGGGACGGGCTTTCATCTGCTGCTGGCGAGCGCAACGGCGCGCCTCAGGAGAGCTCCATGCGCTCGACCGCCACGCCGATCGTGCGCGTGCCCGGGGAGCCTGCCCCAGCGTGCGCGACGAGCACCGCGTCGTCCACCACCAGACGCACCTCGAGCACGTGGGCGTGCCCCGCGCGGAGCTCGCGCGCCACGTCCTCCGGGAGGGCGAGCTCGAGCTCGCGCGCCTCGGCGGCGGCGAGCGCGATGCTTCCGGCCGCGCGCCCGTTCAGGAAGAGCCGCGCGTGCGAGCCGCGCGGACCGCCGTGCAGCTTCAAGCGCAGCGCGCGCCGCCTGTCCCGCGGCGCGAGGAAGGCGGTGGCCTCGGCGCCGGTCCAGCGCACGCCCGGCGGCCAGTGCTCGAAGGGGTGCCAGCCAGCCCCCAGCTGGAGGGAGTCCCGCTCGCCCATGACGATGCGGTCCTGCTGGACGAAGACGCGCGCCTCGGGCTGGTCGTAGAGCCACGCGGGCCGCACCTCGACCGTCGCACCGTGCTTGCGTCCGCTGGCGAAGAGGTTGTCCCGCCGCGACGGCAGGAGCTTCGCCAGCAAGCGGTAGGAGAGGCCGTGGTGGTAGGCGTCGCGCACCTGCACGCGCGGCTCGAAGTTGTTCAGGCGCAGGAGCTCGTTCACCTCCCAGCGCGTGTACTCGCGGTTGTGGCGTCCGTAGACGCCGTCGCCCGAGTAGGCCGCGTGCACGTTCCAGCCCCTGAGCATCAGCCACAGCTGCTCCAGTCGCTTCGCGTTGGGCGTCGTGAGGACCAGGTGGCCGCCGGGCTTCAGCACGCGGTGCGCCTCGCGGATCATGTGCACGGGGTCGAGCGCCAGGTGCTCGAGGATCTCGCAGCACAGCACCAGGTCGAACTCCCCGTCCTGGTGGGGGAACGGATCGAACTCCAGGTTGAACTGTCGGAACTGGAAGGTGTGCTCCTCGCCGTACTTCTTGCTGGAGATCGTGATCGCCTTCTCGATGTAGTCGGATGTCTCCTCGCCGTAGTCGAGGAAGAAGTTCGCAGGCGTGATCTCGTAGCCGAAGTACTTCTTGATCAGGAAAGTCATGAAGTACGGCGACGCGCCGAGCTCCAGCACGCGCACTCTGCCCGGCAAGCGCGGCAGTTGGCGGAGGGTCTTGATGAAGCGCTCGAGGTGGAAGGTCACGTACTCGACGCCCTCCGCGCGCCGGCCCATCTTCTCGAACATGTCGAAGCTGAGGAGGTAGTCGAGCAGCTCCTCGCGCGCAGGCAATTCGGACGGCATGGAGGTCCCTTCTTCTGGGGCCGAGGTTGGGCCAGTCGAGCGCGGGCGATCGGCTCGTGAAAGGCTGGGCGAGTCTGCTCTCACTCTGGTGGCGGGCCGGCGGCCGGCGGCGTCAGCAGCCCGAAGGCGGCTCCCTGCGGATCGCTCACGACCGCGTGTCTATGGGAGCCCGAGGCGCCGCTTGGCTGGGCGAGCACGGAGCCCTGGAGCGAGACGAGCTTCTGGCAGCTCGCATCGCAGTCGGTGACCTGGAAGAAGGTCAGCCACTGGGGCGAGGCTCGCGGCTGCGTGCGCACCGTGAAGCTCGCGACCGGCGCGCCGCCCTGCTCGAGGAGCACGCGCTCGCCGTGTTGCGCGCTCGGTCGCGACCAGCCGAAGAGCGCGCCGTAGAAACGGATCGCCAGCTCGACGTCGTCCGACACGTGCTCGAACCAGCTCGCGAAGCCGGGCTCGTCCCGGGTCTGGAAGCCAGCGCCGAGGCGCAGGGGCTGCCAGGCGCCGAAAGACGCGCCCTGGGGATCGCGCAGGATCGTCAGGCGACCCAGGTCGAAGACGTCCAGCGGACCTGCGAGGACGGATGCTCCGAGTCGCTTGGCGGCCGCGGCGGTCGAGGCCGCGTCGTCTACCTGGACGTAGGACAGCCACTGGGGCCGGGCGCCCTGCTTCTTCTGCGTGCGGAACATCGGGTACAGCCCGCCGACGTACCGGCCGCTGATGCAGAGGAGCGCGTAGTCGATCAGCTGCCCGCTGCGCGTCCGCAGCGGAGGCGCAGTGCACTCCCAGCCGAGCAGGCGTGAGTAGAACCTCTCCGCCTTGTCCTTGTCCGTCGTACCCAGTTCCGTCCAGCAGAAGCGAGCGTTCGTGTCCAAGCCGAGCGTGCCCAACGGAGACCGTCAGAAGCTCGTCGCGATGTTGACGCCGAGCTTCCTCGGGTCGTTCTTGTCGGGCCTGCTCCACGTCTTGTCCGTCTTCACGGAATAGACGCGGCTCTCGCCGGCCGGGACCGCGGGCATGGGAACGCGCAGGCGGTGGGGCTCGAGGAACGTGTACTCGAAGTCCTCGCCGAGCCCGTCGGAGATGGTCAGGCGCACGGGCAGATCGGCGGGGTTCGCCCAGCACGTGAACCACATGTCCTTCGCGACCGGCAGCGGGGAAGTGGTCGCGTCCACGACGACGTAGCCGGGCTTGCCGTCGGTCGTCCAGGCATCGTTGGAGACGCCCAGCACCGTCGGCTCCGTCCGCGGCGCGGCGCTCCTGGCGGTCACGAGCTCCGTGATCTTGGCGCCCAGCTTGGGATGAGGGGTCAGCGTGTAGCTCTCGAGCAGGCCCAGGATCGAGGCCTCGCGCTCCTCCGGCTCGTCCAGGATTTGCAGCGGATGGACGAGAGTCGCTTCCTTCGCGAGCAGGTTTTCGAGCATGGACTCCGCCTCGTGGAGCGCCTTCTGCGCCTTGCGCGCGTTCCACAGGGCGTGCACCTTCTTCGCCAGGCGGGCGACGGACGCCTTCGCCGACACGGTCGCGGCGTGCAGCCGGTACTTCCAGCCCTTCCAGCGCAGTGGGACGTAGCGGGTCACCATCCGCATCTGCTCGGGATTCAGGTACTCCTCGCGGATCTGCACCGGGATCCCGCACTTCTGCGCTTCGTGCACCATCAGCGCGAATCCGTAGATCGTCTCCTCCGTCACCTGGTGCTGGGCGATCTCGCGGAAGTCGGGGGTGAGGACCAGGTTCTTGATGCCGGCCCCCTGACACTTGGCGATGAACTGCCGGATGTTCTCGGTGTTCGAGTTGTTGTTGCGGAGGATGTACTTGACCGTCATGTCCCCGCCGGTGCGCGCGTACTTCTCGACGTTTTCCCAGACGATGTCGAAGCGGTCGCGGCCCTTCACTTCCTTGTAGGACTCGCGCGTGCCGGCATCCACGCTGGTGACGCCGCGCACCTTGCCGAGCCGGAGCCCCTCCGCGAGCTCGGGCGAGAACTTCACCGAGCTCGTGTGGATCTGCTGCTTGTGCCCCGTCTGCATGAGCATGCGCATGATCTCTGCGAAGCCCTTGACGATCGTCGGCTCGCCGCCGCCCCACTCGATGTAGCCGTCCGGCGCGAGGATTCCCTTCTGGACCAGCTGCTCGAACACGGGCAGGAGCGGGTAGCCGGCCACGTGCGAGACCTCGGAGAACTCGTCGAGGTACACGAAGCAGTAGCGGCAGTGCAGGTTGCAGATGGAGAAGCTGCTGACGTAGACCGCCTCCAGCAGGGCCTTCGACTTGCGCTCGGCCTGCCAGTCCTTCTTCTTGAGGAAGTGGCAGCCCTTGCAGGCCGAGTCCCCGGGTCCGTTGTTCTCCTCGATCAGCTTCTTCCGGGCGGCCTCGATCTTGTCGACCGGGATCTCACCGCCGTCGTAGCCGCAGATCGGCACGTAGCCCTTGCTGCCGCTGTGCCCGATGCAGCAGAACTTGAGCTCCTTCTGCTCCAGGACGACACGGGACTCGATCCACTCGCAGCTGACGTACTCCATGGGCGGGGGGCGAGGAGGATAGCCCTCGTTTCTTGCAGATTGATGAATTTACCAGAAGCCCGCGAGATGCGCAATTCAGGGCGTTTCTGCGGCGAGCAGCGCGGCCCGCGGATCAGCGACCTGCGCGGCTCCCCAGGGCGGGCGGCCAGTCCCGCTCGAGTGCCTCCAGGATGTAGCCAGCCTTGAGCTGGTTGCCCTCGGGCGTGAGGTGGGCGAGCGTGACGAAGAGGCTGTTGCGCCGCTCCCGGTCGAAGTCGTCGATGCGCGCGGCCTCGGCCAGGAGCCAGCCCTTCTCTCGGGCCAGATCGCGCAGGATCACGTTGTGCTCCGCCACGCCCGCGAAGAAGTGGCCCTCGTTGCGCGCGCTCTCCGGTGTCTGTGGCTGGAGTGGCACGGTCATCAGCAGCACGCGGATCCCGTGCGCCTGAGCGCTGTCGCCGATGGCCTCGAGGTTGCGACGGAAGCTGTGCGCCGTCGTCGGATCCAGCTTGCCCGTGCGCGCGAACTCGGTCATGCCGTTCAGCGGGTAGCGGGTGAGCTGCGCGATGTCCAGGACGTCACGGCTGAGCTGCATCCACGCGTACAGGTCGCTCCAGCGTGTCAGGAAGCGGTGCTCCGCCCGGAAGCGCGGCGGGTTCAACGAGTGCCGGTAGTGCCGGTAGTCGGGCCAGTAGCCGGGCCAGGTGCGCGGCTCGCTGTCGTTGATCCCCTCGTGCAGCACCAGCACGTCGGGACGCAGGTCCTGGAGCAGCAGGAACCAGGACACGAGCATCTCGGCCGAGGTCCACGAGGACATGCCGGCGTTGTAGACCTCGAAGGGGTGTCCACAGCGCTGCTCGAGTTCCTGCTCCAGGAAGTGGGGATAGGCGCCTACCCGGCCCAGCGAGTTCCCGCCCTCGGTCGTCGAGCCGCCCATGCACAGGATGCGCGCGACTCCGGGCGTCCGCTCCACCTTCCACTCGAGGTCGTTGAAGCCGTACGAGTTGATGGGCTTGATGTACGAGGTGTAGGGGTGGGGCGCGTACCAGCCCAGGTTGCCGTCGCACACGTAGGCGCGCGTGTGCTCGAGTCCCTTCTTGTCGATCCCCAGCGGGGACTCGAGCGCCCGGAAGCCGAGCTCGAAGAGGAGCGGAGTGAGGAACAGGCTGCCCAGGCAGACCAGGAGCTTCTTGGACATGGTCACTCCAGGGCCAGTTTCTCGAGGACGAAGCTGATGCAGTGCTGCATGTTGGGGCCGGTGTACGCGTAGTCGGCTCGTCTCCAGGCGCACGGCGATGCCGCCGCTGCGCTTGATCTCGGCTGGCAACGGGAAGCGCAGCTCGAAGGGCTGCCCCGGGACGAGCTCGTGCTCCCCGATCGGAGTCCCCTCGACGCTCACCAGGACGCGCGCGCCTGCGAGCTCGGGCCGTTCCAGCCCGCGTCCGCGCAGCATCAGCGTCGTCTGCGCCGTCCTGGAGAGATAGAAGGACGCGAAGGGCGAGACCTGGGCCTCCTGGTCGAGGCCCGTGTAGACGTGGCGCCACTCGAGGTCGGTGAAGTGCGCGGGCTCGAGGCTCGACAGGCCCTCCTTCGGCGGCGTCCAGTACCACTTCGGCAGTCTCATCGCGTCCTTCCAGGCCTCCTGGATCTCGGGCGTGCAGGCTTCCTCGGCCTCGGGCCAGGGCTCGAGATGGAGCTCGGGCAAGAGGTCCAGCATGCGGATCAGGGTGAACAACAGGCGCGCGACCAGCTCGTGCCCTTTCCGGGTCCAGTGCGTGTCGGAGGGCGAGAAGATCAGGTCTTCCTGGGAATGCAGTCGGGTCGGGAGTACGGCAAATTCCTTTTCTGCCAGGACGTCCTTCAGGTAGAGCCACGCCTTGCCGCTGAAGCTGGCGAGGTGCGAGACCAGGACGTAGCGCGCGCCGGATTGTCGCAGCGGGGGCACCATCCTCCCGACCGCTTCCGCCACGCGCTGGTAGCGATGGAGGCTCTCCCAGTCGGCGCCCTGGAGGATGTAGTTCGTGTTGCCCTTCGAGGAGTACTGCGCGGGGAAGGCGAGAGAGACGAGCGCATCGGTGTGCTGCCACTCGAGCGGAGCGAAGGCGGACAGCGCGCCGAAACCGCGCGCGCCCGCGTGGTCGTCCAGGTCGTTCGAGATCAGGAACTGGAGCACGAGGTCCGGCGCCAGCTCGGTCAGCGTGCGGCGCAGGTAGGCGCACTCCGCGACCGTGTCCCAGCCGCCAACGGCGAGGTGCAGGCACTCGAGCTCGCCGTTCCAGCCGCTCGCGTGCTCGCGGAGGTAGCGCTCGAGGAACACCCCTACCCGCTCCTCTGCCCCCACGCCGTAGCCCTGGATGAACGAGTCTCCGAGCAGCACGATGCGCAGCAAGCCGTCGGGCTTGGGGAGCGCGAAGTTCTTCTCGCGCAGCCCGAGGGGGTTCGTCCGCGTGGGTACGCCGGTGGCGATCCGCTCCTTCATGCTGGGGAGCATCACCCGTCCGACCTCGGGGTCGTTGTGCGAATCCCAGATGCCGACGGCCTCGTCGCTGAGCCTGCTCATGAGCTCGTCGCGCAACGCCGGATCCGCGAGCGCCGCCTGCGTATCCACGATCAGGGGCCTGCGCGTGAGCAGCAGGAAGAGGCATGCGACCAGGAGCACCACGCTCGAGCTGATCAGAGCCGCGACCAGCTTCTTCTCGTCCAGAGTCATGCCACTTGCCGGTCAGCGCGCATCGGTCCGGTCACTACGAGTCCGGCCGCCGCCACGGGGCCAAGTGCGGAGCATACCACGCGTCGTTCGCGTCACCTTCTGCGTCATCGACGCCCGGGCGGAGCGGTACGCTGTGCGGTTCGCGAGCCCAGCGCTCGCCAGACCCCCACGAGAGAACCCGATGAGCTCACCGGCAATCCGTCCGCAGTCTTTCCAGAACCATCGCGCCATCCCGGCGGCCTCCTATCTGCTGGCCGGGCTCGTGCTCGCGGCCGATGCCGGCCACCGCGCGTGGCTGGCCTTCGGAGCGCCTGGATTGTGGAGCATCTGCAGCGCCCTGGCGGGCATGGCGCTCGTCATCGTGTGGTACGCGAGCCGCAGGCGCGCGCAGATCGTGCAGGATCGCGTGATCCGGCTCGAGATGCAGTTGCGCCTCGAGCGCCTGCTCGGCCCTGCACGCCGGGCCGAGATCGAGCACCTGGAACTGCCGCAGCGGATCGCGCTGCGCTTCGCGGGCGACGAGGAACTGCCAGCGCTGTTCGAGCGCGTGCGGAAGGGCGAGTTCGCGAAGCCCGACGACATCAAGCGCAGCGTGAAGAACTGGCAGGCGGACTGGCTGCGCGTCTGAGCCGAAGCGGATGAGCGAACCGAAGAAGCAGCGCCCCAAGCTTTCCGACGCCTGGCGCGAGGCGCGCGAGCTGCTCATCGTCCACAGGCAGCGCCTCGCGCTCGGGCTGGGCCTGATGCTCGTCAACCGCCTGGTCGGGCTGGTCCTGCCGGGGACAGCGAAGCTCCTGATCGACGAGGTCATCGGCCAGCACAAGGCCGAGCTGCTCTGGCCCCTGGCGATCGCCGGCGGAGTCGCCACGCTGATCCAGGCCGGCACGGGCTTCGCCCTGAGCCAGGTGCTGGGCGTGGCCGCGCAGCGCGCGATCAACGACATGCGCAAGAGCGTGCAGGCCCACGTCGGCCATCTGCCCGTGCGCTACTTCGACTCGACCCAGACCGGCGTCCTGATCGCGCGCATCATGAACGACGCCGAGGGCATCCGGAACCTCGTCGGCACCGGGCTGGTGCAGCTGCTCGGCAGCCTGCTCACGGCGGTGCTGGGCATCGGCGTGCTCTTCTACGTCAACTGGCAGCTCACGCTGATGATCTTGGTGGTGCTGGCGCTGTTCGGCGTGGCCATGGGCACCGCCTTCAAGAAGCTGCGCCCGCTCTTCCGCGAGCGCGGCAAGATCAACGCCGAGATCACCGGACGGCTGAACCAGACCCTGGGCGGTGTACGCGTGGTCAAGGCCTACGTGGCGGAAGAGCAGGAGGAGCGCGCCTTTGGCGCCGGCGTCGATCGGCTGTTCGACAACGTCCGGCGCTCGATGACCGGCGTCTCGGCCACGACCGCGACCTCGATGGCGATCGTCGGGCTGATCGGCGTTTTGCTCACGATCTTCGGCGGCAAGGCCATCCTGGCGGGCACGATGACGCTCGGCGATCTCGTCCTGTACCTCGTGTTCATCGGCATCGTCGTGGCGCCGGTGGTGCAGATCGCCTCGATCGGGACGCAGATCACGGAAGCCTTCGCCGGGCTCGATCGCCTGCGCGAGATCCGCAGCGTCCTGCGCGAGGACGAGGGCGATCGCGAGCGCGAACCCAGCCCCGCGGTGCGCGGCGACATCGCTTTCGAGGGCGTGAGCTTCGCCTACGACCAGGGGAAGCCCGTGCTCCAGGACGTCTCGTTCCAGGCGCAGGCAGGCACGACCACGGCGCTGGTCGGCTCGAGCGGCTCCGGCAAGAGCACGCTGGTCGGCCTGGTGATGGCCTTCACTCGGCCGCAAGCCGGGCGCATCACGGTCGACGGCCGCGACCTCGAGCGCCTGCGCCTGGCCGACTACCGCGCCCACCTCGGCGTCGTGCTGCAGGACAACTTCCTGTTCGACGGCACGATCGCCGAGAACGTCGGCTTTTCGCGGCCGGCCGCGACGCGCGCCGAGATCGAGGCCGCCTGCCGCACCGCGCACTGCGACGAGTTCGTGCAGCGCTTCGAGCTACGCTACGACACCGTGGTCGGCGAGCGCGGCATCAAGCTCTCCGGCGGCCAGCGCCAGCGCGTGGCCATCGCCCGCGCGCTGCTCGCGCAGCCGCGCATCCTGATCCTCGACGAGGCCACCTCGAGCCTCGACAGCGAGAGCGAGGCCATGATCCAGGACGCGCTCGCGCAGCTGCGCAAGAGCCGCACGACCTTCGTCATCGCCCACCGTCTCTCGACCATCCGCTCGGCCGACCAGATCCTGGTGCTCGAGGCCGGCCGCATCGTCGAGCGCGGCACGCACGCCGAGCTGCTCGCCCGCGGCGGCCGCTACCGCGAGCTCCACGACCGCCAGTACCACTTCGAGAGCGAACGCTTCGTCAACCCGGGCGAGGAACTGGCGCCGAGCTGATCCGTCTCGGGTGAGCTGGAGGGCGTCGGAGGGCGCGGATGAGTTTCCTTGTCCTTGACCGAGAAGCGCTCAGCGCGGGCTCCGCCCGCAACCCAAGCGCACCACAGAGGCACAGAGGTCGCAGAGGCTCACGGAGTTTTCGCTGTTCCAGATTTTTGTAGATGCTTTAGAAGTGTCCAAAAATTTATTTTCGCTGTTCTAGATTTTTGTAGATGCTTTAG
>JANOGB010000456.1:0-5277 GCA_031413955.1 Planctomycetota bacterium | reverse complement strand
ACCGGTGCGCCAACTGGCGTGTCGGCTGTTGCGCACCCACCCATTGCTGGCGGCCGATGCGATGCAGTTGGCGTGTGCGCTGATGGCCGCGGGTAGCCATGCCTTCGACTGGGGGTTTGTCTGCCTGGATGCGCGACTATGCGCGGCCGCCGAACGTGAAGGTTTCAGGGTGCTGAGCGATTTTTGATCAGCGCTGGAGGCTCTCAGTGGGACAGCCCAGTATTCGTATCAACGGCCAGCGGGATGTCTTGTTGCCACATCCCATAGATAGTGTGAAGGATCTGATCATGACTGCACCACGGTGTTCATCAACAATCGCCCTGGCGCTCACCAGAAAAGGGCCACCGTTGCTCGGATAGGTAGGGCCACCCTCGGAACAGGGCGGCGCTGGTGAGGTTGCCAGCGCGCAGAGCCGCCATTTCCTTCCTAACCAGTGTGCCGTTGCGGCGCCGGTGGTGGGTTGTTCCGGCGCCCTGGTCGGGGTTCGGAGGTCAGTCGGGATCGCTTTGCAGTTCGGCCAGGAAGAGGGCGCAGGAGGTGTGAAGCTCACGATCGGAGAGTTGGTCGGGATCGATGCCCTCCGGCAGCATGACGGAGGCCACGCGGGGTCCCGACCGACCAGTTGGGAGGGACTGGCGCAGGTCATGCGTGGCTACGCGTCCCGCGGCGTCGCCGTCGAGCATGAGCAGGATTCGGGGTGCGCTCTCGATCCGTGAGTGCTGCGCCTTGGAGAGAGTGGTGCCGAGCAGAGCGAGGGCGGGAATGCCGATCTGAGTGAGCCGCATGACGCTCCACGGATCCTCGACGAGAACGAGGCCGCGATGGAGTTGCGCGGCGACGCGGTGGTAGTTGAATAGGACGGATGCCTTCGGGAAGCGAGGAGGCAGCCGCCACTTTCCCTCCCGGAGAACGCGCTCGGGGTCGAGGGTGCGGCCTGCATAGCCGAGAGGTTGCCCGGTGGGATCGTGTAGACGGACCGCGACACAGCCTTGGAGGAATCCACGGCCGTGGTAGGCACCCGCCTCGAATGCCCGGGCGGTGTCCGGCCGGATCTGCTTTTGGCCGAGGAACGGCGAGCGGGGATCGAGAGTGATGCTCGCCGTGAAGGGCACGAAGGCAGGGGGTGTCACCGCGGGTGGCGGAGCGACGCCGCTGAGGTCTGCGAGGTAGCGAGCGGTATTCTGGTACGAGTAACCGCGGAGGCGGCGCACGAGATCGATCACGTCGCCCCCGCCGCGGCAGCGGGTGAAGCAGTACCAGAGGTTGCGAGAACGCGTAACCACGAAGGCGGTGTTGGAATCGCCGCGATGGAGCGGGCAAGGACCCACAAGCTTGTCCCCCCGCCTGCTGAAACCGGTCAGCAGGCCAAGGTCTGCCAGGACGTGCTCGATGGCCACGCGACCCTTGAGATCGCGAAAATCGAAGGATGCCCGAGAGTACGAGGTGGTACTCATCGCTTTGTTGCGCTCTGGCCCTGGGGCTCGCGCAAGGACGGTCCCTCGATGTTCACGGTGGTGCACTGATGGCGGATGCGGCCAAGGAGGGCCTCGGTCATCAGACGGTTTCCGAGGAAGCTGGCCCACTCCTCGTAGGAGAGGTTGGTGGTGATGATGGTGGCTTTGCGCCGGTAACGCTCCTGCATGAGCTTGAAGAACACGTTGGCTTGCTCGGGCCGGATGTTCAAATAGCCAAGCTCATCGATGACCAGAAGATCGAGGCGCGCCAGGCGACGGACGAGATGCGGCGAGGATCGATCGGCGAGAGAGGCGTACAGGTCATCGAAGAGATCCTGGGCGCGCATGAACTGACCGCGGTAACCATTCTGGATTGCCTTGAGGAGGAGTCCGGAAGCGAGTCCGGTTTTGCCCACGCCAGTGGGTCCGATGAAGACGATGTTCTCGGCCTTGGCGATGAAATCGAGTTCGGCAAAGGCGCGGATCTGGCGGCGGTTGACCCCTGGCTGCTTGGCGTAGGGAAAGGTCTCGAGGGTCCACAGCTCGGGCATCTTGGCGCGCTTGACCCGCCAGGAAAGGGCTTTCTCCTGGCGCGCGTGCCACTGGGGCCGGAGCAGGCGCAGCAGGAACTGATCGTAGGTAATGTCTTCGGTCTGTGCTTGTTTGAGTTGCTCGGGATAGATCTCGGTGATTCGTTCCAGGCCCAGGTTCTTGAGCAGTTGCTGTAGTTCTTCAGTCATCGTTGTCGTTTCCTTCGGTGTCAATTGGGAAGTAGTCGCGGGCGACGAGGCGCAAAACCATGCGCTCGACCCGAGCGAGGTCGTAGAGGCCGTACTGAAAGGCTTCGTTGAGTGCTTTCACCAGCGCACCCTTGGGGTACTCGCGCACCATCCGCAGGAGTTGTCGCAGGGCGATCGTGATCTGCATGCGGGAGCGCTTCTTGAGTGCTTCCACATAAGCCGCGGCTTCGGGAAGCGCTTTGACGATGGCGGTCTCCTCGGGTCCGAGTACGCCCGGGCCACTACGAGGGCGTGGGTGGAAGTGTTCCTTGAGCGTTGAGCGCTGACCAAAGACCCCGATCAGGCGGCGGTGGGTCACGCACTTGCGCAGCCCGTCTTCGATGTGGACGTGGTCCTTGGTCTCGCGCACTTCCACTTGCCGGGAGATCCAATCCGCGGGGACGGAGTAACGATTCGTATGCAGGGAGACGTAACCCGCGAGGTCCACGAAACGCTGATAGAGGCGATAGACCTCGGGCACCCAGACGGGCAGGGGTTTGAGGTACGGGCGCTCCTGCGCGTAGAGCCCCATGGGGATCGCGCGGATGTGTTTCTTGTAGGTCGCGTTGACCTTGTCGCACCACGCCCGGGCTTGGGCGTTGAGATCGGCCCAATCCGCAAAACGCCGGCCGGGGATGAAGTTTCTTTCGATGAATCGAAATGGGGCCTCGACCCGTCCCTTGCGATCAGGATCGCCAACCGCATGCGCGGCAAATGCGAAGCCGTACCGTTCCGCAAACGCCGCGGTCTCCGGGGCGGGGATCATGTTCTTCCCCGTCCCACTGGCGATGATCACGTGGGTGTTGTCGATCATGGTGGTGGCACAGGAGCCACCCATGTAGTCGAGGGCGTCGGTGAGAAACACCTTGCATTGGAAGCGCTGAAACTCCGGATAGAACTGGAAGAACAGCCGGCGGGAGTAACACAGCACCAGAGCGGCCGTCTGTGCGACATGCTCCACTCCACCCAGATTCACTTTGTGCGGGGACGTGTCGTGCTGCTGCTCCTGTCCCGGACCGAAGTGGTAACGGCCTTCCGGAATCTTCGGTTCATGACCGATCCCTTCACGCCGGCAGAACGCGGTGAGGGTCGAGTAGGACAGCGCCGCGCCCTCTCCCACCAGTTCCTCATGGACACGGACCAGGTTGCCCGAACAGTCCTTGAGTAACTGCTCGATGTCCTTCCGGTACGGATCCGCTTTCTCGGCCCGCTCGATCTGTGGGACGGTGTCCTGTTGCGATCGGGTCACCTGTGCTACCGCCCCGCGGGAGACTTTCAGCAAGTGGGCGATCTGGCGTTTGCTCACCCCCTTGGTGTGCAGTTCCAGAATCGACATTCGTTGTTCGCGTTTCAGCATGTGTGTGGCCCTCTTCCATTTGTTTTCGGAGTCGCACCAGGTCCGCGATCGCGTTGTCGACGCAGCGCATGGCCTCCTCCTGTTTCGGTTTATCCATGAACGCCGCCCCCTCATGCCAGTGACGCTTTGCCCGACGCGACAGCGCGGCCACGATGTCGAGATCGTTCAGCAAGGTCTTGGCTGGATTCGCAGACATCGGTTCTTGCGCCATCTCCCGCCTGGCCTTAAGGAACAGCAGAGGCTCGTCCACGATGCGGCGGCGCAGCGATGGGGCCGCACTCCTCCACGCCGTGTAAAGCTCGCCCACCTGCCGGGTGGTCAGCTTCTCCTTTGCCGAAACCGCTGCCAGCAACTCGCAGTCGCTGGATTTGGCGCGCGCCATCGGCAGCAGATACTTCATCGCCGCATGGGAGGAGATGGTTCCGCCTCGCACTCGCTCCTGCACCGACTCGGGCAGCTCGCTCACCAGACCCAGGCGACGCGACACCCAGCTCGCGCTCCGCGAGAAGCGCTGCGCCAGATCCTCGGCACTCATCCCGCCGGCGTGCAGCGCCCGCAGCAGCCATGCCTGTTCGATCGCGGTCTCCGCTTCGTCCGTGCGCTGGGCATGAAGAAGAAGCAGGGCTTCCGCCTCGCTCAGGTCCCAAAGCGTCGCCCGCACCGTGTCTTGCCGGAGCTGAAGCAGCGCGCGCACCCGTTTGAATCCATCGATGACCAGATACCGCCCGGGCACGGCGCCGGCCACCACCACGATCGGGATCTGCTGGCCAGCCTCCGACAACGTGGCCAGCAATCGGCGCTCCTTCTCGGGACGGCGTACGCGCAATCCCTCGTTGCGCAAGTCAATTTGATGAAACTCCAGATCCAAGCATCCCTCCGTGGTCGTCAGGGAAGAGATTGGACCCACCCGCATCTCGCCTTGACGCGCCCCCGGAGGTTGTTGCTCGCTATCTCCTCATACCAACTCCTTTTTCTGCCTGATCTCGTCTTTCGCCGCCTTCAGGACTAGTCTCCCGACAAGCCCAATCCAGTCAGTGGCTTGCACCCCGATCTCGTCTTGCGCGAGATCCCAGGGTAGTCGCCCCAAACCCCCGGAAAAACGTAGTGGCGGCGGCCGACGAAACTCTGCCTCCGTTACCTCGGGGACCTTCCCCTTCTCCCGGACGGCCTTCTCTCGCTTCTCGGAAGCCTCGGCCGCTTCACGGGCTGCCAGCGACCGCAGTCGCAGCCGGCGCTCGATGAAATACTCAGGCTGGTGGGAAAGCCACCCTGCCTGAGTCTTGGCGCGCCACTTCTTCCGGCAATCCGGATTCCTACAGGCTCGCTGGCGTGGGCCTACTCGCGGGTCAGGATGAAACCACTTGCGGCAAATCCGGCATGGGCGCTTCTTCACCCGACATCATGACTGGCCTCCAGCGATTCGCCTGAGCCGCCTCAACCCAACCGGGCGGGTGGCCCATTTCTCGTTAGCAACCCTGGCTCATTTCCGCCTAGCGCCTGGGGGCTTACCAGAAGAAACACGGAATCGAGAGCGGTACGGCCGACCTCGAACCCGCGGCGGCCCGCGCGATTCAGGAGTTGTGCAAGCGCGCCTACCGGATTCTCATGATGTCTGGCTACGCCCGTATCGACCTGCGCATCACCGAGCAGGGACGGGCGTATGTGATCGAAGCCAACCCAAATCCCC
>JANOGB010000455.1:0-5015 GCA_031413955.1 Planctomycetota bacterium | reverse complement strand
ACGCAGGAGCCGACGAGCGCCGCAGCGGCGCTCGCGGCTCAGCGTCAAAGACGTTGGGCGGACAAAGAGTTCTATCGACCTGCCTGAAGACAGTGCGAGCCGGTCTCTTGTGGGCGTTGACCAGTTGATGATCATGCGTAGTAAGTTGAGTGGTGCTCTGGCAGCACTCGTCATGCTTGCCCTTGTCGGCGCAAGCTCCTGCACGACGAAGCCAGACTTGACGAAATCGGGGCTGAACGACAGCGCCATCGCTGCCCCTGTACTGCTCCGTTTCGAGGTCGTGCGCTCCATTCTCGAGGACAGCAAGGGCAACTACTGGTTCGGAAGTTGGAAGGAGGGCGCCTGCCGATTCGACGGCGAGAGCCTCACCTACTTCACTGTGGAGGACGGACTGAGCGACAACCAGGTCAGGTCGATCCAGGAGGACCGGCACGGAGTGGTCTGGTTCGAGTGCGGGTATGGGATCAGCGGCTTCGACGGGGAGAGGATCATCACCGACACCAGCAGGGACTACGCGTCGAAGGACAAGTGGCTGCTGAACACCGGAGACCTGTGGTTCAAGGAGGATGGGCGGGACGGGGCGACCGCGATCGAAGGGGATCCAGGTGTGTATCGGTTCGACGGCAAGACCTTCACCTACCTGACGTACCCGCTCGCCGTGGATCGTGCCACGGTCGCGGCGCATGCGAGCACGGACATTGCCAAGGGCAGAGGCGGGAGGCTCTGGTTCGCCACGTACTCGGCGGTGATCGGCTACGACGGCGAGTCCTTCACCGTCCTCGACGACAAGAGCCTGGGCCTGAACGGGGACACCGGTGGGCTGCACGTCCGTTGCGTCCTCGAGGACAGCTTGGGAAGGCTCTGGATCGGGAACAACGGTATCGGCGTCATCCTGCGGGATGGCGATACCACCAGCCACTTCACCCAGGAGCATGGGGTTGGCAAGAAGGACGCACGCGTTGGGCGAAGGACACCTCAGCCCGGGGATGTGGCGGATGGTGCCCCCTCGCTGCATCGCGTGTTCTCGATCGGCGAAGACCGTGCTGGCAACATCTGGTTCGGCACCATCGAGCATGGTGCCTGGCGATACGACGGCAAGTCCTTGCGGAACTTCTCGGCCGCAGACGGCCTGACGAGCAAGGAGATCCAGGCCATCTACACCGACCGCCGGGGCGATCTGTGGGTGGCAGGGAGCGGCGTGTTCAAGTTCAACGGAACGTCCTTCGACAGGATCCACTGACACGGTCTCCAGCCGAACCGCCGGGAGGTTCCGCGACTGAACCGCCGATGTTGCGCCGCCCACCAAGACCATGCAGCCGACGAGCGCCGCAGCGGCGCTCGCGGCTGATGGTCAAAGACGTTAGCCAGGCATGATGCATTGCGAGCGCACGTTTACGGAATTGTTGACGGAGGTTGTCCGATGGATATGATTAGTGGGCCGGACTCCCGTTTCATGTTGCGGATGTGTGGGCCCAGCACCGGATACGCACCTCTTCGGTTCGCGATGATGATTGTCGTCGTGGCAGTCGTTACCTGCGGGGCGTACGGGTGCAAGTCAATAACCGCTCCCAATAGTGAGGTGTGCGGAGGATATCTGGCCTGGCAATCGTCGCAATACGTGCTGCCGTACAGTGTCGGTGACGCGTTTCCGGTGATTCAAGGCAACTGTGCTCCTCCAGGTAACGGTCACCGCGGCGTGAACCGGTACAGCTATGATTTCGGTATGGCCATCGGGACGCCGTTCGTCGCTGCGCGTGAAGGTACAGTGGTCGAGGTCGAGCAATCGCACTTCGACGGACAAATTGCTCCGACGGGGTTCGACAATTACATCGTTATTCGCCACGACGACGGAACGGCTGCGCTCTATGGGCATATGACGCATGACGGCGCGGCAGTGAAGGTTGGGGACGTTGTACGACAAGGCGCCGCGCTGGGGCGCAGCGGGAACACCGGGAACATCCCTCACCTCCACTTCTCGGTTCAGGCCTGCGATCCGGTCACCGGAGGTTCAGCCAACTGCCCCACCCTTCCGAGCACCTTTCGCAACACCGACGCCAACCCTGACGGGCTGCAGGCCGGGCGAACTTACCAGGCGTTGCCCTATGTGAACTGAAGTGCGCCTTTCAGCACAGTTTGGCGCTGCTGCCTGAGCGAATAGGTGACGGTGAGGCGCAAGGCGCTGCCTAACCGCGGCATGCAGCCGCCGGCCTTCGGCCGCGGCTGATGCCGGACGTTAGGCCGCACAGGAGCGGCAATTGCGAAGTTGCGGGAGGTACTGCTGTCATGTCACGGCGCCAACGCTTTACGCGCAATCTTGGCCGCACGGAGGGGCACGGCCTCAAGACGTTGACCACCCGCAGACGGCCGAGCGTCCGGCGGTGCTGGCGTCCGAGGGCGCGACGGGCGCTCTGTGGGCGACCGCGCGGTCGTGCCGCCGTGGGATCGCTCGGCTTCCAGTCCGGCTCCGGACGATGTTCTCTCCGAGTGCGAGCGCATCAACGCGCGAGCGGAGCTCGCCACGCTGGCTACGCCGCCCGGACCCGATTCCAGGACGAGCTCGAGCTGAAGCCCAACGTAGCCCTGCGCAAGGGCGAGCTAGCGGTGCACGGCTGGCGCGTCCGGGATGCAGCCTTGCGCGAGATCGCGCGCACACCGCGGGCGCTGGTGGCCGACGACCTCGAGCTGAACCTCGAGCAGAAGGGCGTCGACCTGCGCATAGGGCTCGACATCGCTCGCTTGGCCCTGCGCCGGCTCGTGGAGACGCTGGTGGTCGTGACCGGGGACAGCGACCTGGTGCCGGCCTTCCAGTTCGCTCGGCGCGAGGGGCTGCGCGTCTTCCTGGATCACCTCGGTGGTCCGGTGAAGCGCGAGCTCGAGGCACACGCGGACCCCGTCTTGTAGGGATTCCGCGGCGCCCTCAGTACGGTCCGAACGCGAGGCTCACGAACGGCCCGTCGAGGTCGAGCTCGATCTCCGAGTCGGAGCCTTCGGCGTCGTAGTCCCTCCAGCGCCAGCCGGCGTCGAGCCCGGCCCAGGGGCCGAGGGGGACCAGGAGCCCGAGCTCGAACGTGCGCGTCTCGACCTGGTCGGCGTGCTCGTCCAGGGGCAGCTCGGCGGAATAGCCGAGGCGCGCGCGCACCGAGAGCCGCCAGGGGGAGAGCCAGCCGAGCTGGAAGCCGATCTTGGGACCGATGGACTCAGCGCGGATCGATGCGCGCTGGGCGCCGAGCTCGGCCTCCAGATCGAGGCGCGTGGCGTTCAGCCCGAGCGCCACGTCGAACAGGGCCCCGTTGTCGAAGACCATGCCGTTGACGACCGAGAGGTTCAGTCTCGCGAGGTCGAAGTCGTACGAGACCCTGCCGGGGCCCATGAGCGACACGTCGTCGAGCTCCACCGTCTCGAGCGCGCCGATGTCCTGCTCGCCCTCATCGCCGGTCCAGTCGCCCTCGAGCGCGAGCGCGTGGTGCCAGCCCGCGGCCGCCACAGCGTCGCCCGCGTGCAGCGCGCGCAGGCGCTCGGCCTGGGCAAAGGGAACGAGCACGCGTGCTCCCACGAAGGGGGCCCCACCCTCGTCGATCTCGATCTTCTCGGGCGTGCCGGAGCAGCTCGCCGAGATCGCGGTGGCGAGCACGGCAGTTGCCCGTCCGCATCGCAGCGCTCGAGGCTCCATCGACGTGAGTCTAGTGATCGCGGCAGGCCCTCGCACCCGACCCGCGCGTTGCCCGCGGCGGGTCGGGACGCCATCCTATCGATCCGCGCTCCGGCGCGACCGCGGCCTTGAAGCGCTGGAAAGCGAAGCACGAGAAGAGCCAGCAGCGCAAGCGTCGGCGTGCCAAGCTGCGCATGGCGCACAACAAGCCGCCGGCGGGCTCGAGCCCCGGCACGCTGCTCTTCGACGCCGAGAGCCCCGCGCCGCGCATCCGCGCCCTGCGCTACACGTCCGCGGGCGTGGAGGAGCGCGAGATCCGCGACGCCCGCGAGCTGGCCGCCTTCTGCCGGCCGGATGGGCTCCTGTGGGTCGACGTGCAGGGGCTCGGCGACCGCGCGGCGCTCGAATGGATCGGCGCGAACTTCCAGCTCCACCCGCTGCTGCTTGCGGACGTGGTGCACCTCTCGCAGCGCCCGAAGTGCGAGGCCTACGAGGGCGCGACCTTCTCTGTTGCGCGGCGCCTGATCTGGAAGGGCGACCCCGACGATCCGGTCGACGAGCGCCAGATCAGCCTCGTGCTCGGCGCGCGCCACGTGCTCTCCTTCCAGGAGCGCGCCGACGACGTGTTCGAGCCGGTGCGCGCGCGCCTCGTCGCGGGCACGGGGCTGCTGCGCCGCTCGGGCACGGACTACCTCGCCTACGCGCTGCTCGACGCGATCGTGGACGACTACCTGCCGATCCTGGACAAGCTCGGCGAGAACCTGGAGCGGCTCGAGGAGCGCGCGGTCGAATGCCCGACGCGCGAGCTCCTGCGCGAGCTCGCCGCTCTGCGCCACGACCTGATCGCGATCCGCCGCGACGTCTGGCCGCAGCGCGAGGCGCTGCACGCGCTCCTGCGGGGCGACGTCGGGGGCATCAGCGAACCGGTCAAGATCTATCTGCGCGACGTGCACGACCACTGCGTGCAGGTGGCCGAGATGGTCGAGATCTACCGCGAGATCGCCTCGGGGCTGCTCAACATCTACCTCACCTCGATCGCCAACCGCACCAACGAGGTCATGAAGGTGCTGACGATCGTGTCCACGATCTTCATCCCGCTCACCTTCCTGGTCGGCATCTACGGCATGAACTTCGTGCACATGCCCGAGCTCGCCTGGCCGTGGGCCTACCCGGCGCTCCTGGTCGCGATGCTCGCGCTCGGCGTGGGGATGCTGTTCTATTTTCGGCGCAAGGGCTGGCTCGGCAAGCCGCCGGGCTAGCCCTTCCTCAGCGGATCACCCCTCAGCGAATGAACCACGTCCCGTGGGCACGCGCCACCACGGTTCCGTCCTCGCGTGTGCACTCGGCTTCCATGAAGGCGGTGGAG
>JANOGB010000454.1:0-9603 GCA_031413955.1 Planctomycetota bacterium | reverse complement strand
GGCATGCGCTGGTCCCGGATCGGCGGACAGTACGTCCTCAATCTGCGAGTCCACGTACTCTCCAAACGCTGGGAGGTCTTCTGGAAGACATACCGCCAACTCCGCGCCGCGTGAAGCTACGTGGAAACGGTCCTACACCCGAAAGAACCAAGGAGGAACAATGCCGCTGAATACACAGATCACGCCGCTTCCGCCCGAACTCCTCATCGAGGTGTACGACGACGATGGTGGCTCTCCCAAGTCCCACGTGGTGGATGTGCACGTGAGCTGGGATCCCGAATTCATGAAGTACAAGTCGGCCAAGCCGATGACGAAGTACCACCACAAGAGTGCGAGCGGAACCGCCCGGTGGCACAAGAAGGACTGCCCGGCCAAGGGCTTGGAATTCACCCTGGAAATGGAGCGGAAGAAGCCCGGAGAGACCTGGGTGATCGTCGGCGTTCACGAGCCCTCGACCGGCCAGATGAAGACCAAGAAGTACAAGGTGAAGGCAAGTTTCCCGTGACCTGATCACCGGCATGCCCGTGCGATCGCCTCCAGGATCGCACGGGCATCGCTGGCGTTGGCCAGCCCATCGAACGCCGTCGTGAGGCCGTGCTCCTCGATCAGGGTTCGGGCCAGCCCGCAGTCGCGCAGTCCCTCGGGCGCCGTCGCCAAGAACTCGGCGGCGCTCAGGAGTTCCTCCTTGTTGAAGACGACTCCTCGCTCCAGTTCCTGCACCAAACGCTCGGCCGCTCGCGCCAACGCCTCGGGCTCGGAAACCTTCGAGGCACAGCCGATGATCCAGGCGAGCAGCGCCCCGAGGTAGGCGGGGTTGCGCTCGCCCTTCCAGGAGGCATCGTCCCACTGCTCCAGGGTCCGTTCGAGCAACTCGAGCCCCGCTCGGTACTCCCCCATCCACCAGCGGCACTGCCCGAGGTACATCGCGGCCGGCAGGTTGCGCGGATCGGCCTCCAGCGCAGCCTGGTAGCGTTCTGCTGCCGCCGCATACCTGCCGTGCGAATAGTCGTATTGCGCCTCGAGCACCAGGAGATAGGACTCGCGGGTCCGCAGCTCGGGTGCATCCTCGCCCACGAAGGCGCGTAGTGCGTCGAGCGCGGCGCGGGCCTCACGCCAGGCGGCCGAGCGGGTCGGATCCGGACCGAGCTTCTCGGTCCTGAGCGCCTCGAGGGCCAGCGAGGCCTGGATGAGGATGGGCTCGATGAGCGCGGGGCTGCACTCGAGTGCGCGCTGGGCGTCCTCGTTCGCCGCCCGGGCAGTCTCCGGCGTCGTGTCCCCGGCTCGCACGCGCTTCAGGTACGTGAGGGCGAGCACTTGCCAGCTCCCACAGTCCCTGGGCGCCGCGGCCACGGCCTGGCGCAGGAGATCTTCGGCTCGCTCGAGGTCTCCGGTGAGGTAACAGATCCGGCCGAGGCTCCTGTGCCAGCGCAACTCGGCCAGCTCCTCCTCGCTCATCCCGGGCAGCGCGCGGACCTTCTCTAGCGTCGCGAGCGCGCCGGCGAGATCGCCCGCGCGCTCTTGCAGCAACGCCTCGATGATGCGCGTGAAGGGCGACCCCACGGGGAGTCGCGCCTTGTAGGCCTCCAGCGCCTGGAGAGCTCCCGCTACGTCGTTGCGCACCGAGCGGATCTGGTACAGCGTGAACTGGAAGGCGTACAACGACGGATCGAGGGACAGGGCGGCCTCGACCTCCTGCTGCGCGAGCGCGTACAGCGTGGGGTCGCGCTTAGCCTGCAGGTACAAGGCATGGGCTCCGTGCTCCAGCGCGGTGGAGATCGCGGCCGGGTCCTCCGAGAACCCCTTGGCTCGCGCGCGCTCGAGCTCCTCGAGCACCTGGGGCGTGCGCCAGTAGTGCGCGTAGCCCGCGGCCAGGATCAGATGCCCTTGTGGGTCACCGGGTTCCAGCGCGTTGGCGCGTTCGACCATGACTCGGGCGCGATCCAGGTCGTCGACCTCGATCGCCCATTGGGCCTGAGCGAACAAGGTCTCGCGCTCGGCATGGGCTCGCTCCAGTCGATTCGAGCGCAGGAGCCACAGCAAGCCCAGCAAGGCCACGAGGCCGACGGTCGTTGCAACGCTCACCGTGGGATGCCGTCGTGTCCACTTGCGGGCCCGTAGCACACTCGAAGTCCCGCGCGTGCGGATCGGACGGTCCTCCAGGAAGCAGCGCAGATCCTCGGCCAAGGCACGCATGTCCGGGAAGCGGTCCGCCGGGCGCTTCTCCAGTGCCTTGGCCGCGATCCAGGCCAGGTCGCGCGGAACGCCGGAGCGCTTCTCGCGCGCGTCGGGCGGATCGACGTTCAGGATGCGCTGGGTCACCGAGTGCACGGTGTCGCCCGGGAAGGCGCGCTCGAGCGTGAGCAGCTCGTAGAGCGTCGCGCCCAGCCCGAAGACGTCCGTGCGCGCGTCGAGCTCGTCGTTGCGTCCGTGAACCTGCTCGGGGCTCATGTAGCAGAACGTCCCCACCGCGGATCCGCTCTGGGACAGCGCGACCTCGCCCTGGATGCGCGCCAGGCCGAAGTCAGCCACCTTCAGATGCCCTTCCGGAGACAGCAGGAGATTGCGAGGCTTGACGTCGCGGTGCAGGACGCCGGCCTGGTGGGCCGCCTGGAGCGCTTCCGCCGCCCAGCCGGCTGCTCGTCGGAACTCCTCGCTCGAGGAACCCCGCTTCGCCTGTCGTTCCGTGATCCAGTCCGCGAGCGTCCGGCCTCCGGCAACGTACTCCTGAGCGATGAAGGGCTGCGCGCCCACTCGGCCGTAGGAGTAGACCACCACGACCCCGGAATGTTGCACGCGCGCGCCAGCCAGAGCCTCGCGCCGGAAGCGTTCCAGCGCGCGCGGCTCGGCCAGGAACTCGGGCCGCAACAGCTTGAGGGCGACCGTGCGCTTGAAGGCGAGCTCTTCGGCCTTCCATACGTCGCCCATGCCGCCCCCGCCCAGGCGCTCGAGCAGCAGGAAGCCTCCCAGCGTTTCCCCGGGTGAGAAGGAGATCGAGCTGCGCAGAGCCATCTCGCCGGCGCCGGGCGGAGTGCCGTGCAGCGGCAGCCCTTGCAGCGCCACCAGCCATTGGTCGCGCAGCATCCGCAGGTCGGATGCGTGCCCCGGGTGCTGGACCAACCACTCCTCGAAGCGTGGACCACCCGACCAGCGCTCGGCCAAGAAGCGCTGGAACAGGGTCCTGGCCTCCGCGGCGGGTTCGCGCCCAGGGTCCATCGGTGCGAGCGGGGCAGGATACCAGTCGGGCATAGAATCTCTTCGTGAACGCTGGTCTCCTCGCCTCGCTGCGCGACGCGCGTGCGCGCACGCTGAGCTTGCTCGAGGACCTCGACGACGAGCAGTGGTTCGGGCCGGAGCTCGAGATCGTCAATCCGCCCATCTGGGAGCTCGGGCACGTGGCCTGGTTCCAGGAGCGCTGGTGCCTGCGGCACCTCTTCGGACTCGCGTCGCTGCGCACGGACGCGGACGCGCTCTACGACTCGGCCGCCATCCCCCACGACGTCCGCTGGCAGCTCGGCTTTCCGGATCGGGCCGGGACGCTGGCCTACGCGGCCGGCGTGCTCGAGCGGGTCGAGCGCACGCTCGCGCAGGCGCCGGACGAGCCCTACTTCCACGAGCTCGCGCTCTTCCACGAGGACATGCACGGCGAGGCCTTCGTCTACACGCGCCAGACGCTGGGCTACGCTCCCCCACCCTGCTCCGCGCCGCACGTGCCCGGAGGTGGACCGCGTCCAGGCGATGTCGAGATCGAGGGCGGAACCTTTCACCTCGGCGCACGTCCCGGCACTGGTTTCGTCTTCGACAACGAGCAGTGGGCCCACGAGGTCCGGCTCGCGCCCTTCCGCATGGCGCGCGCGCCAGTGACACAGGCCGAGTTCCGCGCCTTCGTCGAGGAGCGCGGCTACGAGCGGCGCGAGCTGTGGAGCGCGGACGGCTGGAGCTGGTGCGCTCGAGCCGGCGCGCGTCAACCCGTGTACTGGCGCCGCGAGCCCGGCGGCTCCTGGTCGCGCAGGCGCTACGACCGCTGGGTCCCGCTCGAAGAGCACCTGCCCGTGCACTTCGTCAACGCGTACGAGGCCGAGGCCTACTGCCGCTGGGCCGGACGGCGCCTGCCGAGCGAGGCCGAGTGGGAGTGTGCCGCCGGACCCGCACGGTTTCCGTGGGGCGACGGGCCGCCGACCGAGGCACACGCCCAGCTCGACCTCGCGAGCGACGAACCCTGCGAGGTCGGCGCCCACCCGCTCGGCGACACGTCGCGCGGCCTGCGCCAGATGCTCGGCAACGTGTGGGAGTGGACCGCCACCGCCTTCGCTCCCTACCCCGGCTTCGTCCCCGGGCCGTACGGGGAATACTCCGAGCCCTGGTTCGGCGACCACCGCGTCCTGCGCGGGGGCGCCTTCGCCACGCGCGCGCGCCTGCTGCGCAACACCTGGCGCAACTTCTACCGCCCGCACCGGCGGGACGTGCTGGCAGGGTTCCGGACCTGCGCGCTCGATGCCTGATCCGCTGCCGCGCGCGGCTAGACCCAGAATGAAGCGCTTCGACGCCGTCCCGACGGCGAGAGGGAGGTGCCAGGCTCGGTCTTGCCGGATTCCGGCCTGCGCTCCGCGCACTCTTGCGCGCACTCGGAATCCGGCGAGACCGTGCCTGGCTCCGTACTCTCGCCGCAGGGGTTTCGAGGGCGAGAGAGCACCCGGAGTATCCCTGAAACTCGCCTGCAACGGACTCGGCCGCTACCATCGCGCACTCGACCCCAGGAGAACCAAACATGCCCATCGACATCGGAACCCCCGCCCCCGACTTCACGCTCAAGACCCAGGACGAGAAGGAGTTCAAGCTCTCCGCCCACAAGGGCAAGAACGTCGTGCTGATGTTCTATCCGCTCGACTGGTCGCCGACCTGCGAGAAGGAAAACTGCCGCATCTCGACCGAGCCCACCATCACCGCGCCCAACACGATCACGGTCGGCATCAGCCGTGACTCGACCTGGTCGCACAAGGCGTGGAAGTCTGCCAAGGGCATCAAGCACGACCTGCTCGCCGATCCGCTGCTCGACGTGGCCAAGAAGTTCGGCCTGCAGCACCCGAGCGTGCCCTTCATCAGCCATCGCGCGACCGTGATCGTCGACAAGCACGGCAAGGTGGCCTTCTGCCAGGTGCAGGAAAACACCAAGGAAGAGCGCAACTGGAGCGAGGTCCAGGCCGCGCTGAAGAAGCTGAGCTGAGTTGCGGGCGTCAGCCCGGGTCAGAGAGTCACGAAAGAACGCCCAGACTCGTGAAGCTGTGCTGCGGGAAGATCGCCGCCAGGTTCGTGACGCCCAGGCGCTCCTGCAGGATCTCCCCTAGCACGTCGCGGTAGTCGCTCGTGATCGCGAGGTCGCCCTGGTCGAGGTCGTTGACGCTCAGGCCGGGCCAGCTCGCAAACACCTGTCCGCCGTTGACGCTCCCGCCCATCACGAACATGGCGTTACCGTGGCCGTGGTCGACGCCCGCGCTGGCGTTCTCCTCGACGTGGCGGCCGAACTCGGAGATGCAGACCAGCAGGTAGTCGTCGAGGTGGCCGAGCAGGTCGAGATAGAAGGCCTCCAGCGAGCTCGTCAGATCGTCGAGCAGCGCGGCCATGTTGCCCACGATCGGTCCCAGGTCGGCGTGCAGATCCCAGCCGTCGACGTCGACCGTGACCACCTCGACCCCGGTCCCGGCCTTGATCAGCGCGGCGGTGTTGCGCATGCGCGTGCCGAGGGTGCTGGCCGGATACTGCGCGCCGTTCTCGGGCGCGTAGCCGGCGAAATCGACGCCGGCCAGGATCCCGATCGAAGCGATCGTGTCCAGCGCGGCGGGTCCGACGGGCGGCCGGCGGCGCGCATAGGTGTCGGTGATCGTGGCGACGCGCTGCGGGGCGGTGCTGGCCTTGCCGGGGAAGAGGAAGCTCTGGAAGTCGGGGATGGGTAGCGCGTTGGAAGCCCCGTTCAAGGCGTACGGCAGGATCGAGCTCGCGCCGATCGCGCGCAGCGGGCTCGTGGCCTGGGCCGCGGTCTCGACCAGGTAGCGCGTGATCCAGCCGTTGCTGACCAGGCCCAGGGGCAGGTTCGGATCGCCGAACTCCATGCGCACGAAGGCATCGAAGTGCGAGCGCGTGGGGTCGATCGAACCCGCGGCGTGCACCACGGCCAGGTGTCCATTGCCGTAGGGCGTCAGGAGCGGCGCGGCGGCGGGCGCGAGCCCGAAGAAGCCGTCCAGGTCGAGCGCGCCGTTGGGCTGTCCCGGCGGCTGGATCGCGAGCGACGGACGCCACACGTACAGGTCGCCGTCGCCGTGGGGCACGACCGTGGTCAGGCCGTCCATCGCGCCGCGCAGGAACACGTGCACGAGCACGGGGCGGCCGCTCCCGCGCCGCGACGAGGCCGTGGCCTGCCCGGACAGGAGAGTCGCGGCGGCGAGCGAGGCCGAGCCACCCAGCACGGCGCGGCGCGAGGGGCTCGCGGCGGAACGGGGCCCGTGAGCCTGGTCGAGATTCTGGAGGATGTTCTTCATGGGCATGCGTCCTTGGAGCCTCAGCACCACTGGTATCCGGGAAGAGATGCGCCGAGCGCGATGGCCTCGAACAGCGCGGCTGCGCCGAACGTCGCCTGCGCGTTCATGTACTCCTGCAGCGCCTCGACCTCGTTCGGGGTGAGGGTGTTGCCGAGCAGACGCTGGTTGATGCGCTCCGCCAGGCCGGGTCGGTCGTTCGCACCCGAGAAAGCGAGCTTGTTCGCCAGGCTCGGGTAGGAGAGCTGCACGCCGGGGATGGGCGTGCCCAGCACGGCCGAGGGACCGAGGAGCACGCTGGCAAAGCTCCAGCGCGGCAAGAGCGAGCTGCCCCAGGCCTCCACCGTGTCGGGGTAGCCGTTGGGCTGCACGTGGTCGAAGGGCACGTGTCCCATGCCGTAGAGATAGAAGATCGGGTAGAGCGGATCCTCGACGTCGGCATCCAGCGCGCGCAGGAGCGAGACCATGTAGTGGAACGGCCGGCGGAACTTCGGCCCGAGCGTGGGCCCGAGCACCGGCGTGGCCCAGCGCATGTTCTCCCGCGCCAGGATGACGCGCAGCATCGAGCGGATGTCGCCGTTCGTCGCGAGATACGTGCTCGCCACCTGATCGACCAGCGCCTGCGGAGGCGTGGGCGTCAGCAGCCAGCGGAGCATCTTGAGCGCGAGGAAGCTCGCCGTGCTCGGATGCGCCACAAGGATGTCGATCACGCGCTGCGCGTCCTCGCGCGGAGGAAAGTTCGGGATCACGTTCCCCAGCACCAGCTTCTGCCCGGCGGCATGGAGAGAGCTGTCGAAGATGCCCCGCAACCAGTTGGGCGAGCTGGGGTCTGGGTTGAGCGTCCAGCCGGTGAAGCACCTGGCCACCTCGTTGACGTCGACCTCGTTGTAGCCACCGCTCACGCTGAGCGTGTGCAGCTCGAGCAACTCGCGCGCGTAGTTGTTCTGCGGCGCGTTGTGCACGTTGAGCCAGTTGTCGAGATAGAACAGCATCGCGCAGCCGTGGGCCGAGGCAGACAGCAGGGCGGGGAAGCTCCCCAGCGCGTTGGGGCGGATGACGAGGCGATCGTTGTCGGGCAGGAACAGCCACTCGATGTCCCCCTTGTTCTGGTCGATGCTGAAGTGGTCGTTCCAGAACTCGCACATGCGCTCGAAGAGCTGGCGCTTGGAGTGCACCGAGCGCAGCAGCATCGCGCCCTTGAACTGGTAGTACGGCTCGGTGAAGTCGGCCGAGTACGTGTCGTAGAGCTGCTTCGGGCTCAGACCGAGCGTGGTGAAGCCCGCCAGACGCGCGTCCAGGGCCGAGTCGTCGATCGCCAGGTGATCGAGCTGCTCGTCGAGGTAGGCCTGGTACCCCATGGTCCGCGCGCGCTCGTACTCGGCCAGGTTGAAGCCCTGCGTGATGCGGTTCACGAGGGTCAGCAGCGGATCGCGGTGCGGGGCTTGCTCGGGCCGCGGACTGAAGCCGAGTCCGGTCAAGCCGCCGAGCAAGCCCCGGCGGCTCGCGAAGCGCGAACTCGTGAGACCGGCGAGGGCATGCCCCTCGATCTGCGGGAGCTCCGGTTTCTTCCTGGCCGGCCGTCGCGGGAGCAAGTCGTCCAGCCGGGAGCGTCGCTGAGCAGGGGGGGAGCTCGAAAGCGTCATGGGAAGTATCCCTGGGAGGGTGAGAGAGGCGGCGCCGTGCGCGGACAGGGGAGTCGCGGAGCCTCCGGACGTGAAGCGAGCCTAGGGGTTTTCTCGCGCGCGCTCCCCAGTCACCTTGCGCCGCTCTCGGCGACGAGCACCGGAGCTGCCCCGGCGGCCTTGCTGGCCGCCTCCGTCCCTGGACCCGTGACGGCCCGGAAGACGCGCTCCATGTTGCCGCCGAGGATCTTCACGAGCTCCTCGTCGTCGAAGCCGCGCCGGGCGAGCAGCTCGGCCAGCACGGCGTACCCGCGCGCGTCCTCGAGCCACTGGGGAGCGCGCTCGATGCCATCGTAGTCGCTGCCCAGGCCGACGTGCTCGATGCCGGCGATGCGCACGGCGTGGACGATGTGATCGACCAGACGCTCGGCCGGGAGCGGCGCCGCCCGGGTGCGCATGACGCGTTGCTGCGCCAGGAACCTCGCGGTCGGATCGCGCTCGGCGAGGCCGGTGTATTCCGGCAGCACGCGAACGCGCGCCTCCTCGGCCCGCGCCCGCGCGTCGAGAAAACCCGGATGGAAGACGATGCCTGCGACGCCGCCCTGCCCGGCGAGCGCGCGCAACTGTTCGTCCGTGAGGTTGCGCGGATGGTCGTGCAGGGACTTGCAGCCGGAGTGGCTGGCGATCACGGGCCGCGTGCTCGTCTCGAGCGCGTCGAAGAAGGCGCGTTCGCCGGCGTGCGAGAGATCGACGACGATCCCGAGTGTGTTCATGCGGCGCACGACTTCGCGGCCGAACGGCGAGAGTCCCGCGGGCACGCCCGCGCCGGCGCCGGCCTGGCACGAGCGGATCCACGCGAGATGGTTGTTCCAGACCAGCGTCAGCACGCGCAGTCCGCGCGCGAAGAACCACTCGAGTTTTTCCAGGCCATCCTCGAGCGCGTGGCCGCCTTCGATGCCGACGATGCCCGCGCTCACGCCGTCCGCGCGCGCGGCCTCGAGCTCCGCGCCATTCCCGACCAGACGAAAATGCGCAGGACAACGCGCGGCGAGCGCGTGCGCTGCCGCGAGCATCTCCGCCGCGCGCGCGAAACTGCGCGCGAGGTGGTGCGCGGGGTCCGGCCAGCACACGACCACCCACGCGCCGAGCCCGCCCTCCGCCGCGCGCACGAGATCGAACTGGCCCGCGCAGAGCTCGCCCAGGTCGTGCCCGAGATCCGCCGCGAGGCCGATCGCATCGACGTGGGCATCGAAGACCGGCCGGCGCGCGAGCAGCGCTCGAACCCGGGGCGAGATCGGCGGCGGTTGCACGCCGGATTGGATCACCCTGGGAGCGCCGGGCTCCAGCCCGGCTCTGCTCTTCTTCATCCGGGAGCGCCGGGCTCCAGCCCGGCTCCGCTTTCTTGTCTTCTTCCCTTTCTCTCGGAGAACGGAAACAAGCCAAGAGAAAGAGCC
>JANOGB010000453.1:0-24550 GCA_031413955.1 Planctomycetota bacterium | reverse complement strand
GATCGAAAACTCCAGCAGCGCGCGCAGTTTCTGCTCCAGGTCCTTCTGTTCCCAGACGCGGCCTTCGCTCGACATGGCGAACGTGCGCTCGCCGGTCGATTCGATCAGGTGCGCGGTGCGCGTGAAGTCGTAGATGTAATCGAGCACCGCCTCGCGCGACAGCTCGCGGCCGGGATTGGGGATCAGCTCCTGCAGGATGCGCTTTTCCGTGGTCTTGAAGATCTCGCCGCGCACGGTGAAGCGCACGCCGTTCTCGCTCAGATAGGTGAGGAAGCGCGAGATGTTCGAGCACAGGTCGATCCCGGCCGAGAGCTCCTCGTGCGGCTGGTCTGGGTCGCTGGGCACGGCCACGCGTCGCAGCCAGGCCAGGGCCACCTCGTTGAACACCACCAGAGTCTCGTCCTGCAGGGCGATTCCGTGGCGCGCGAGGTCGAGCTCGCGCACCGTGCCGACCAGGGACTGCTCGAGGATCAGGCGCCAGCGGCGCGCGTTCCAGTGCAGCGCCTTGCTCTCCGTGCGCTCGAACAGGCCCTTCGGCAGGATGCCGCCGAACTCCAGGATCGCCTTCTCCACCAGAGTCTGCAGGCCCTCGGGCAGGCGCTCGATGCGCGCCGCGCAGGCCGTTTCCTGGGCGTACATCTTGTAGAGTTCGCGCTGCCGGCGCGGTGTGCTGCGCTCGGCGTGGGCGTAGAGCTGCTCGAGGTGCCCGTGCAGCGAGAGGATCGCGAACAGCCCGCCCTGCCCCAGGCGCCTGCGCCGCAACAGGCCGTCGCCCAGCTCCAGCGGCAGCCCGAGGACGCGCGCTCCGAAGCTCTCGAAGCGCCGGTCGCCACCTTCTACCACCAGACCCCGGCGCGCGAGCGCCGTCACGCAGGCCTCGAGCTCGTAGGGCGAGAGCGTGCCGAGACCGGGCGAACCCGAGAGCTCGGCCCAGTTCTTCTGGTAGCGCGGCGCGAGCACCAGGCTGTCGACCACGCTCGCCAGGCGCCGCCCCAGCGCGCCCACGCGCTCCTCGACCCGCGCCGGGTCGGCCATCCAGCGCTGGATGCGTGCGCGCAGCTCCTCGTCGTCTCCGCTGGGCGCATCGCACAGCTTCCCGCCCCAGAAGCGGTGCAGCTCGATCAGGTCCGAGCGGCGCCGGCTCGCGAGCCACGCGGCCAGCCCGAAGGCCCGTGCCGGAGTCGCCTGCGCATGGCCGTTGCCGGCGACCGCATCCGGGAGCGCGCGGCCCTGTCGCAGTTCGTGGCCGTCCTTCATGCTCCGAACGAGGCCTCCAGCTGCGTGGCATCGATGATCTCGTAGGAGTAGCCCTGCTCGGTCAAGAACAGCTGGCGCTTCTGCGCGAACTCCTGATCGCGTGAGCCCAGCGTCACCACTGCGTAGAAGGACGCGGCCGAACCATCGCTCTTGGGGCGCAGGATGCGGCCGAGGCGCTGGGCTTCCTCCTGGCGCGAGCCGAACGTGCCCGAGATCTGGATGGCGACGTTGGCGTCGGGCAGGTCGATGGCGAAGTTGCCCACCTTGGAGACCACCAGGATGCGCTCCGCGCCGCGCCGAAAACGGTCGTAGAGTCGCTCGCGCTCGGCGGTCGGGGTCTTGCCGGTGATGAGCGGTGCGCCCACGTGGCGGGCCAGCTCCACGAGCTGATCGATGTACTGCCCGATGACCAGCACGCGCCCGTCGCGGTGGCGGCGGATGAGCTGCTGCACCACGCGGATCTTGGCCGGGTTCTCGGAGGCCACGCGGAACTTGTTGCGCGCGCTGGCGCTGGCGTAGGCAGGCTTCTGGGCTGCATCCAGGGGCACGCGTACCTCGGTGCAGCGCGCGCAGGCGATGAAGCCCTTGTTCTCCAGCACCTTCCACGGCACGTCGTAGCGCTTGGGTCCGATCAGGCAGAAGACCTCGTCTTCCTTGCCGTCCTCGCGCACCAGGGTGGCCGTCAGACCCAGGCGCCGGCGCGCCTGCAGCGCCGCGGTGACGCGGAAGATCGGCGCCGGCAGGAGATGGACCTCGTCGTAGATCACCAGGCCCCAGTTCTCGCGCGAGAACAGGGCGAAGTGCTCGAAGGCATCGGTCTTCGAGCGCCGCCAGGTCAGCATCTGGTAGGTGCTCACCGTCACCGGCCGGACGCTCTTCTCCTCGCCCGTGTACTCGCCGATCTCGTGCGCGCCGAGCTCGGTCTTGTCCAGCAGTTCCGCGCGCCACTGGCGCACCGCGACGGTGTTGGTGGTCAGGATGAGCGTCTTCTCCCCCACCAGGCTCATGGCTGCGAGGCCCACGACGGTCTTGCCCGCACCGCAGGGCAGCACCACCACCCCGCTGCCGCCCAGCACGCTGCCGCCGCGATAGAAGCCCTCCGCCGCTTCGCGCTGGTAGGCGCGCGGAGCGAACGGCGCGCCGCTCCGCAGCTGCTTGCGCAGCACGACCGCGAAGGGATCGCCCGCGCGATAGCCACCGCGGTCGTCGACCGGGAAACCGAGCTTGATGAGCGCCTGCTTGATCGAGCCGCGCTCGTGCTCTGCGAGCCAGGCGCGGCCGCGCGCGTCCAGGGTCAAGAGCTTGCGCACGCTCTCGTGGGCGAGCACCTCGGCCAGGGCGCCCGGCTTGCTCGAGCACAGCTCGAAGCGCGCGGGCCCCGCTTCTGCTGCGGTGACGACGCGCTCGATGCGCAGCAAGCCGTAGCGCTCGATCCACGTGCGGATCTCGCTCGCGACGTTGCGCGGAATGGGCACGCACGCGAAGTCCTCGAGGCGCGCGAGGATGTCGGCCGCGGACAGGCCCAGGGCCGCGGCGTTCCACACCGAGACGGGCGTGATGCGGTAGGTGTGCAGGTAGTCGGGGCTCTTCTCCAGCTCGGCGAAGGCCGCCAGCGCATCGCGCGCGCCCACGAACCGCGGGTGTTCCTCGGTCAGCAGCCGCCCCTGGGCATCGCGCCGAGGCCGGCCGTGCTCGTCGGCCACCGTGCGCACGGTGTGCAGCACCAGCGAGCGATCGCTCTGCACGATCAGTGGATTGTCGGCTGCGAGCGTCACGCGAGCGCCCCCTTGCGTCGCCCGCGCGGCGGGGTGTGCGACGTGGGTGTGGCTCCCGCGCCGTCCGCGCGCGCGAGCCACGGTCCCGTCACCGAGGCGGGGTCCAGGGCCAGCTGCGCCGGCGTCCCCTGAGCGATGACGCGCCCGCCGGCCGCGCCGCCGCCCGGGCCGAGCTCGACCAGCCAGTCGCAGGCCGCGAGCAGCTCCAGGTGGTGCTCGATCACGAACACGCCGTCGCCGCGCTCCACCAGGCGGCGCAGCACGGCATGCAGCTGCGCCACGTCGGAACGCGCCAGGCCCGTGGTCGGCTCGTCGAGCACGATCAGGCTACGAGTTCCGTCCGCCGCCCGCGTCAGCTCGGCCGCCAGCTTGATGCGCTGGGCCTCGCCCACCGAGAGCGTGGTCGAGCTCTGCCCGAGCGCCAGGTAGCCGAGGCCCACCGCGCGCAGGGTCACGAGCGTGGCCGCGATCTCGGGCACGTCGCGCAGGAACTCGTGGACCTCGTCGACCGGGAGCGACAGCACGTCGGCGATCGAGCGCCCGCGGTAGAGGACGGACAGCACCTCCGGCTGATAGCGCTTGCCGTCGCACTCCTCGCAGGTCAGCCACAGGTCGGCCAGGAACTGCATCTCGATCTGTACCGAGCCGCGGCCCTCGCAGGCTGGGCAGCGTCCACGCGTCGAGTTGAAGGAGAAGTGCGACGGACCGAAGCCGCGCGCGCGGGCCTCGCTGGTGCGCGCAAAGAGCTCGCGCAGCGGCTCGAGCAGCCCGACCGCGGTGGCCGGCACGCTGCGTGGAGTGCGCCCCAGCGGACTGGCGTCGACCAGCACGAGGCGCGCGCCGCTCTCGCCGCGTAGGCTCTTCCAGCGCCCGGCCGGCTTCTCGCCGCGCAGGGCCGGGACCAGGCAATCCAGGACGAGCGTGCTCTTGCCCGAGCCGGACGGACCGCACAGCCCGGTCAGCTCGCCGAAGCGGAGCTCGAGCGCGACGCCCTTCAGGTTGTGCAAGCGTGCGCCCTGGAGCGCCACGCGCGGCGCGGACTCGTTGCGCTCGCGGCCGTCGCGCGCGAGCACCAGCTCGCCCCGCAAGGCGGCCGCGGTCAGGGAAGTCGGATGGCGTTCGAGCTCGGCCGGGGGCGCGCTGGCCACCACCTCGCCGCCGAAGCGGCCCGCGCCCGGGCCCATGTCGATCACGTGGTCGGCGCGGCGCATGAGCGTCTCGTCGTGCTCCACCACGATCACCGTGTTGCCGCCGTCGCGCAGGGCGAGGAGCGCTCCGGTCAAGCGCTCGATGTCTGCCGGGTGCAGCCCCACGGTGGGCTCGTCGAGCACGTAGCACACGTCCACCAGGTTCGAACCGAGGCTCGAGGCCAGGCGCACGCGGCGCGCCTCACCGCCCGAGAGCGTGCCGACCGCGCGATCGAGCGTCAGGTAGCCGAGGCCCACCTGCTCGAGCAGCGCCACGCGCGAGCGCAACTCGGCCAGGACCGGGGCCACCGCCGCGCGCGCCGCGGCCGGCAGGGACAGATTCTCGAGCCAGGCACAGGCAGCCGTGACGTCGAGCCCCAGCGCCTCGGGCAGGCGCTTCTTGCCCAGCACGACCGCGCGCGGCGCGGGTGCGAGGCGCTCGCCCCGGCACTGATTGCAAGTGCTCTGCTGCATGGTGCGCTCGAGGATCGCGCGCCATTCCGGGTCCTCGGACTTCGCGTGCCAGGCGTCGACGTGGCCGCACAGGCCCGGCCAGGTGGCGCTGAAGCGCTCCTCGAGCTGAAAGCTCGCGCCTTCCTTCTCGATCCGCACCTGGTAGCTCGCGCGCGCGCCGGTGCCGTTGAGGAGCAAGCCCTGCGCGGCGTCGCTCAGCGTGCCGAAAGGCCGCTCGAGGTCGACGCCGTGTTCCTTCGCGACGGTCCGCAGCAAGTGCTCGTAGTAGCCCTTGCCCCGCGTCAGATAGCGCCCGAGCTTGCTCGCGATCGCGCCGCCGCCGTCTTCTTCCCCACCCACGAGCGCGCGCTCCGGATGCGTGACGAGGAGCGCGCTCGCGCAGCGCCAGTGCTCGCCCAGTCCTTCGCACGCCGGGCAGGCCCCGACGTGCGTGTTGAAGGAGAAGTGGCGCGGCTCGAGCGGCTCCGCGAGCCGGAAGCCGCACTGCGTGCACGCGCCGCGCGTGCTGTACTCGTGACGCGCCGGGCTGCCCGCCGCGGGCGCCGGCTTGCCGGGCCGCGCCAGCACGCTGACGCGCCCGCTGGAGATGGCCTCGGCCTGTTCGATGGCCTCCACGATGCGCGTCCGCGCCTCCACCTCGAAGGCCACCCGATCGATGACGAGATCCACGCGCTGGGCGCCCGCAGGCAGCGGGCCCGGCACGTCCAGGCGGCGTTCCTGTCCGTCCACGAGGATGCGCGCGAAGCCGCCCGCGCGCCAGGCCTCGCTGGCACGCGCGACCGCGACCGAGAGCTCTTCCTTGCCGACCCGTTCGGGACCGAAGACCGGCGCGACGATCCAGCCCTTCTGGCCGGCGAGCTCGCGCAGCAGCCGCTTGGCGAGGCGGCTCGCGTCGCTGTGCGTGAGTTCCTCGCCGTGCTCGGGACAGCGCGGCGTCCCGGCCCGCGCCCACAGCACGCGAAAGTGATCGTGGATCTCCGTGGTGGTCGCGACCGTCGAGCGCGGGTGTCCGCCCGAGGTGCGCGCCTCGACCGCCACGCTCGGGCCCAGGCCCTCGATCCGATCGACCGGCGGCCGGTCGCGGTCGCCCAGGAACTGGCGCGCGTAGGTCGACAGCGATTCGACGAAGCGCGCCCGGCCCACGGCGTGAATGGTGTCCAGTGCGAGCGAGCTCTTGCCCGAACCGCTCGGACCCGTGACCACGGTCAGCGCGCGGCGCGGCAGCGAGACGTCGATGTTCTTCAGGTTGTGGGTGCGCGCCCCGAAGACCTCCAGGCGCTCGCGCGGCGCCACGCCGTGCATGGGCCGGCTCGGCCGTTCGCGCGCGCCGTTCTGCGCGTCTCGGCTGCGCGCGCGCAGCGCCGCGCCCGTGTGCGAGCGCGCACAGGCCGCCACGTCCTCGGGCGTGCCCGCCACCAGGAGCTCGCCGCCCGCGCTGCCGCCCTCGGGCCCGAGGTCGATGACGTGATCGGCCACCTGGATCAGCTCGAGCATGTGCTCGATGACCACCACCGTGTGGCCCTGGTCGACCAGCTTCTGCAGCGCGCCCACCAGGCGCAGCACGTCGGCCTGGTGTAGCCCGGTGGTGGGCTCGTCCAGCAGGTAGAGCGTATGGCGCGTGGTGCGCTTCTGCAGGTAGGTCGCCAGCTTGACGCGCTGCGCCTCGCCGCCCGAGAGCGTGGTCGAGGGCTGACCGAGCTGCAGGTATCCCAGCCCCACCTCGCACAGCGCCGCGAGCGGACGCGCGACCTTGGGCACGTCCTGGAAGAGCTCGCGCGCTTCCTCGATCGTCAGCGCCAGCACGTCGGCGATCGAGCGTCCCTTGTAGCGCGCCTCCAGCGTCTCGGCCTGGAAACGGTGCCCGCCGCACTCCTCGCACGGCACGGTGACCGGCGCCAGGAATTGCAGCTCGACGAAGCGCGCTCCGGCCCCCTGGCAAGCCTCGCAGCGCCCGCCCTCGACGTTGAAGGAGAAGCGCCCCGGGCCCCAGCCGCGCATCTTGGCCTCGGGCAGGCTGGCGAAGAGGTCGCGCACGGGCGTGAACGCTCCGGTGTAGGTGGCCGGGTTCGAACGCGGCGTGCGTCCGATCGGAGCACTGGAGAGGAACACCAGCTCCTCGACGTGCGCGAGGCCCTCGATGCGCTCGACCGGCTCGGGCGGTGGCGCGTCCTGGCCGAGGTGGCGTGCCACGGCGCGCTGCAGCGTGTGGTGCACCAGCGTCGACTTGCCCGAGCCCGAGACGCCGCTCACCACGGTCAGCGTGCCGAGCGGGAAGACGACGTCGATCGACTTCAGGTGGAAGCCGCGCGCGCCGCGCAGGACGAGCCGCTTGCCGTTGCCCGCCCGGCGTTCCTTCGGCGCGGGCAGGGCCAGCTCGCCGCGCAGCAGCTTTCCAGTGGGCGAGTCGGCTTCGCGCACCTGTTCCGGCGTGCCCTGCGCGACCACGCGTCCGCCGTGGCGCCCGGGGCCCGGACCGATGTCGATCAGCCAGTCGGCGGCGCGCAGCGTGGCTTCGTCGTGCTCGACCACCACGATCGTGTTGCCGCCGTCGCGCAGCAGCTCGAGCGCGCCGAAGAGCCGCCCGTGGTCGCGCGCGTGCAGGCCGATCGAGGGCTCGTCCAGCACGTACAGCACACCCTGCAGTCCGGCCCCGAGCTGGGCCGCGAGGCGAATGCGTTGGGCCTCGCCCGCCGAGAGCGTGTCGGCCGAGCGGTCGAGCGAGAGGTACGCGAGGCCGACCTCGTTCAGGAACGCGAGGCGCCGGCGGATCTCGGTGAGCAGCGGTTCCGCGATCGCGCCCTCGCGCCCCGTGAACGGCAAGCCGTCCAGCAGGCCGCCGAGCTCGCCGATGGCCGTGCTCGTCAGCGCGGGCAGCGTCACGCCGGCCACGCGCACCGCGCGCGCCACGTCCTTGAGGCGGCTGCCCTCGCACTCGGGGCACGGGCGCTCCTCGAGGAAGCGCTCGACGAAGGCCTTGCGCTGCCCCTGCTTCCAGGCGCGCTCCAGGGCCGGGAGCACGCCGCGGAAACGGCGCTCGAAGGACACCTTGCCCTGGTGACTCTGCCCCGCCCAGGAGGTGCTGGCCTTGTAGCGCTGTTCGCCCGTGCCCTTCAGGATCAGCGCGCGCGCCTCGCTCGTCAGCTCGCGCCAGGGCGTGTCGAGATCGAAGCCGTGTGCCGCGCCGACTTTTTCCAGGAAGGCGAAGTCGACGTGCGGGAAGAGCAGCGCCCCGCCGCTCGCGCGCGTAACGTGCAGCGCGCCCGCGCGGATTGTCTTGGCGGCGTCGCCGACCACCAGGCGCGCCGACGGCCGGCGCAGGACGCCCAGCCCCTCGCAGCGCGGACAGGCACCGTGGGGCGAGTTGAACGAGAACAGCCGCGGCTCGAGCGGCGGCGCCTCGCGGTGGCACCTCGGGCAGGTACGCTGGGTCGAGAAGGCGCGCTCGGACTTGCTTCCGAGCAGCACCAGCTCGCCCTTGCCGAGCTCCAGCGCTCCGGCCACGGCCTCGCGCAGGCGCGCCACTCCGTCGGGCGCGACCTTGAGCCGGTCGACGACGGCTTCGAGGGTGTGGCGCTTGTAGCGCGCGAGCTCGCCGCTCTCCTCGATCCGCTTGACGACCCCATCGACGCGCGCGCGCACGAAACCCTTCTTGCGCAGGTCCTCGAGCACGGAGCGGTGCTCGCCCTTGCGGTCCTGTACCAGCCGGGCGAGCACGTGCACGTTCTCGCCCGCGAAGGCCGTCAGCACGGCTTGCACGATGGCCTCGGGCGTCTGGCTGGCGAGGGGCTCGCCGTGCTCGGGGCAATGGGCCGTGCCCGCGCGCGCGAACAGCACGCGCAGGTGGTCGACGATCTCGGTGACCGTGCCGACCGTGGAGCGCGGGCCGCGCTGCACGGCCTGCTGGTCGACGGCGATGGCCGGCGACAGGCCGGAGATGCGCTCGACGTCGGGCTTCTCCATGCGCCCGAGGAACTGGCGTGCGTAGGCCGAGAGCGTCTCCAGGAAGCGCCGCTGGCCCTCGCGGAAGAGCGTGTCGAAGGCCAGCGAGCTCTTGCCCGAACCCGAGACGCCCGTGATCGCGACCAGGCGGTTGCGCGGGATGTCCACGTCCACCCCGGCGAGGTTGTTCTGCCGTGCGCCCCGGATCTCGATCGCCCCGGCCGACATGGGTCCGGCTGCCGTCATGGGTCCGGCTACGGTCTTCCTGCGGGTTCGTGGTTCGGCACTCGTGCGGGTCCCGGGAGGGGGCTCCCGAGCCTTTCCCTGGCAAGGGAAAGACTGCCCATGCTATCCGCCCGCGAGCAGCCCGAAAAGGCGCCGTCACGGCCTTCTCTGGCCGTCGAGCCTCAGTCGAAGCTCAGCGCACCAGCCGGCGCCGCAAGGTGGCGTGCAGTCCGGAGCCGGCCGCCACGACGTGCCCGGCGCGGAGCCAGTCCTCGCCCCCATCCAGGTCGGTGACGATCCCGCCGGCCTCGCGCACGAGCAGCGCCCCCGCGGCGACATCGTGGGGTGCGAGGTGCAGTTCCCAGAAGCCGTCGAAGCGCCCGGCTGCCACGTAGGCGAGGTCCAGCGCGGCCGCCCCCATGCGCCGCAGATCGCGCACCTCGAAGAGCAGGGTCGAGAAGTTCTCGAGGTTGCTGGAGCGCGCCCCGTGACGCTGATAGGGAAAGCCCGTGGCCAGGATCGAGTCCGCCAGTGCGCTGGCCTCGGAAACCCGCAAGCGTTCTCCGCCCAGGTAGGCGCCGCCCCCGCGCAGGGCGTGAAACGTCTCGGCCAGGCGCGGCGCGTGCACGACGGCGACCTCGACCTCGCCGTCGACCACGAGCCCCAGCGAGATCGCGAAGCACGGCAGGCTGTGCACGAAGTTGACCGTGCCGTCGAGCGGGTCGAGGAACCAGCGCGGCCCGCTGGATGCGGCGTCGCGCACGGCCTCCTCGGACTCGATCGCGTGGCCGGGGAAGGCGCGGCGCAGGTGCGCCACCAGACAACGCTCGCTGGCGAGATCGGCCTCGGTGACGAGATCGCGAGCGGCGCTCTTGTGGCCGATGCGCGCGGGGTCGAGGCGCCCGAGATAGCCCAGCAACAGCTGGCCGGCCTCGAGCGCGGCCTCCAGGGCGACGGCGCACGCCCGCTCGCGCTCGGCCGAGGACAGCGTCATGCCCCGCTCCTCATGCCCCCTGCGCGAAGAGCAGCAACACCAGCTCGTCCTGGAGCTTCTTGAAAACGCTCGTGTTGAGCCCGCCGAGCTCGCTCGGATACTCGATCAGGATCGAGAAGACGCAGGCGCGACCACCCTCGGGCTCGGCGTAGCCCGAGAGCGCCGACACGCCAGAGATCCAGCCGGTCTTGGCGAAGACCCGTCCCTCCGCCGCGGTGCCGCGCAGGCGCTCCTCGAGCGTGCCCCTTTGCCCCATCACGGCCAGGGAGTCACGGTAGAGTCGCGCGGTGGCCGGCTCGGAGCCCAGCACCGCCTCGAGCAGAGCGCAGATGGCGCGCGCCGTGACGCGGTCGTCGCGCGAGAGGCCGGAGCCGTCGACCTGGCGCAAGCCGCGCGCCGCGACCCCCAGGCGCTCCAGCGCGAGCTCGATCGCGCGTGCACCGCCCGCGCGCGTGCCCTGGCCCGTGACGGCGTGGCCGAGCGACAGGAAGAGCTGGTCGGCGACGCCGTTGCGCGATTCGGAGTTGATGGCCTGCAGAGATGCAGCCAGCGGCGAGGAGAGCTCGGCCAGCACCACCCCGCGCGGCACGCCGCGCGCGCGCCGCAGGTTGCCGGAGAGCTCGATCCCCTGCGCGCGCAGCGCCGCTTGCACGAGGCTCCCGAACAGCGCCACCGGGTCGGGGTGGGCGAACTCGGCCTCGTATTCACCCAGGCCTTGGCCGAGGGTGCCGCGCACGGTCGCGGTGCTCGCGGTCGCACCCACGCGCACGTCGACGTTCGTACCGGCCGTCGTGCGCACGTCGTAGCTCGACTTCAGGCCGTGAGGCGACGGGTGCACGCCGAGCGCCGCGCGCGCCCCGATCGCGCCCGCGCGCACGCGCGCATGCAGCACGCCACCGTTGGCGCTGAAGCCGCCCGCGAGCGCGCAATACTCGGCCCAGTGTTGACTCGCGTCCGGCCAGCCCGGGCCTGGCGCCGGAGCCTCGAACGTACCCTCGTCGAGCACGAGGTCGCCCTGGATGCGCTCGAGCCCCGCCGCGCGCAACGCGCGCGCGGCCTCTTCCAGGCGTCGCTCGCCCGCGTCTGGACCGGCGGAATCGAAGAGTGGATCGCCGGCCGCGCGCACGACGAGATCGCCGGCCAGCACGCCGTTCGAGAGCGGCGCGGCCGCTTCGAAGGGCGTCACCCAGTGCGGCTCGGCTCCGAGCAGGACCAGGGCCGCCGCGGTGGTGACGAGCTTCATGTTCGAGGCCGGCGGCTGCGGCTCGTCGGCGCGCAGCGCGACCAGATCCCCTTCTGCCCCGAGTTCGCGCACGCACACCGCCACGCGCACGTTGCCGGCGCGCGCCTTGCCCTTGGAAAGCTTCTGCGCCTCCCCGATCCAGTGTCCGATGCGCGTGGAAAAGCGCGCGCTCAGATCCGCCGCACGGCGCGGGTGGGCCACGTCGGAGGAGCGCGGCGGCGGAGTGGGAACGACGCGCGCTGGGGGGCGCACGCTCGGGTTCGCTGCGTGCAAGCCCTCGGGAACGTCCGCGCGCGCTTCGGCTTCCGCCCTTCGCTCGCCGCACGCCAGCGCGCACAGCAGCGCGAGCGTCGCCGCTACTGCGGCGCGGGCGGGCGCTTGGGATCGTTGGCGATCAGCCATGCGGTGTTGAACATGAAGCGCGTGATCTTCTCCATCTTCTTGAGCGAGAGCTTCTCGACCGTGTCCGACCACCTGTGGTAGTCGGGGTTCTCGGCGTCGATCGCGCCCTCCGTGAAGAACAGCGCCGGCACGCCCTTCTTGTGGAAGTTGTACTGGTCGGAACGCTCCCACAAGTCCTGGGCCTTGTCGGTGTGGATCTTCTTGAGCTGCGTGGGCTTGAGCTTCTTCGCGTCCTTCAGCACGTCCTCGAACTTCGGGTTGGCGAAGGTGCCGACCACGTAGACCTCGTCCTCGGCGCAGCGTCCGATCATGTCCACGTTCAGCATGGTCACGATGGAGTTCATCGCAACGGGCGGATGTTCAGCGAACTCCTCGCTGCCGAGCAGGCCGTCCTCCTCGGCGCTGAACCAGGCGAACAGGATCGAGCGTCTGGGTCTGGCGAGGGCCATCGCCTGCGCGATCTCGATCAGCCCCGACGAGCCCGAGCCGTTGTCGTCCGCGCCGCAACCCACGCGGCCCCAGGCGTCGACGCCAAGGTGGTCGTAATGCGCGCCCAGCACCAGGTACTCGTCACTCAACCCCGGGTCCGATCCGCGCAGGAGACCAACGATGTTGTCGATCGGCACCGGTTGCTCCGCGATCCCGGCCCGGATCGAGACACGCACGTCCTTGCGGTCCTTCTTGATCGCCTTGCCGGACGAGTCGATCTTCGCCGCTAGCTCGCCTACGTCCTCGCCCAGCAGCTTCGAAGCCACAGCCTGGGTGATCTCCAGCACGGGGATCTTCGCGTGCACGCTGGCGTTCGCCTGGGCACCGCCTCCGACCCAGTGCGCCCAGGTGTGCCGGAAACCGATCTCCGTCGGCCCGACCACCTTGCCATCAAGTCCCTTCGGCTGCTCGGCCGGCTGCCGGCGCACGATCAGGACGCCGCGCGCGCCGCGCTCCTCGAGCGCCTTCACCTTGGTGTAGGCGTCCGCGGCCTTTGTGATCTCGGGGCCTTCGAAGAGCTTCTTGTGGCGCGGCTCGCTCTCCAGGACCATCACCACCTCGCCGTCGCAGTTCTTGCCCTTGAGGTCGTCGTAGCGTTCGCCGGACTCGGTGATGCCGAAGCCGAAGAAGGTGAGCCGGCCCTCGCCCTCGCCCGGGCAGCTCGGAAACGGGACGTAGTCCTTCTCGAGCTCGAAGGTGACGGCCTCGGCGCCGTCCGGCTCCATGACGAGCAGGCACTCGTCGGGCACGGGCGCGGAGCGCGTGACCGTGTAGCCCATGCGGAAGGACTGATCTCCCATGCCGCCCTCGAGCCCGGCCGCTTTCAGGCGCCCGATGATGTACTCGCCAGCGCGATGGAGCCCCTCGCTGGGCGAGTCGCGACCCTCGAGCTGCGGCGAGGCCAGCTCGGTCACGTGCACGAGCAGGTCCTTCTCGATGATGCTGGCGAAGCCGGCCTCGAAGTCCTGTGGCGTCTCCTGCGGCGCGAGCAGACACAGGAGCGCGAAGAGCGGAACGGCGCGCATGGGGTGGCCATTGTGCGTTCCGTGCGGCCCGGCTTTCTACCGTGGGCCGAGCGTTCTCTAGAGCTCGAACACGCGCCCGTCGCGCGCCAGCTCGATCGGCCCGTCGAAGACGAGTTCGGCACGCGCCCGCGCCTCCTCGGGCTCCATCGACGGGTAGAAGTGCGTGAGGATCAACGCGCGGACGTCCGCCGCACGCGCCAGGCGCGCGGCCGAGGTCGGGGTCAGGTGGTTGGGAACCGCCAGCTCGTCGGGAAAAGAGCACTCCGCCAGCAGCACCCCCGCGCCGCGCGCGAGCTCGGCTACGCGTGCATCCTCGGGCGTGTCGCCGGTGTACACCAGCGACCAGCTCGCGACCGCGGCGACAGGCTCGACGCGCCACGAGAGCGACTCCTGCGTGTGCCCGTTGGCCGTCGAGCGCCAGCGCAGGTCGTCGCGCTCGAACTCCTCGCCCGGCTCGACCTCGCGCAGCACACAGCGCGGCATCGCCGCCCAGTGCCCGAGCACGGCCGGCGCACCCTCGATCCGTGCGCGGAGACCGCGCGGTCCGACGAGCTCGATCTCCCCCACGTCGCCCAGGGCCGGGTTGTGGCGCGCGAAGGCCAGCGCGAACAGATCCAGGCAATGGTCGAGGTGGTAGTGGCTCAGGACCACGCGGCGCACTTCGGTCAGCGCGATCCCGACGCTCGCCAGGGACCGGATCGAGCCCGGCCCGCAATCGAGCAGCGTCACCGGCGCGCCCGGTGCCGGCCGCAGCGCGTAGCCAGCGCAACCGTAGCCGGCGCGCGGCAGGATCGAACCCGCGCCGAGCACGCTCAGGCTAGCGCTCACGCAGGAATTTTCGGGCTCGGCGGCGCGTCCACGAAGCGTGAGGATACGGGACCGTGGAGCGCGAACAACTTGCGTTCGCGCCGCCAGCGGGTGGAGAATCGGATCGAGAGGCTCGCATGCAGCGTGGTGTTCGCAACCTGGCCCTGACCGCGGGCCTGCTCGCGCTCGTGCTCCTCGTGCTCTTGCTGGCGCGTTCTCCCGCGCGTCTCGGCCCGCGCGCACCCCTCGGGGAGCGCGGGCAAACTCCGAAGGCAGCAGCGCCGAGCCTGCTCCAAGGCGCATTCCAGGAAGAGGGCGCCGCGGGCGAACGGGCAAGCACCAGCGCTCCCGAGACCACGAGCGCGTCGGTCGATGAACCCGCAGCGCCGTCCGAGGTGCCCAGACTCACCGTGCTGGGCCGTGCGGTCGATCTCGACGGACGCCCCATCCAGGGCGCGGAACTCTTCGCGTCCGACGAGATCGGTCCCGCGCAACGCCTGGTTGCGCGCTCGGACGAGAGCGGGCAATTCCGCGCTGAGCTGCCGCGTGCGTGGGGCGTCCATGGTTTCACGCTGCTCGCCGAGCACTACCGCGCGGCCGAGATCGAGGTCTTCGACGTGGGCAGGGTCGAGCTCCAGCTCGGCACGGTTCCACTCGCGCCCGGTTCGGAGGTCGCGGGGCGAGTGCTGGACGAGACCGGCCGCCCGATCCCCGGCGCGCGCGTCTCCTGGCTGCCCGCCTCGGCCTACCCGGCGGACGCTGCGACTGCCCGGCGCAAGGGCTTCGGCCAGGGGCGCGCGGATTACGCCGAGCTCGGCGAGCTCGACCAGCTCCGTGAGCTCGGTTACGCCGGCGAGGACGCGAACGTCTTCGTTCCCGACACGCGGAGCACGGCGGACGGCAGCTTTCGTCTGCGCGGACTCCCGCTCGGCGAGTGCTTCGTCGTGGCCTGGAAACGGGGCCACAGCTACGGGTGGAGTCAGGTCTTCGAGCTGCGTGCCCTGCGCCCCCACCCGAGCGGGGCGGCGAGCGAAGTAGAGATCGTGCTGCCGCCTTCCCTCACGGCTTCCTCTCAGATCGCCGGGATCGTGCGCGATCCTGCCGGAGCTCCCGTTGCGGGCATCCTCGTTCACGCCCAGGGCAGCCGCCTGAATTCCTCCGTGCACACCGAGAGCGACGGGACGTTCCTGCTGGACAAGGGCTGGACCGAGCCCGTCCTGCTGCGGGCCACGGATGAGGAACAGCGCTGGGCACCGGCCGAACTGGCCGATGTCGCGCCCGGCTCGCGCGCGCTCGAGCTCGTGCTGGCTGAACCCGCCTGGTTGACCGTCAGGTTGCTGGATGCCGGCGAGCGTCCCATCCCCTGGGGACACGTGCGCGTGGCCGCGACGCGCAAGGAAACGGGTCGAGCTGGAACCGTGCGCATCCAGAAGCCCGCGGAGGCCTTCGAGCTCGAGGCCTTCGCGCCCGGGTTCCGCACGCAGACGTTCGGACCGTTCGAGCCGGGGCAGCTCGGCGACGAGCTCGCGCTGCACCTCGTGCCCGGCCAGGCCGTGCGCGGACGGGTCGTCTCGCAGGGCCGGCCGGTCGCCGGCGCGCGTCTCGACCTCGCGTTCACCCAGGCCCCCGGAATCACGTGCGAGTCCCGGAACGCAGCGCCGCGCGAGCATCCCTTCCAGCTCACGGGCCGCGTCGACCTCGACGGCAACGACGGCACGAGCGACGCCTCGGGTGGATTTCTCCTGACGGTGCACTCGGACGGCTGGCACAGCCTGCGCGTGGAGGCCGAGGGCTTTCCGACCAACGTGTTCGGACCCTTCTTGCTCGCGCGCGCTGCCGGCTTCGAGGAACTCGAGCTCGAACTCGAGCGCGCAGGCATCCTCGCGGGACAGGTTCGCCTCGCGCCCGACGCCGGAGCTCGCGAACGGCTCGTCGGAGCCTGCAATGGCTGGAGCTTCGTGCGCACGGCGCTCGTGCAGGACGACGGGAGCTATTCCATTCGCGACCTCGCGCCCGGCGCCTATCAGGTGCGCGTCTGCGTGCCGCCGATCGCGGCGCTCCAGGAGCTCGCCAGCCGCGAAGAGAGCGGCGAGTCCGTCACCTGGGACTGCCGGGTCAGCGCGGGCGCGACGACGCGCTTCGACCTGGATCTCTCCCAGGAAGGATCGGTTGTCCTCGCCGGACAGCTCACGCTGGTCGGTGCACCGGCACAGGAATGGGAGGCCGAGCTTCTCTCCATCCCTGCGGATCCCACTCTTACGGGCTCGTCACGCGCCAGCGCCGTGCTCGACTCCGCCGGACGCTTCGAGCTCGTGCTCTCGCGCGCCGGGACCTACCGGCTCAGGTTGGCCGGCGGAAGCCCTGCCTTCGAGCAGACGCTCGAGCTCGCGAACGGCCGCAACGAATGGAGCTACCGCAGCGCAACGGGCCGCGTGCTGGTGCGCGTCTCTGAATCGCAGGGCAAGGGCCTTGCCGTGCGCTTGCGCTACCGCGCGCAGGCCGAGGGCGGGGTGCGCTTCACCGCGCAGCGCCACGTCTACCTGCGCGCAGGCGCGGGGTTCGACTGGAAAATCGCTGCACCACCCGGCCGCGGACGTCTGGAGACCACGACCGATCTCGGGGCACGCGATGCGCACTGGACGCTCGTGCGCGAGCTCGTGATCGCGAGTGGCGAGGAGCTCGTAGTCGCCTACCCCTGAGCCGCTCGGGCCAGCGCCGCCAGGGCGGCGAACCCACCTTGCGTGTGGCGCACGCTCGCGCAGCCATGACGGACCTCCAGCTCGAGCAGCGCGCCCGGGCCGAGCAGCAGGACTCCCGAACGCGTGGCGAGCGCCGCGCTCCACGGACCCACGCCGACCTCGAGCTCGAGCTCGAGGGCTCCGCCCCGGTCCACGCACAGGACACGGCTTTCGCCCGCGACCCAGACCCGTTGCTCGCCCTCGACCGGGGCGAGAGCGAAGGCCCCACCGGGGCAGGCTGCGCTCCAGCGCGGCGCGAGCTCGCGGTCCAGGAGCTGCAGACTCGTCCCATCGGCCCCCGCGAGCACCCACCACTCCCCGGCACGCGGGCCGTGCGCCAGAGCGCGGACGGGTCCGGCGACCCGGCCGAGCGCGAGCACGGCTCCGTCCGGACGCAACGCCGCGAGCTCGCCGCTCGCAAGGCCGACCAGCAACCGCCCAGGCTGCAGCGCCAGGGCTCCGGCCGCAGGAAAAGCGCCGAGCAGGGTGCGCCTGTGATCGCGCTCGACGCGCCACAGCAGCGTGTCGCCTGCCGGTCGCTCCAGCCCTGAGGCGCTCTGCCGCTCCAGCACGAAGGCCTGTCCCTCGGTGTCCGCGCCCAGGGCCACGAGCAGTCCGAAGTCCGAGGCACGGACGGCACCATCCGGGCGATCGATGCGCACGAGCTCGCCTCGCGCGGCCACCCACAATCCGTGTCGGTCCGTGCTCGCCAGGATGGGCTCGGCGACCGGGATCCGCTCCAGGACGCAGAGCTCCTCGTCCAGCGCGAGGACTTCGTCGGCCGCGCGATCCACGACCCAGTAACGGATCGGGCGCGCCTCACGGCAGGCGCACGCGAGCAGAACGAAACACCAGATGTGGCGCGGTTCCATGGAGCAGAGACCGCGCCGGCCACGCACGGGTTGCGCCCCGCGTAGAAAAAAACGGCTACGGCGCAGGTCGTCGGCGCTACGGCGCGGTGTCGTCGGCGCTATGGCGCGGTGTCGTCGGCGCTACGGCGCGGTGTCGTCGGTCCAGCGCAGCTTGCCCTCGGGCTCGAAGGGCTGGTTCGAGCGCGAGGCACTGCGATAGGAACGGCGCACCAGCAGCGCAAAGCCCCCGAGCACCAAGACCATCGTCCCGATCATGTAGTAGATGCTCAGGTTGAAACCCCGCCCGAGTCCTCCACCCTGGGCGGCGACCGCCGTCCCGCAGCTCTCTCAGCCGAAGGCGCGGGGAGCCCAGGCAGAGAACCAGAGCATGACGGCGCAGCGTGCGAGCCAGGGCAGGGTTCGTGCGTTCATGGCGGCGACCATGCTACGCGGGCGTGGCCGGGTTCCAGTGGTACAGCACGAAGTACACCAGGATGCCCGTGACGGAGACGTAGAACCACACCGGCCAGGTGATGCGCGCGATGCGCTTGTGGCGCTCCCAGTCGCCCCGCTTCGCGCGCAAGAGCGTCACGATCACGAGCGGGACGTTGGCGGCGGCCAGCACCACGTGCGAGATCAGCAGTGCGAAGTAGGCCGGCCGGGTGAAGCCCGTACCGTGGAAGCGCGTCGCCCCGAGCTCGGGCTGCACGAAGAAGTGGTAGTACACGTAGCCCACCAGGAAGCAGGCGCCGAAGACCGTCGCGGCGAGCATGGCGCGCGCGTGAGCCACGCGCCGCCCGCGCTGGATCAGCACGAGGCCCATGCAGAGCGAGACGCAGCACAGCGCGTTGAAGCTGGCGTTGAGCGCGGGCAGCGAGATCATCGGCTCTCTTCGGGCGCGGCGCCCTCGGCGGCGAGGAACAGCATGCGCCGGCGCAGGCGCTCGATCTGGTGCTCGTCGGTGCCCGTGTACCAGCCCCGTCGATGGCCGCGCCGGTCGACCGCGAGCAAGCGCGTGTCGTGGGTCAGGCCCTCGCTGGCGCGCTCGACCGCCAGGAACAGGCCCTGCTGGACGAAGGCCCGGACCGCGACCTCGGTTCCGGTGAGGAACGTCCAGCGTGCCGGGTCGGCCCCGACGCGCAGGGCGTAGTGCGCCAGGATCTCCGGCGTGTCGACCTCGGGGTCGACGCTCACGACCACGAGCCGCACATCCGTGCCCGCGAGATCGTCCTGCAAGCGCTTCAGGCTGCGCGCGATCGAGGGACAGGGCCCGGCGCAGGTCGAGAACAGCGCGCCGAGCACGAGCGGGTGGCCGGCGAGGTCGGCCAGCGTGACGGTCTCGCCACGCTCGTCGACCAGCAAGAAATCAGGCAGGGGCCCGAAATCGGCGGCATCCTCGGGCAGGGGATCGGTACGCGGACCGCTCGAGCCCGCGCCTTCCACGGGCTGGCCCTCGGCGCAGCCGCCGAGGAGCGCCAGCGCGAGCGCGCCCCAGGGGAGCCTGCGCGCGGTCCCGCGTCCTCGCATCGGCCTCAGAGAGCGAGCAAGAATTGCTCGCGAACGGGAAGCAGCGCCGTCAGGCGTTGCGCCAGAAGACATCTGAGAGGCTGTATCATCGATTCCTGCTCGGCCTCTCAGTGCTTCGCGCCGCCCGCGGCCGGAGCCGTGGAGGCGTGCGCGCCGCCGTGATCGGGCTGCCAGCCCTTGGACATGTCCTCGATCACGCGGCCCGTCGTGGGATCTACCTCCGAGCCGACAGGATGGACCAGGCGCGTCTCGTCGTCGGCCACGTCCGGCATGACGTAGCCGAAGATCACCATGATCAGGAAGGGGGTCGGCAGGATCAGGCTCTTCACGACCCAGCCCTCGAACTTGAGGTGCATGAAATACACCGCGATCAGCCAGGCCTTCAGGAAGGCGAAGAACAGCAGGCCGCCCCACAAGACGAGCTTGTTGGCTTGCTCGCCAGGGTCGAGCATCCAGACTCCGAAAGCGTAGCCCCACAGCACCTCGAGCGCCGTGAAGGCGAACAGGCCGAGGAAGATCTTTTCGGGGTTGAAGTGCTTCTCGTCGTTCTCGTCGTGCTCGTCGTGCGACATCGCTGGTTCCTAGAAGAGGTAGACGATGGTGAAGAGCAGCACCCAGACAAGGTCGACGAAGTGCCAGTACAGACCGGCCAGCTCGACGCCCAGGTGGTTCTTGGCCGTGTAGCGCCCGCGCAGCGCGCAGAACCACACGCAGATCAGCCAGATCACGCCGACCACCACGTGGAAGCCGTGGAAGCCCGTCATCACGTAAAAGGTCGACCAGAAGATGTCGACCTTTGGCAGCGCGCCTTCCTTGATCAGCTGGATGTACTCGTAGACCTGGATGCCCACGAAGAGGGAGCCGCCCAGGATGGTCGCGGCCAGCCAGCGCAGGATGCCAGCGCGGTCCCCGCGCTTGGACGCGAAGAGCGCCTTGACCATGAGCCACGAGCTCGTGATCAAGACGAAGGTGTTCAGCGCGGTGATGTCTACCGCCAGCCGCTCCTGCGGGTTGGGCCACGTCGCGGAGGCCGAGCGCAGCACGATGTAGGCCCCGATCAGCCCGCTGAAGAACATCACTTCCGTGGCCAGGAAGAGCCAGATCGCGAACTTGCCGCGCTCTACGGGCGGACCGCTGTCGTAGTCGTAGACGGGATGGTGGTGCACGGGCGCATCCACATCGGGCTCGAGGGTGGCGAGGGCTTCGCTCATGTCGATCAGTGCCGCAGGGCTTCGGAGACGACCGGGTCGAACAGGACGGCCGCGAACAGGAGCGGCAGGTAGAAGAGGCTGGTGAAGAGCAGCGCGCGTGCGCGCGTGCGCGTTTCGCGCCAGGCGAAGAACGCCGAGCTGGTCGTGTAGGCGAGCCCCAGCACCAGCGCGGCGGCGGTGTAGAGGACACCCGCCTCGCCGCGCACGCCGGGCAGGAGCGATACGGGCAGGAGCAGCAGGCTGTAGGCGAGCGCCTGGCGCCCGGCCAGCCCGCCCGCCCCGGGCAGGCTCGGCAGCATGATCATCCCGGCGCGCCGGTACTCGTCCCGGTACAGCCAGGCGATGGCGAAGAAGTGCGGGAACTGCCAGGCGAAGAGCGCCGCGAAGAGCAACCAGCCCCAGGGGCCAGCCTCGCCCGCGAGCGCCACGTAGCCGAGCAGCGGCGGCATGGCGCCGGGGAGCGCGCCCACGACCGTGTTGAGGCTCGTGTAGCGCTTGAGCGGCGTGTACACGAGCACGTATACGGCCAGCGTGGAGAGCGCCAGCAGCGCCGAGAGCGTCTGGAAGACCAGGGCGAGCCCCGCCACGCCTGCGAGGCCCAGCACGGCACCGAACAGCACCGCGTCGCGCACGCTCATGCGCTGGGTCGCCAACGGCCGGCCGGCCGTACGCGACATCAGCCGATCGGTGTCGCGCTCGAGCACCTGGTTGAAGACGCTCGAACTGGCGCCGACCAGTCCGACGAAGAGCGCTGCCAGAGCCACGCGCAGGAGATCCGCGTCGGGCCCGGCCCCGAGCAGTGCGCCAGTGAAGGCCGCGAACAGCACGAAGGTCGAGATGCGCGGCCGGACGAGCACGAGGTAGTCCTCGAGCCAGCGACCGTGCTCGAGCGCCAGTCCCTGCGGCCTGCGCATCACGACGCCCCTCCGCGGGCCGCGCGCCTCGTGTTCGGGAGCTCCACTGCGCCGGCCAGGCGCTGCGACCAGAGCGCGATCACGCCCAGGTCGGCGAACAGGAGCGCTCCGCCCAGGACGTGCGCGACCGAGAGCCCCCATTCCGCCGGTCCGCTGGCTCCCGGCTGAAAACCGGCCCAGGCGAGCCCGCCGAGGACGAGCTGCACGAGCAGCAGGACCGGCAAGCAGCGCAGGGCGCGCTCGAGACCTCCGGGCAGCTCGGACTGCGCGCTGCGGAGCTGCGCGGCCCGGCGCATGAGGGCAGCCAGGACGGCGATCACGAGCAAGGCACCGAGGCCGTGCAGGAGGAAACGCAGCGTGCTCTGCTGGACCGGCTCGGGTCGCAAGCCATGGCGGTACCAGGCCCCCAGGACGACCTGCGCGTAGGTCACGACGAGCGCGGTCATGGCCGCGCGCGCCAGTGCGCGCCGCTCGCCACGCGCTTCCGTGGTCGCGCCCGGCTCGGCGCGCCAGCCGCGCGAGAAGAGCACCGCGTTGGCGCACAGGAGAGCGAACACGAGCTGCGCCAGTGCGCCGTGCAAGAAGGCGAGCCTGGGCTCGTTCTCGAGCACGCGCAGGCCGCCCAGCGCACCCTGCAGGCAGACGGCGAGCAGAGCCGCGAGAGCGCTCAGCCGTGCGCCGCGACGCGCGTCCTGCAACCAGGCGAACACGAAGCCTGCCAGCGCGCACAGTCCGACCAGGACGCCGAACAGCCGGTGCGTGTGCTCGACGAACGTCGCGGTGTCGCGGAACCACTTGTCGACCGGGAAGAAGAGCAGGAAGTGGCCCTCCGCGACCAGCCAGCCGTCGACAGCCATGCCCGCGCCGAGTGTGGTCACGGAGCCGCCGAAGACGAGCAACGGCAGAGCGCAGCACGCGCACAGCAGGGCCGCTCGTCCGGGCCAGAGGCCCGGCTCGCGCGCACTGGACAGGACGAGGGTCGCACTCACGGCGAGATTCGCTCAGGCCAGAGAGCGCTGCGTCTGCGCCACGAAGTCCTTGGCCGCCGCGGGCACGCCGTACTCGTAGGGCCCGTGGTGGACGGCCAGTTGCTTGTCGAAGTTGCCGTGGCCGGGGGGCGAGGGTGCCTCCCACTCGAGCGAGGCCGCGTTCCAGGGGTTCCGGCCGGCGCGCTTGCCGACGAACATGCTGCCGAAGAAGTTGAGCACGAAGAACACCTGCCAGCCGAGCAGCGCAAAGGCGCACCAGGAGATGAACTGGTTCATCGGCTGCAGGTGCGCGTAGGTCTCGTAGGCGTAGGGATCGGCCGTGCGCCGCATCAGCCCCGCGAGACCGAGCTGGTGCATCATGTAGAAGACGCCGTTCAGCGTGATGAACGTGCCCACGAAGTGGATCTTGCCGAGGGTCTCGTTCAGCAGGCGCCCGAACATCTTCGGGAACCAGTGATAGATGGCCGCAAAGATGGCCATCATCGAGCCGGCGAAGACCACGTAGTGGAAGTGTGCGACGATGATGTAGGTGTCGTGGATGTAGATGTCGACCGGCGTGGAGGCCATCCAGATGCCCGAGAGGCCGCCGATGATGAACATCGACACGAACGCGAGCGCGAAGAGCATCGCGCTCGTCAGCTGGATACGCGCGCCCCACAGGGTCCCGATCCAGTTGAAGACCTTCACGGCCGAGGGCAGCGCGATCATGATCGTGGCGGTCATGAAGACCAGGCCCACCGAGGGGTTCATGCCCGACATGAACATGTGGTGGCCCCACACGATGAAGCCGAGGCCCGCGATGCCCGCGATCGAGTAGACCATGGGCTTGTAGCCGAAGATCGGCTTGCGCGCGTGCACGGCCAGGATGTCGGAGACGAAGCCCATCGCCGGCACCACCAGGATGTACACCGCCGGGTGGCTGTAGAACCAGAACAGGTGCTGCCACAGGAGCGGGTGGCCGCCGGCCGCGTTGCCCAGCGTCTCGGGGTTCGTGCCGTTGATGATCACGCCCGTGGGCGTGAAGAAGCCGGCGTCGAACACGCGGTCGAAGAGCTGCATGAACGTGGCCGCCGTCAGGACCGGCAGAGCGAAGAGCTGCAGCAGCGCCGCGACCATCAGGCCCCAGATCGAGAGCGGCATGCGGAAGAACGTCATGCCCGGGGCGCGCATCTTGACGATCGTGGTCACGTAGTTGACCGCGCCCATCATCGAGGACACCCCGACGAAGGTGAGCGAGAGCAGCCACCAGTTCTGGCCCCAGTTCGAGCCCGGCGCCGCCGCCTCGATGGTCGAGAGCGGCGGATAGGAGGTCCAGCCCGCGGCCGGGCCTCCGCCCTCGGCTCCGAAGGAGAGCAGGATGCAGGCGATGCCCGGCCACCAGAACCAGTAGCCCATCATGTTCAGGCGCGGGAAGGCCATGTCCGGCGCGCCGATCATGAGCGGGATCAGGTAGTTCCCGAAGGTGCCCGTCAGCAGCGGGATGATCACGAAGAAGATCATCAGCGTCCCGTGCATCGTGAACAGCATCGTGTAGCCCTCGGGCGTGGTCACTCCGCCCGTCTCCGGGAAGAGCAGCCGGCCGAGGAGCGGCATCTCGGTCCACGGATAGGCGAGCTGCCAGCGGATGGCCATGGCCATCAACCCGCCGAGGAGCAGCATCACCAGGCCCGTGAACAGGAACTGCAGACCGATGACTTTGTGGTCGGTCGAGAAGATGTACTTGCGCAGGAAGCCGAGCTCGTGGTGCTCGTGGCTGACGTGGATCGTCCCCTCCGGCTCGATGCCGATGGGGAGGCGGTGGGCGGGCGCGTGCGTGCTCATGGCTATTCGGTTGCGTACAGGGCGGCGCGCTTGTCGGCGAGCCAGCGCTCGAAGTCCTCCGGCGGCAAGACGTGGATCTTGCCGGCCATCTTGTAGTGGCCCCAACCGCACAGCTCGGCGCAGATGAGGTCGTAGTCACCGGGCTTCGTCGCCTCGAACCAGACGGGGATCTCCATGCCCGGCACCGCGTCCTGCTTCAGGCGGAAGTCCGGCACGAAGAAGGAGTGCAGTACATCGCGGCTCTTCAGGCGCAAGACGACCTTGGTGTTCGCCGGCACCGTGATGTCGAAGGGCACCTCGATCACGTCGGCGCCGCCGAAGTTGCCTTGCGCGTCGGGGTAGCGCACGCGCCAGTCGAACTGGCTCGCGTACACCTCCATCAGCGGCTTCTCGACGGTGTAGGGCCCGTCCGCGGGGAAGTTGATCTTGACCGTGGTCCAGGCCTTCATCTGCGAGAAGGCCACGAAGATCAGGAGCAGCGCCGGGATGGCCGTCCACACCATCTCCAGGGTGTGGTTGCCGTGCGTGTAGGTCGCGCGCGTCGGGTCCTTCTTGCTGTAACGGAAGACGAACCAGACCAGCAGCAGCTCGGTACCGACGAAGGTCACCGCGACCATCCACAGGATCACGTAGAACAGGAAGTCGATGCTGTCCCCGTAGGAGCTCAGGGCCTCCGGGAACC
>JANOGB010000452.1:0-21783 GCA_031413955.1 Planctomycetota bacterium | reverse complement strand
GCAGGCACCCTCCGCGTGAGGCGCGGACGGGTGTTCGTTCGGTGATCGGATGGGGTGGAAAAAGAGCGCCGCGAGATGGAGCTGCTGTTGGGGATTGAACCCAACACCTCTACCTTACCAAGGAAGTGCTCTACCGCTGAGCTACAGCAGCGCCGCGTCCCTCGCGCGCGCTCCGGCCTGGTTCGGCGGGAGATGGAGCGGGCGATGGGAATCGAACCCACGCGTTCAGCTTGGAAGGCTGACGTTCTACCATTGAACTACGCCCGCACGCATCCGCGCGCCGGAATGCGCGCTGGAGGCAGCGCGGGTGGCGAACGGCGCGGACGCGAGATCGCGTGGGAGTCGCAGCAGACGAGACGGGCGCCTTGCGGAGCGTGCCCTCGTGCGGATCCCGGCGGGATCCAGACGAGCCTGGCGCTGGCGAGAGGAGCAGGGTGGTGGGAGGAACAGGATTCGAACCTGTGAAGGCGATGCCATCAGATTTACAGTCTGACCCCTTTGGCCGCTCGGGAATCCTCCCGCTGGGCGGATGGAATCCAGACGCGCCCCGTGGCCACCGACGACGCGGTCGGCGCACCGGAGGCGCGGGCTCGGATGTCCGGTGCGATCGCGCGCGACCCTCGTCGCCCTGAGTGGCGCTCGAGTCGGATCCGGTGGCATGCGCCGCGCGCACGCACCGGATCGCGGCGTCGCTGACGCGCCGCGCTCCCGTCTCATCGATTCGGTCTCGTTGCCAGTGAGCAGCCCGGAAGTCCGGGTCCTCCGCCACGCACACACCACGGCGTTGGAGCCAGCGGTGGGACTCGAACCCACGACCACCTGATTACAAATCAGGTGCTCTGCCAATTGAGCTACGCTGGCGTGGGCGCGGTCCGGGCGGACGGAAGAGGGCGAGATGGTACGGATCTCGCTGGTGCGTGCAAGACCCTGCTTCCGCTCGCGCGGCCGGAGGCCCCCGATATGGGGCCATACGGATCGCGCAAAGCTTTTCCCAAAAGCCACTTAGGAAGCAAGTGCTTCACAGGTCGCGGACTTCGGCGCGCCAGGATTCGAAGGCCGAACGGACCTGCGCGAGCGAGTCCCCGCCGAACTTCTCGAGGAAGGCCGAGGCGAGTTCGAGCGCGAGCACGGCCTCGCCCACCACGCTTGCGGCCGGAACCGAGGTCACGTCCGAACGCTGGTAGGTCGCCTGCACGGCCTCTCCGCTCGCGAACTCCACCGAGGGCAGGCCCGCGCGCAAGCTCGGGATCGGCTTCATCGCCACGCGCACGCACAGCTCTTCGCCCGTCGTCATGCCGCCCTCGAGCCCACCCGCGCGGTTCGTCGTGCGCGCGAAGCGACCCCAGCGCGCGCGCGCGGGCGCCGCCTCCCGCGGCAGGATCGCATCGTGGACCTGCGAGCCGGGCAGCCTCGCGGCGGCGAAGCCCAGGCCGAACTCGACGCCTTTCATGGCCGGGATCGAGAACAGCGCGGCGCCGAGGCGCGCGGTCAGACGCTGATAGGGATTCGCGTAGGTGCCGAGGCCGGGCGGCAACCCGAGCACGCGCACTTCGAACACGCCGCCGAGGGAGTCGCGCGCCTCGCTGGCCTCGTCCACGCGCGTGCGCAGGCGCGGCTCGCTCCCGGGATCGAGGCACAGGAACTCGGAAGCCGCGCGCAGCTCGGCCCGGCGCTCGCCTGCGGCCTCCCAGACATCCGCGCGTACGCCCACGCCGCCGAGTTCGACCACGTGCGCGAAGAGCTCGATCCCGAACGGCTCGATGAGCTGGCGCGCGAGCGCGCCCAGGGCGACGCGCGCGCACGTCTCGCGCGCGCTGGCGCGCTCCAGCACCGCGCGCGGATCGCGGTGCGCGAACTTCTGGCACCCGGCGAGATCGGCGTGCCCGGGGCGCGGATTGGTGGGCACGGGCAAGCGTTCGATGGTCTGGTCGTGGTTTTCGATCGTGAACGCGAGCGGCGAGCCGATCGTCAGCCCGCCTCTCGTGCCGGAGAGGAGCTCGATCCGGTCGCGCTCGATCTTCATGCGCCCGCCGCGCCCGTAGCCGAGCTGGCGTCGCGCCAGCTCGGCGTCCACGCGCCCGAGATCCAGCGCCAGGCCCGCCGGCATGCCCTCGAGGATCCCTACCAGCGCCTTGCCGTGCGACTCCCCCGCCGTGACCCAGCGCAAGCCCTTCATCGCATCCAGAGGCTACGAAGGCCGCTGCGCGGTCTCAACGTTCCCGCGGCCGATCTCCCGGCAGGCCTCACAGGCTCTCGTAGAACGTCACGTCGTCGAAGGACACGCGCAGCTCCTGCGCGCCGAGCTTCACGTCGAGCTCGCGCTTGTCCTTGTAGATGCGCGCGACCTGGACGCGCTTCTTGAACTTGGGCAACCAGACCAGTTCGCCCTTCTTGAGCGCGCCGAGAAAGCTCGCGCGGCGGTCGGAAAGGGTCGCGCCACCCAGGGCTTCCTCGACGTCCCGCAGCCAGCTATCGAGCTCCGTTCGGCCGGTCGGTGGGAGTTGAGGCAGGAATGCGCGCGCGCGCGCGAGGATGGCCCGCGCGCGGGCGATGCGCTCCTCGATCCCGCGCTGGGCCTCGGCCTCGAGCTGAGCGCGGCGCCCGGCGAGCTCGACCTCTCGTCCGGCCAGCTCGGTGCGCGCGCGTTCGCACTCCTGGAGGCGCGCATCGGCCTCGCCCCGCAGTCGTTCCGCCGCCACGCGCAGCTCGCGCACCTCGTCCAGGGCCAGCGCACCGTCGCTGACCGGGCCGAGGTGCAGCTCGGCGCGATCGACGAGCACGGCGGGCAGCCCCAGGCGCCGCGCGATGGCCAGCGCGCGCGATTCCCCGGGCGCGCCGATCACGAGGCGATACAGCGGCCGCAGGGACACGGCGTCGAATTCGACGTGCGCGTTCTCGGCGCGCTCGTGGCGGTAAGCGAACTCCTTGAGCGCGCCGATGTGCGTGCTGGCCAGGGTCGGCGCGCCGCGCGCGAGCAGCTCCTCGAGCAGAGCCGCGCCCAGGGCCGCGCCCTCGCTCGGGTCGGTGCCGCCGCCGAGCTCGTCCAGGAGCACGAGCGTGTCGCGGCCGGCGCGCTCCAGGCCCGCGCGGATGCGCACGAGGTGCGACGAGAAGGTCGAGAGGCTCTGCTGGATCTCCTGCTCGTCCCCGATGTCGGCCGCGATACCGGCGAGGAGCGGAACCACGCTGCCCTCCGCGCACGGGACGGAAAGCCCCATGCCGACCAGCAGGACCACCAGACCCGCGCTCTTCAACGCCAGGGTCTTGCCGCCCGTGTTCGGCCCGGTGATCACGAGCAGGTCGAAATCGCCGCCGAGTCGCAGATCGAGCGGCACGACCGCGGCGAGACGCCCGAGGCGTTGCTCCTCGAGCAGGAGCGGATGGCGGAACTCGCGCAGCACGAACGGGCTTCCAGCTTCCGCGATCCGCGGCACGCAGCCCTTCGTCTCGCGCGCGTAGCGCGCGGCGAGTGCCGCCAGCTCGAGCTCGAGCTCGCCCGTGCGCTCGGCCGCGCTGCGCAGCACATCGCCCTGCGCGCGCACAGCGCGCGTCAGCCCGGCCAGCACGCGGTGCTCCTCGCGCCCCGCGTCGGCTTCGAGCTCGGACAGCGCGTTGGCGTGCTTCACGACCGCTTCGGGCTCGACGAAGACCGTCTCACCCGTCTGCGAGCGGTCGTGCACGATGCCTGGCACGCGCTGGGCGTACTGCGCGCGCAGGGCCAGCACCGGCCGGCCGTTGCGGCGATGGACGCGGCCCGCGTGGCCCTCGGCGACGGCCGAACGCAGCTCGCGGTCGCGCAGCAGCGCCTGCAACGTGCGCGCGATCGTCTGCTCGAGCGCGGCGATCCCGCTGCGCAGGCGCGCGAGCTGCGGCGAAGCGTCGTCCTTGATCTCGCCCTTCTTGTCGAGCGCGCCCTCGAGCTCCGCGCGCAGCGCCGAGAGATCCGGCAAGCGTGCAAACAGGGCCGCGCAGCGCGGCAAGCGAGCGTGCCGCGCGCCGAGCCACACGTTCAGATCCGCGAACGCGTGCAGGAAGCGCGCCACCTGGGCGAGCTCGTCTCCATCCAGCGTGCGCTGGAACTCTTCCGCGCGCTCCAGTGCGCCGCGCGGATCGCTGGCACCGCCCAGGGGCGGCTCCAGCCCTTCCTCGAGGAAGAGCCGGGTCAGCTCGCGCGCCCGCTCCAGCGCGGCGCGTGCCCCGTCGGGCGTGCGCGGTGCGAGCTCGTCGAGCGCGCGTTGGCCGAGGGGCGCCACCACGTAGCGCCGCAGGATCTCGCGCACGGCCGGCCAGTCCAGCGCATCCGCCGCGAAGCACGCCAGCAGCTCGCTGGACCGGTGCGCGCCGCTCTCGGGACTGCGGGGTTCCATGGCAGGGCGCGGGATTGTATGGAGACGTCGCCCGGCGCGCGTGGAGCGCTACACTCGTCGGCATGGAGCAGCACGACCGGGCGAAGCACGACCGACCCAGGGGCGACAAGAAGCGCCTGCGCTTCGAGACGCTCGCGATCCACGCCGGACAGCAGTCCGACCCGAACAATGGCGCGGTCATGACGCCGGTGTATTTCTCGAGCACCTTCGAGCAGGACGCGCCCGCCCAGCCGCGCGGCGGGTACGAATACTCGCGCACCTCGAACCCCACCCGCACCGCGCTGCAGGACAATCTGGCGGCGCTCGAGGGCGGGCGCTTTGGACTGTGCTTCGGCTCGGGCCTGGCCGCGACCAACGCCCTGTGCGCGCGCCTGCGCCCCGGCGACCACGTCGTGGCGATGAACGACCTGTACGGCGGGACCTACCGCCTCTTCCAGCGCGTCTTCCGACACTACGGCATCGACTTCACCTTCGTCGACGCCACCGACGCCTCGGCGGTCGAGCGCGCCCTGCGCGCCAGCACGCGCTACCTCTTCCTGGAATCCCCGACCAATCCGCTGCTCTCGATCTGCGACCTCGCGCAGCTCTCGGCGCTGGCGAAGAAACGCGGCGTGCTGACGGTGGTCGACAACACCTTCGCGACCCCCTACCTGCAGCGCCCCCTCGAGCTCGGCGCGGACGTCGTGCTGCATTCGCTCACGAAGTACATCGGCGGCCATTCGGACGTGGTCGCGGGCGCGCTGATCCTCGACGACGAGGAGCTGCGCAAGGACCTCGCCTTCTACCAGAACGCGGTCGGGGGCCAGCTCGGGCCGATGGACGCGTTCCTGGTCCTGCGCGGCGTCAAGACGCTCTCGCTACGCATGGAGCGCCACTGCGCGAACGCGCAGCACATCGCCGAGGCGTTGACCAGACACCCGCTGGTGGAGCGCGTCTTCTATCCCGGCCTCGCGAGCCATGCGCAGCACGAGCTCGCCGCGCGCCAGATGCGAGGCTTCGGGGGCATGGTCTCCTTCGAGCTCCACGGCGGCACTCCGGCCGCCAACGCCTTCGCGACCGCGACCGAGCTCTTCACGCTGGCCGAATCCCTGGGGGGCGTCGAATCGCTGGTCGAGGTGCCCGCGAGCATGACCCACGCCAGCATCCCGGCCGAGGAACGCCACAAGGCCGGGCTCTCCGACGGGCTCGTGCGCCTCTCGGTCGGCGTCGAGCACGTCGACGACCTCCTGGCCGACGTGCAGCAGGCGCTCGAGCGCTCGGCCGCGCCGGCCAAGCTGGCGGCGCGGTAGCGGCACGAGACCCGGGCGAGAGGCGGAGAGGAGCGTTCCGAGGGCGCGATACGCGCACTCAGAACGGCGAGTTGTTCGTCGGTCGGGACGGCTGCCGCGGCGACGGAGCGGGCTCGGGGCGTGCCGACTGGACCGGAGGCTTGGCCGTCGCGACGCGTTTCACCGCGCGCGGCTCGTCGCACACCTTGGCGCGCATCTCCCGCCCGACCTTGAACTTGACGATGCGCTTGGCGGGCACGTCGACCTTCTCGAGCGTGCGCGGGTTCTGGGCCCGGCGCGCACGGCGTTCCTTGACCTCGAACACGCCGAACTCGCGGAACTCGAGCCGGTTGCCCTGCGATAGCTCCTCGACGATCTCGTCCAGGAAAGCCTGCAAGACCTGCTTCACCACGACCTTGGTCTGGCCGGTCTGGTCGGCGATGCGGCTGACCAGCTCTTTCTTGGTGGTGGTGTGGATACCGTCGCTACCCATGGGCGCGGATCCTCGCGTACGACCTTCTGGAGTGAACGACGCGCCCCTTGGCGCGCGGGAGGAGGAGCGCGCTCGAAGGGACCCTGGCTGTGACCCGTGGCGGCTCTTGCGCGGCCATGATAGCGGCAATATCTCCATGTCAAGCAAGAACTTGTGACGAGGGGGGGTCGGGCGGCCGCACAGCCCCCCGGCCGGCTCAGGGGTGCTCTTCGAGGGCGAAGGTGACCGGGCCGTCATTGACCAGCTCGACCTGCATGTCGGCGCCGAAGACGCCGGTACAGCAAGGCACGCCCAGGGCTGCGAGGGCGCCCGCGAAGCGCTCGTACAAGGCGCGGGCCTCGGCCGGTTCCGCGGCCTGGTCGAGCGACGGCCGGCGCCCCTTCTTGCCGTCCGCCGCCAGCGTGACCTGACTCACAACCAGGGCCGCCCCGCCGCAGTGGAGGAGCGAGCGGTTCATGCGCCCCTCTTCGTCGGGGAAGCAGCGCCAGTGGGCGAGGCGCTGGCCGAAGCGCTCGGCACAGGCCTCGTCGTCCCCGCGCAGGACCCCGAGCAGGACGAGGAGGCCGCGTTCGATGCGCGCGACGACCGCCCCGGCCACGCGCACCTCGGCGCGCGCGACACGCTGCACGACCGCCTTCACGAAACGACTCTCACGGGCCGGTCAAGGCTGTTGTGCCGCCAAGAGGTCGAGGCGCGCGAGGCGCGTGTGGGCTTGCAAGCTGAACAGAGCGGCCTCGAAATCGATGGCAGCCGGGTCCCCGCTCTGCGGCGCGGCGTCGGCCTCTGCGAGCTCCAGGAGCTCGAGCCAGGTCTTGCGCTCCCCTTCCACATCGCCGGCGCTCTGCAGCAGGAGGGCCTGCTGCACCAGCGGCAACAGCGTGCTCGGTCGCAGCGCTCTCGCGCGGCTCACGGCTTCCAGCGCGCGGGTCAGCTCGCCACGTGCCTCGTGGGCGGCCGCGCGCACCTCCTCGGCGCGCGCGGGGTCGCGCACGGCGCGCGGATCCAGCTCCTCGAGTCGCTCGAGGGCCGCCTTGGGCTCGTCGAGCATGACCTCGAGCGCCGCCAAGTCGAGCAAGGCATCGGCCCGGTCGGCGGCGGCGAAGAGTGGGTTGTCGGCCGTGCGCTCGAGCCACACCTCGAGCACCGTGGCCGCGTCCTCGCTCTCGCCCGCTCCGGCCAGGATCGTGGCCGAGAGGCGCAAGCACGGGAGGTGTCCGCCGTCCAGGCGCAGCGCCGCGCGCAGCGATTCACGCGCCTCCTTGAAGCGCCGCAACCCGAAGTACCACCAGGCGCGGCCGTAGTGCACCCAGACGCAGCGCGGATCGATGGTGTCGGCCTCGTCGAGCAGGGCCAGGGCCGCCTCGCCGCTGGCGGCAAGGCGCGCGGCCAGCACGTAGCCCTCGGCGAGAGGCTGGCCCTCGGCCTGGGATTCGTAGAAGCGCGCCAAGACGTCCCTGGCCTCGGCGCTCGAGCTCGCGACGAGGTTGCCCACACGCCCCTCGCCTTCGAGCAAGACGAGTTCGACGTCCTGCAAAAACACGCGCACGGGTACGACGCGCATCTCTTCCAGGCAGCGCGGCGCCAGCAGGGCGTAGGCGGCGTGCGGGTCGCCGCGCTCGAAGGAGAGCCGCGCCGCCGCGAGCTCCTCGAACCAGGCCAGGGGTACGCGGTCATAGGGGCCCGGATCGGCGATGAAGGAGAGCGGAGCTCTGCAGGCAACGGTGAGCATCAGGGCGGACAGGGCCCACGCTCCGACCCGGGGTCTCACGTCAATTCCCGTGGAAGCCCTGGAAGACGAGGTTCTCCTGACGGCGTTCGCCGCTGCCGTCCACTTCCGCCCAGAAGGCCTTGCCGAGCGCCCGCACCGTCACCGGCACCTTCCCCGGGCGCGACAGCACCGTGATCCGCCGGAACGCCGCCAGCGACCAGCCGTCGAGCTGGGCGCGCACTTCCACGCCCATCTCCGGCCGTACGACGAGTTCCTGCCAGAGTCCCTCCGGAATGGTCTTGGTCGTGTAGGCAGTGGTCTCCTGGTCCTGCTGCAGGACCACATGATCGATCAGGTCGCGGGGCCCCTCGATGACGATCTCGTCGGCCACGAGCACTGCTGCGCGCAGGAAGGCGTCCGTCCAGGCGCGCGACGGCAAGGCAACGGGCTCGAGGACCAGGGCGGACTCGGGTTCTTTCGGAGCCTGGCAGGCGAGCGCGGCAGAGAAGGAGAGGAGCAGGAGGAGAAGTGTTCGGAGAGGCATGGGGATCTCAACGCAGGCCGCAGGCACGGTAGCAACGATCGACCGTCGCGCGTGCGCGTTCGCGCGCGCGCCGGCCACCGGCGGCGAGGAGGTCGTCGACCTCCTGCGAGGTCTCGACCAGAGCCTTGCGACGGGCGCGCGCCGGGCCGAAGGCAGCGTCGATGGCCTCGATCAGGCGTGCCTTCAAGTGCCCGTACCCCGGAGCACCCGCACCCCCGGCGCGTACGCGCTCGGTCCACTGGCTGAATTCGACCGCCGGCAGGAAGAGCTCGAGGAAGCGCAGCAACAGGACGCCCCCCGGATCCTTGGGTTCCTCCGGCGGCCGGCTGTCGGTCACGATGCGATTGACCGCGTGCTTCAGGGCCTTCCCCTCCTCGAAGAGCCAGATCGAGTTGCCGTAGCTCTTGCTCATCTTCTCGCCGTCGATTCCGGGCACCTTGGCCAGGCGCTCGTCGCTCGGGACGCGCGGGGCCGGCACGACCAGGCACGGTCCGAAAAGATGATTGAAGGACTGGGCCATGTCTTGGGTCATCTCGACGTGCTGCTGCTGGTCCTTCCCGACCGGCACGTCGGTCGAGCCATAGGCGAGGATGTCGGCCGCCATCAGCACGGGATACGTGAACAGCCCCACGCTGGGTTTCAGGCCCTTGGCGACCTTGTCCTTGTAGGAATGGGCACGCTCGAGCAGGCCCATGGGCGTCACGCACGCGAGCAGCCAGGCGAGCTCGCACACCTCGGGTACGTCGCTCTGCCGGAAGAGCGTCGCACGCTCCGGGTCGAGCCCCAGGGCCAGGTAGGTCAGCGCCACCTCGCGCACGTTCTCGCGCAGCTCGACCGGATCGCGAGCCGAGGTCAGGGCATGGTAGTCGGCGATGAAATAGAGGTGCTCGCCGGGCTCGGCCTGCAGCGCTATGTGCTGGCGGATCGCTCCGAAGTAGTTGCCGAAGTGCAGGCGACCGGAGGACTGGATGCCGGAGAGTACGACGGTCACGGTGAGCCCGGTCGGGCCGAGGGACCGTACCAACGCCCCGAGGATCGAACAAGCCGTGCCGCGCTTGAGTCTGCACCCGTGCTTCTCTATGCCATGAACGATGCCGCAGCGGCTCCAGTGCTTCGCGGGCGCTCGGGCGCTCTTCGCGCTCGGGCTCACCGCTTGCGCCACGCCGGGGAGCGACCTGCACCTCGCGCCGCTCTACACGCGCATCGCCACGGCCGATGGCGGCACCCTGGTGGAGGCTGCGGGCGGGCTGTATCGCCAGCACCGTCGCGACGAGGGCGGATTCCTCGAGTGGTGCACGCTGGCCCCGCTCTACGGGATCGAGCGCCGCCGCAACGGCGACTACACGGCCGAGCACCCGCTGCTATTGGGACGGACGCGCAAGCAGGGCGACGAGCTGACCTCCTATCTCGTCCCGCTCTATCTCGGCTGGAGCAGGACCTCGAGCGAGGGCCAGGAACGCGGGCTGCTGCTGACGATCTCGGGCCTGATGAGGCAGCGCATCGACGACCAGGCCACCTGGGGCTGGTTCCCGTTCTTCGGAGAGTGGCAGGACCTCCTGACCTTCGACTCGACCACCTTCGCACTGTGGCCGCTGTACGTACGCGCCGATCGCGCGGGGCGCATCTCACAGCACGTGCTCTGGCCATTCGTCGGCTGGACCAAGGGCGCCGGCGAATCCAGCTGGCACGTACTCCCGCTCGTCGGGCGAGCGCGCCGGGAGGGCCGCTACGACCGCACCTACTTCCTGTGGCCGCTCTTCCACTGGCAGCGGAACTTCCTGGGCGGCGAGGGCGAGGAGCCGGAGAAGGTCTGGTGGTTCTGGCCCTTCCTGGGGCACAAGCAGCGCGGCACCTACCATTCCTGGTCCTGGCTGTGGCCGCTGTTCGGCTTCGCATACGACACGCGCAGCGACTTCTGGGCCGTGGATGGGCTCTTCTACCTCTTCCGCTTGCAGCGCGGTCCCGAGGAAACCGAGCGCACCCGCTTCTGGCCCTTCTACTCGCACATGCAGACGACCGGGCTCGAGATCACCAATTTCCTGTGGCCGATCGTGCACCTGCGGCACGAGGACTCGAGCGAGGCCGAGCGCGACGCGGTGGTCGCGATCCCCGTCTGGCAGAGCTGGGACCGGCACGACAAGGTCACGGGTGAGGCTTCGTCCTTTCGCAAGCTGTGGCCGCTCTTCCGGCACGAGGAACAGGGCGACTGGCGCGCGGGGACCCTGCTCGAGCTCGACCCCTTCTTCCGCAACGATCTCGTGCCGCGTCACCTGACGAGCTTCTTCCGCCTGTACGAATGGGAAGAGGAGCCCGCATTCCGCCGCGAGCGGGCGCTGCTCGGCCTGTACCGCCGCGAGCGTGGCCGTGGCGAGGATCGCCGCTCGCTCGCCGGGCTGTGGGCCAGCCGGCGTTACGAAGCAGAGGGCCAGGCCGTGCGCGAGACCTCGCTCCTGTTCGGCCTCGTGCGCTGGCGCGTGACCGCCGAGCACGGATTCGACATGCTTCGTCCGGCTTTCCCCGGCCCGGGCTGGCCGCGCCCCGAACACCGCGCCGCCGTGGCCGAGAGCCGCACGTACTTCTGATGGACCTCGCTCAGCTCCTGACGGGACTCCAAGACGCGATCCGGCGCCGCTTCGACGCCGCAGGCTACCGCGTGGAGCTCTTGCTGCAGGTGATCACGCGCCTGCGGTTCGTGTGGAAGCGCCGCGGCCTGATCAACGATCAGCTGTATGTGGGCGGGATCAAGGTCGTGCACGTCGTGCTGCTGGTCGGATTCTCGATCGGCATGGTGGTCTCGCTGCAGACCGGCCTCGAGCTCGCGCGCATCGGCCAGCAGGACCAGATCGGGACGCTGGTGGCGCTCTCCATGGCGCGCGAGATGGGGCCCTTCATCACGGCCACGGTCCTGGCTGCGGCGGTGGGCAGCGCGCTGGCCGCCGAGATCGGCACGATGGCGGTCAGCGAGGAGCTGGCGGCGCTGGAGGTGCTGTCGATCGACCGCATCAGCTTCCTCGTCATGCCGCGCGTGGTAGCGCTGGCCATCCTGTGCCCCACGCTCACGATCCTGTGCGACGCGGTGGGCATCGTGGGCGGCGGCTTCGTGGCGCGCTCGCAGCTCGGCGTCGGCCTGCAGCTCTACTACGACACGGCCATCGAGTCGCTGCAGGATCCCTCGCACCTCATCGGCCTGCCCAAGGACGTGTATGCCGGCCTGTTCAAGTCGTTCGTGTTCGGGATCCTGATCTCGGTGATCTCCTGCTCGGCCGGGATCCTGGCCGAAGGCGGTGCGCTGGGCGTGGGCAACGCCACGCGCTCCGCGGTGCGCGACTCGATCATCTTCGTGATCATCATGAACTACTTCATCACCTGGTTCTTCTATCAACAGTAGAGCAGGCAATAGTGAGCGGACAGGAATGAGCGCGGGGGGCGACGTCGTCATCCGCTACGAGCGCGTCTGCAAGCGCTTCGGCTCGAAGGTCGTGCTGCAGGACCTGGACCTCACCGTCAGGCGCGGCGAGACGCTGGCCATCATGGGCCCCTCCGGCATCGGCAAGTCGGTCACCCTGCGTCACGCGGTCGGCCTGCTGCACCCCGACAGCGGGCGCGTGCTGGTCGAGGGTCACGACATGGCCACGATCGAGCCCGAGGACCTGATCGGGCTGCGCCGGCGCATGGGGTATCTCTTCCAGGACGGCGCGCTGCTCAACTGGCTCAGCGTGGGCGAGAACGTGGCCCTGCCGCTGCGCGAGAACACGGCCCTGGCCGAGTCCGAGATCCGCGAGCGCGTCGAGCACAAGCTGGGGCTGGTGCAGATGGTCAACACCTGGGACCTGATGCCGCCCGAGCTGTCCGGCGGGATGAAGAAGCGCGTCGGCCTCGCGCGCGCCCTGGTCACCGAGCCCGAGATCGTCTTCTACGACGAGCCCAACACGGGGCTCGACCCCGAGATCTCGATGTCGGTCAACCACCTCATCCGCGACCTCGCCGAGCGCCTCTCGATCACATCGATCGTGGTCACGCACCTGGTCTCCTGCGTCCTGTTCGCGGCCGACCGGGTGGTGCTGATCGACCAGGGACGCGTGTTCGCCGAGGGAACGCCCGAAGAGTTCCTGAAGCTCGACAACGAGCGCGTGCAGCGCTTCCTGGCCAAACCGTACGACTGAGAGTAGCCCCGACCCATGAACACCCAGCGTGTGAACACCCAGCGCCAGATCCTGCTCGGCATCTTCTTCGTCGTCGCGCTCTTCATCCTCGCCTTCTACACGCTCTTCCTGACAGACATCCACCTGTTCTCGAAGCCCATCTTGATGACGGTCTACTTCCCCGAGGCCAACAACCTGCGCGAGGGCGATCCGGTGCAGCTCCTGGGCGCGCGCATCGGACGCGTCAAGGAGGTGACCCCGAACATCACGGCCGAGACTCGCAAGCGCATCCGCACCGTGCTCAGCCTGGAGAGCAAGGTCGAGCTGCTGGAGGACGCCACCATCAGCATCCGCGAGACCTCCCTGCTGGGCGGCCGCAACGTGTTCATCGATCCCGGGATCTTCGGCGGCCCGGTGCTGCAACCGCTCGACGACGGCGCGTTCTTCGGCGAGGTCTACAAGAACCCGATTGCGAGCCTGGGCGACATCGGCAAGCTCCTGAACGAGAACCGCGAGGAAATCTCCGGCTTCCTCACCAATCTCGACGCGATCACCGACGACCTGCGCGCCGGCAAGGGCCTGCTGGGACAGCTGATCCAGGACGAAGGGCTGGGCAGCGACGCCAAGGACGTCGTGGCCTCGGCCAAGGAGTTCGTCGCCAACGCGCGGGACGTGACGGAGCAGCTGAAGAGCGGGCAGGGCCTGCTGGGTTCGCTGCTGTACGACGAGGGCTCGAAGCAGAAGTTCAGCGACACGCTCGACAACCTGAGGCAGCTCACCACCGACCTGAAGGGCCAGCAGGGCATCCTGGGCGCGCTGATCTACGATGCGACGCTGAAGGAGCGGCTGAGCGGGGCCATCGAATCGTTCGGGAGCTTCGTCGCCAAGCTGAACGAGAGCGAGGGCGCGCTGCAGCTCCTGCTGAGCGATCCGACCACGCGCGAGGAGTTGCGCACGCTCGTCTCCAGCCTGAGTCGCGCCAGCACCAACATCGACACAGTGGTCGCGCAGGTCAAGGACGGCCAGGGCACGATCGGAAAGCTCCTGACCGAGGACACGCTGTACCAGGACTTCCGCAAGACGGTCGGCGTGCTCACGCGCAGCCTGGAGGACTACCGCGAGGCGGCTCCGATCACGGCCTTCACGAGCGTGCTCTTCGGGGCCTTCTGAGGCGCACGGGCGAGGAAGCGAGCAACCGCTCGATCCACTTCCCGCACAGGTCGGCTTCGAGGTGCACGGAATCGCCCGCGCGCGCCAGGCCGAGCGTGGTCCTGCGCAGGGTCTCGGGGATCAGCGCCACCCGAAAACGCCGCGCGCGCGGGGCGACGATCGTCAGACTGACGCCATCGACGGTCACGCTGCCCTTGGCGAGCAGCCAGCGCTCGAACGCCTGCGGGACCTGGAAGGTGAGGAGTGCGCCACCGTCCGCGCTGTCCTCGCTGCGCACCACTCGCCCGAGCGCGTCGACGTGCCCGGAGACGAAGTGCCCACCGAGGCGATCGGCCAGGCGCATGGCGCGCTCGACGTTGACGTACCGTCCGGGCGCGAGGCGCGCGAGCCAGGTCTTCGCCAGGGTCTCGCGCGAAAGGTCGTAGCCCGTGCGCCCGCCGCGCCCGAGGCGGCTGACCGTCAGACAGCAGCCGCTCACCGCGATGCTCTCCCCGCGCACGGGGCGCCAGCGCGCCGAGCTGCCCTCGAGCGTCGGGGCCGCGAGCTCGAGCCGGGCTCCCGAGCGCACGGGTGTGAGCGCCAGCACCTCTGCGCGCCCTTCGACGAGACCGCTGAACACGCGGCCATGGTGGCACTAAGGGGCTGCGAATCAATGAGTTATGGACCCGCCCTCGGCCCCTGCCCGGGCCGAGACGGCACTTCCGCCCCGGACCGCGCTCCGCAGCGCGGACCTTGCCCGGCGGGCCGCGCACGAATAGACTCCTCTCCCTTTTTCTGCGGATGCCCCGAACTCTGCGGATGCCCACACCGTGCAGATCGTCCTCCTCACCCTCTTCCCCGAGGCGCTCGAGCCTTACCTGCGAGCCAGCATCCTCGGGCTGGCCCAAAAGAAGGGCAAGGTCCGGATCCAGACGGTCGACTTCCGCGACTTCACGCGCGATCGCCACCGCACCGTAGACGACCGTCCCTACGGGGGTGGTCCGGGCATGGTCCTGAAGCCCGAGCCGGTCTCGGACTGCATCGAATGGCTGGAACAGGAGCATGGCCCGTTCCGGAAGGTCCTGCTCACGCCCGATGGAGGCACCTTCCAGCAGTCCACCGCCCGCACCCTGGTCCAGGAAGAGCGCCTGCTGCTCCTGTGCGGGCGCTACGAGGGTTTCGACGAGCGCCTGCGCGAAGCGTTCGCGTGGGACGAGATCTCGCTCGGCGACTTCGTGCTCTCAGGCGGAGAGCTGCCGGCCCTGTGCGTCATCGAGGCCATCGTGCGCCTGATCCCCGGCGCGCTCGGGCACGAGGAATCGGCGCTGCGCGAGTCCTTCGAGCACGGCGAGCTGGACCACCCCCACTACACCCGGCCGCCCGTCTGGCGCGGTCGCAGCGTGCCCGACGTGCTCAAGGGCGGGGATCACGCCGCCATCCAGCGCTGGCGCGCCACGGAAGCCACCCGCCGAACGCGCGCCCGCCGCCCCGACCTCGTCCCGCACACCGCCGTCCCCGTCCCCACCAAGCAAACGTAGAGAAACCTGCTGCCACCCCCATGAACCTGATCGAACAGCTCGGCAAAGAGAACGGGAAGAAGCACCCTCCCGCGGTGCGCGTGGGCGACAGCGTGCGCGTCCATTACCTCATTCGCGAGGGCGACAAGGAACGCGTGCAGCCCTTCGGAGGAACGGTGATCGCGATCCGCGGGCGCGGCATCGCGCGCAACATGATCGTGCGCCGCCTCGTGCAGGGCGAGGGCGTCGAGCGCGTGTTCCCGTTGCATTCGCCGCGCGTGAAGGAAGTCGAGGTCGTGCGCCGCGGCAACGTGCGCCGCGCCAAGCTCTACTTCCTGCGCCAGCGCGTCGGCAAGCAGACGCGCGTGGGCGAGCTCCTGGGCGAACGCGCCCGGCGCCTGGACGAGAGCACTCCGGAAGCGGACGAGGCCGTCGAAGGTGCGGGCGGCGCGGGCCAGCCCGAGCTCGGCGTGGCCCCCTCCAGCAAGGCCGAATCCCAGCCCGTACAGGTCTGAGGTCCGTGAATACACTCCGCGCCGGGCCCCGGCCGGTCCTCTCTTGACGATCGCTCGCTGCGTCGACCTCCGGCTGGACCGGCGCAGTCGTTCCCATCCGGCCGCCTGAACCGTCATGCTCGAGAACGTCGGCCGCAAGGTCGCTCTGATCGTCCTGCTCCTGCTCGTCTCGTTCGGGCTGATGCTCTACCCGGATCAGCCGTTCCGGCTGGGCCTCGACCTGCAGGGTGGGACGCGCATCGTCTATCGCTTCGACTTCGCGGCCGCGCGTGCCCGGGGCGAGATCAGCGCGAACGAGGATCCCGACGAGATCCTGGCCCAGGCCAAGGAGATCCTGCGCAACCGCGTCGATCCCACCGGCACGAAGGACATCACGATCCGGACGGAGGGATCCGATCGCATCGTCATCGAGCTGCCCGGGGGCGCGGTCGAGAGCACGAGCCAGGTGGTGACCTCGCTGGGGCAGGACATCGACACGCTCTCCGTGGACTCGCTGGTCCTGGCCGACGGAACTGGATTCTCGAGCTCGGGCGTGATCCAGGTCGGGCGCGAGCAGATCCGCTACGAGCGGCGCGACGGGAACACGCTCTACGACCTGAAGCGCCACCAGAACGGCGCCCAGGAGGCGCATGCCGCCGGCGCCAGCCTGCGCCTGGTGAACTCCGACGCGATCCGCGCGGCAATCGAGAACCTGGGCGAGCTGGCCTTCGTGCTGGTGGCCGAGGACCAGGACTTTTCTGGCGCGAGCACGGACCTGAACAAGGAGCGCACCAAGCTCGAGACCTGGCAAGCGGCCAATGCAGGCGTGCCTGTGGTGGCCTTCAACCAGGTACCGCCCGACCAGGGTGGGCCCGATCCCTCCATCCGCTGGTATCCGACGCGCTTCGCGGACGAGAAGGGCGATCCGATCTTCGGCCAGCCCAGGGCCGTGCTGGTACCGAAGACGCCGACCCTGAACTTCCGCGGCGAGGACCTGCAGCGCATCTACTACGCGTCCGACGACTTCGGCTATCCCGCCGTGGGCTTCGAGATCCGGCCCGAGCGCATCGACGACTTCGCCGACTTCACGGGCGACAACCTCAACCGGAGCATGGCCATCATCCTCAACGAGGAGGTGCGCTCGGCCCCGACGTTGAACTCGAAGCTCGTGGGCGGCGGTCGCATCGAGGGCCGCTTCAAGGACCAGGAGGTCAAGGACCTGGTCACGGTGCTGCGCTCGGGCTCGCTCAAGCTCAAGCCGACGCTGGAGCACGACGAGCGCGTGGGCGCGACCCTGGGCGACGACTACGTGAAGCGCGGTCTGTACTCGAGCCTCCTCGCGCTCGCGATCGTGGTGGCCTTCATGATCGTGTACTACCGGCGCCTGGGGGTCTTCTCGGCCCTGGCGCTGCTCACGAACCTGATCATGTTCATGGGCGGCCTGGCCTTCCTGCAGGCGACCCTCACCCTGCCCGGCATCGCCGGCATCGTGCTCACGGTCGGCATGGCCGTGGACGCGAACATCCTCATTTTTGACCGCCTGCGAGAGGAATCGGAGAAGGGCCGCAACCCGAAGCAGGCCGCCAAGGCCGGTTTCGACATGGCGTTGTCGGCGATCATCGACGCCAACGTCACGACCTTCCTGACGGCCCTGATCCTGTACAAGCTCGGCACGGGCCCCGTGCGCGGCTTCGCGGTCACGCTGATGATCGGGATCCTCACGTCTGTCTTCGCGGCCCTCGTCACGACGCGCGTGTTCGTGCACTGGGCCCTGGCCAGGAACGCGCAGAAGTTCCAGATGGGCCGCTGGATGGCGGACGCCAACTTCGACTTCCTGGGCAAGACCCGGATCGCCGTGGTGTGCTCCGTGCTCGTGTGCGTGGGCGGGCTGGTGGGCTTTGCCGCGCTGCCCGACCAGGAGAAGCTCGGCATCGACTTCACCGGCGGGGTCGAGGCCCAGCTCGAGACCGCCAAGCCGGAGCCGATCGACACGCTACGCGCGCGCGTGGCGGCGATACCCGGCATCGGCGAGTCGGCCGAGGTCAAGCCGATCTTGAACTCGTCCAAGGACGGCGGCTACACGCAGTTCCGGGTGCAGTTCAAGACCGTCGGGGCCGAAACGGCCGTGGGCCGCGGAGAGGAGCTGCGCCCGGTGATCCAGGAGGCGCTGAAGGACCTCCTGCTGGCCGAGCCCATCCAGCTCACCCTGCGCCCCGGAGCGGATCAGGCACGCGTGGAGGGACAGCTCTACTTCGAGACCCAGCCGAGCGAGGCCGAGGCGAAGGTCTGCCTCGAAGCCGCCGGGCTGAAGGACGCCAGCGTCGCCATCGGCGACCGCGTGGGTTCCTTCCAGATCAGCGGGTCGACTTCCCTGGGACGTTCCGAGGACGAGCTGCGGAGCGCCATCGAACAGGCCTTCCGCAAGCCGGCGTCGGGCTCCTCCTTCGAGTTCACGCGCCCGATCCCGAGCTCCAGCCAGGTCGGCCCACAGGTCGTGAGCGAGCTGCGCGACAAGGCCTTGCTGGCCCTGGCGGTGAGCCTGTTCGTCACCGTGATCTACATCCGCGTGCGCTTCGCCGAGTACAGCTACGGCATCGCCGCCATGGTGGCGCTGGTGCACGACGTGCTCGTCACGCTGGCCGCCCTGGCGCTCGGCAACCACCTGGGCATCATCAACGGCGAGATCAACCTGGCCATGATCGCCGTGTTCCTGACGATCATCGGGTACTCGGTCAACGACACGATCGTCATCTTCGACCGCGTGCGCGAGAACCTGCCGAAGAGCGACAAGCCGCTGCGCGAGGTGCTCAACAAGTCGATCAACGAGACGCTGTCGCGCACGATCATGACCTCCTTGACCGTGTTCCTGGCGATCGCCGTACAGTACGTGTGGAACATCGGCACCGGGAACGTGCTCGAGAGCATCTCCTACGCCATGCTCTTCGGCACGCTCTCGGGGGTCTACTCGACGGTCTACATCGCCAACCCGATCTTCCTGTGGCTGGAAACGCGCAACCAGAAGAAGAAGACCGACGGCGGCGCCCAGGCCCGCGCACGGCGCGAGGAAGAGCGCAAGCGCCTCGAGCGCCAACGCAAGGACGAGGCCGAAGGCGAGGACGGCCTGCAGCCCGAAAAGGCCTGAGCGCCTTGCCAGGATCCCCGTTCCCGAGTAGCGTCCGAGAGCAGACATGAAGACCATCCCGAACCCGACCGCCCCGCGCACGACGGCGCTGTGGCGTTGGCGCCGCCTCGAGGAGGTGGGCGCCGCGCACTAGGTTCGCGCAGCTTCTCCAAAGAAAAACCCACCTTCTCGGGGCTCCCCCGGAGGTGGGTTTTTTCGTGCCCGCCCCGGTCGCTCCACCCACGACCATGCAGGCACCCTTCGATCTCGCCGCCGACCTGGACACGCCGGTCTCGGCCTACCTGAAACTCGCCCCGCTCCGCCCGCGCTTCCTGCTGGAGAGCGCGGCCGGGCCCGAGCGCGCCGCGCGTTACTCGTTCCTCGGCTTCGGCGCCATGGACGAGTACGTGCTCGACGGCGGCGGGCTCGCACGGAACGGCACGCTCCTCGCGCGCCCGACGAACCGCGCGGAGCTGCTCACTCGCCTGCGCTCGGCGCTGGCCGAGGCTCCCGAGCTCCACGCCGGGGGCGACCTCGCTCTGCCCTTCACGGGCGGACTGGTGGGCGTGCTCGGCTACGAGCTCGCGCGCCGCTTCGAACACCTGCCGCCCGCCCGCCCCGGAACGGAGCCCGAGCTGCGCCTGCTCGCGCCGCGCGCGCTGCTCGTGTTCGACCACCAGCGACGCTGCGCGGCCCTGCTCACGGCGGAGGCGGAGGCCGAGCGCTCGGTGCTGCGTCGCGAAGTGCAGCGGCTGCTCGCCGGTCCCCTGCCGGCCGCGCGCAGCGCTGGTCAGGCCAGCGCCCCGCGCGCGGATCTCGACCGCGACGCGTTCGTCCAGCGGGCGGCGCGCGTGCGCGAGGCGATCCTCGACGGCGAGGTCTACCAGCTCGTGCTCTCGACTGCCTTCCGCGGCCGCACGGACCTCGAGCCGCTGCGCCTGTACCGCGCGCTGCGGCTCCTGAATCCCTCGCCCTACATGAGCCTGTTCGAGTTCGAGGGTCTGGCCGTGGTCGGCGCCTCGCCCGAGGCGCTGGTGCGGCTGCAGCACGGCCGGGTCACGCTGCAGCCGATCGCGGGCACGCGCCCGCGCGGCGCCGACTCCGCCGGGGATCTCGCGCTCGAGCAAGAACTCCTGGCCGACGCCAAGGAGGCCGCCGAGCACGTCATGCTGGTCGACCTGGCGCGCAACGACCTCGGCCGTGTCGCGCGGCCCGGCACGATCGTGGTCGAGCCCTACCGCTCGGTCGAGCGCTACAGCCACGTGATGCACCTCGTCAGCGGTGTCTCGGGCGAGCTCGAGGGCGGCGCCGACGCCTTCGATTGCCTTGGCGCCTGTTTTCCGGCCGGCACCGTGGTAGGCGCGCCCAAGCTGCGCGCGATGGAGCTGATCGACGAGCTCGAGCCCGAGCCGCGCGGTCTGTACGGCGGCACGGTCGGCTACTTCGGCCGCGGCGGCGCGCTGGACCAGGCGCTCGCGATCCGCACCTTCTTCCTCGGCGGAGGCGAGTACCGCTTCCAGGCGGGCGCGGGCATCGTGGCCGACAGCTCGCCGGAGGCCGAGTACGACGAGATCCTGGCCAAGAGCGAGGTGCTACGGCGCGCGCTGGTGCTCGCCACGGAGGGACTCTCGTGAGCGCGCGTATCCTGCTGATCGACAACTACGACTCCTTCACCTTCAACCTGGTGCAGGGTCTGCGCGCGCTCGGAGCCGACGTGCGCGTGGCGCGCAACGACGAGATCACGCCGGAGGAAGCGCTGGTTCTCGAGACGACGCATGTGGTGCTCTCGCCCGGTCCGGGCACGCCCGCGCGCGCGGGCCGCATGCCAGCCCTGCTCGAGCTGTTCCTCGAGCGCGTGCCGATCCTGGGCGTGTGCCTCGGGCACCAGGCCATCGGCGCGCGTTTCGGCGGCCGCATCGCGCGCGCGGCGCGGCCGGTGCACGGGAAGCACTCGCGCATCTATCACGACGGCCGGGGAGTCTTCCGGGGTCTCCCGAACCCGTTCGAGGCCGGGCGCTACCATTCCTTGTGCGTGGGCGAGGAGGGGCTCGCGAGCGAGCTCGTGATCAGCGCCTGGACCGCCGAGGGCGAGATCATGGGCCTGCGCCATCGCACCCTGCCCGTCGAAGGCGTGCAGTTCCATCCCGAGAGCATCCTGACCCCGCGCGGTGGCCGCATCCTGGCCAACTTCCTCGCGCTCACGCCGGCGGCCACGCGCGCGAGAGGAGCCGCGCGATGACGCTCTCCGCCGAACCCCGCCTCACGCTGCGCGCGCCGCTCGAGCGTCTGCTCGACGGCCGCGACCTGGATGCGCTGGAAGCCGAGCAGGCGCTGGCCGAGTTGATGGAGGAATCGACTCCGCGCTCGCTGCAGGCGGCTTTCCTGGCCGCGCTGCGCGCCAAGGGCGAGACGCCGGAGGAGCTGGCCGGCTTCGCGCGCGGTCTCCTGGCTCGAGCTCGGACCGTGCCGCGCTCGTCCGCTCTGCCGTGCGTCGACACCGCGGGCACCGGCGGCGACGGCACGCACAGCTTCAACCTCTCGACCGCCGCCGCACTGCTGGTCGCCAGCCTCGGGATCTCCGTGGCGAAGCACGGCAACCGCTCGGTCTCCTCGCGCTGCGGCAGCGCGGATCTGGTCGCGGAACTGGGGCTGCCTGCGCCAGCCGATCCGCTCGAGGCCGGCGCGCGCCTCGCACGCGACGGCTTCGTGTTCTTGTTTGCACCCCACTTCCACCCCGCGCTGCTCGCGCTCTCCGCCCTGCGCCGCGAGCTCGGCGTGCGCACGGTCTTCAACCTGCTCGGCCCGCTGGTCAACCCGGCGCGCCCGAGCCATCAATTGATCGGCGCCGCCAGCCCAGAGCTCGCCAGGCGCCTGGCCCGAGCCGCGAGCCGGCTCGGGCTCGAACGAGCCTTCGTGGTCCACGGCGGCGGCTTCGACGAGGCCACCCCCTGCGGGCCATTCCAGGTGCACGTGGTCGCGG
>JANOGB010000451.1:0-11703 GCA_031413955.1 Planctomycetota bacterium | reverse complement strand
AGGAGCTGAGCCGCACCTTCGCGCTTTACTTCGAGAACGAGGCCAGCGGGTGCATCGCGGAACGCCTGAACCGATGCACGGCCGGGAACCCAGTCGAGTTACTCGCAGTGCTGCGGGCAATTCACGCGCGATTCATGAACTCCCAAGTGAAGACGATCGCGGAGCCCGCGCCGTGCCTTCCCGCAGATTACTTCTCCAAGTCTCTAGATTTTTCGCCTGTCGAGTCCCGCCGTCTCATCGAACACGCAGGAACGTCGATCGAGAACCTCGTGGCCGACATGCGCGACGAGTTCTCGCTTGATGATCTTGATTGCTTCAATTTCTTGCCCTTCGAGAGGCACCCGCTTGTCAGATTTGGAGACATCTTCTGCTGCCCTTCGCAGGTGCTCTTGCAGGAGTTCTTAGGTCTAAACTTCAGGCACCGCCTAATGGATCGCGCGATCTTTAGCGCGAAGGAAAGGGACGAATTCCTCTCGGCCCATGGGATCGCATTCCACGCCTATCTCCGACAGCAGCTCGACGCTGCGTTCCCGGGGCTGGGATACGCCGAAGACGACATCGAGGAGATCGCTCGGCGGCATGGATACAAGGCAAAGATGCGCCGACACGGAGACTACGTCGTGTCTTATGGCGACAAGGCAATCCTGTTCGAATTCAAGGCGGCCTCTCCGGTCCTGAACGCGAGAACCGGAAGGAGTTGGGACGAGCTTCACCGGCAGACTCGCGAGATCCTCATCGAGAGCGCCAGACAGTTGAGCGCCACCGAGACACTCGTCAGGGAATCAGGATTCGATGCCATAACCCCGCGTGCACGGATCATCCCAATCTCGGTCACGCTCGACTTCAGCGTCAATCCGCTTCTATACGCGTCAGTGGCGCGCACCCTAGCCGAGGATCCCGACGTCTCCGAGAATGTGGCCAGAGACATTCAGTTCTTTGACGTACGTGACGCTGAGTTACTCGAGCATGCAACTCACCACCACGACCGCGGGCTGCTCGTTCTGTTGGAAGAGAAACTACGGGATGCTAGGGATCTGGCCTTTCGCGGGTTTTTTGATGAGAGGCGCGGTGTGAAGTCGTGAGCGCTTTGCAGGAATCGGCACGGCCCGACTCGCCGATTGAAGTGGTATGCAAAGATCACTTCCTCGGTTGGAGATCGGGCCGTGTTGCGCGTCAATGTAACGCCGGACCTCCTGGAGATCACGCTCAACGCCCGGGCGGCCTTCTCGAAGCGCTCCTGGCCGTTCGTCCTGGCGACGGCCGTGCCCTGGCTCCTGTGCGCTGGCCAACGGTCCATGCGGCGGTTGGCGGCCATGGGCGATCTGAGACGGAGCTCGTCCGCGTACTACCGCTTCCTGTCCGATGGGAAGTGGCGGCTGCATCTCTTGTTCAGCTCGCTGTTTCAGTTGATCGTGCGCACCTTCGGCATCCACGAGCTCACCCTGGTCCTGGACGACACGCTGTGTCCGAAGTGGGGCCGCAACATCCACGGCACGGGTTCCTACTTCGATCACGTCCGGCGCCCGCGGGCAGGCTTCATCTGGGGCCACAACTGGGTCGTGATGGCCATCGTGGTTCGGGTCAGCACGAAGGCCAGCGTCGCGCTTCCCTTCTGGATCGGTCTCTACCGTCCCAAGGAGCGTTGCTCTGCGGAGCAGTTCCAGACTCGTCACCAGATGGCGGCCGGCGTGCTCACCCTCGTGCGAGCCTTGTTTCCAGGCCCGATTCGTCTGCTGGCCGATGGGGCCTTTGCCAACTGCTCGCTCATCGGCCCCGCCCGAGATCTCGGCATCAAGCTGGTCAGTCGCTTGCGGGGCGACGCGGCGTTGCGCTCGACCAAGATTCCTCGACGCGCAAAGAACAAGCGCGGCCGCAGGCCCAAGTTCGGAGCGCGGCTCGGGAAGCTCGCCGGGATGGCGCGCTCCTCGTCGGCCTTCAAGGCTCGGCGCGTGGTGATCTACGGCAAGACCGTCACGCTGCTCTTGCGCGAGTTCGAGGCGTACTGGCCAGCGATCGACCAAGTCGTGAAAGTCGTGATCACGCGCGACCCGAAGCGCCCCAAGCGGGTTGCTTATCTCATGACGACCGACTGTCTGCTCGGTGCCGTCGCGGTGGTCGAGCTCTTTGCACAGCGCTGGACGATCGAACAGCTCTTCTCGGTCGCCAAGATCCAGATGGGCTTGGACAGCACCGAGGCTCGCAAGGAACGCGCGGTCGTGCGTCATGCGGCTCTCTGCATGGCGCTGATCACCTGGACCGAGATCTGGGCGCACAAAACACACCCGCTCGCTTGGTCCCGTCCATTCGCCCACAAACTCGCCGCTTTCCGCGCCACCACGCTCACCTCGACCATTTTCGAAGCGGGCCCTCGCACCAGGCGCTCACGTCGAATTGCCGGCGATGTCGGAACCCTCTTCACGTCCGCAACTGGGGCTGCATGAAAACCTGCGAAAGGCCAGTAGGGATCTATCTCTGGCGAACTATTGCTGGGAGAGGAAGCTGGAGTTCGGTAACCGACACAACCGCCGGCTCGCGGCAGCATTCTCGAGGTCCAATGAAATCGTCAACGGCTACCTGGAAGGACACCGTCAGGGTTGATCGGCAGAGCGGCTTGCAATGTGGGGCTGGCTGCCAGGGCTACCTCGATCGAAGTGTAGGAATGCGGCTCGTGTCGCGCGCCCCTACACCGCCGCGTACGTCATCCCTCTCCTCTGCCCCTCGGTCGCGACCATGCCGTCGGCAATGAGGCGTTTCATGGTCGGGCGCATCGTCGTCGTGTCCGTGCCTAGCGCCGCGGCGATCTGCTCGCCGCGCTGATTGGGGTTGTTCCTGACGTAGGTCAGGAGGGCGTCGGCTAGGTCCTCGATCTCGGTGGCTGAACGCCGAGCTCGGGGCTGTCCGTCGAACCCGAGCCAAGTACTCAGGGATGCGCGCGCTGCGGTCAGAGCCTTCTGCATCTTGGCGTCCTCCGTTGCCGCCAGCGCCTTGTCGATCGACCTCAGTGCTGCGGCCGCATGCCGGAGAGCGGGGTCAGCCTTCACCTTCTTGCGGGCCTCGCGCTCCTTGATGGTGGCGATCTTCGCCTCCAGGTCCGCGATCCTCTGGTCGATGCCGCGACGCTGGCGGCGGGGCGCGGGTTGTTCCTTCTTCTTCTTGGCCATGGACGCGCTGGGTTGGAGGCCGAACGGGCAGGGGCCGGAGATTGGGCCAGCAGGCGAGACGGGGATCAAGCCTGTGCTGGCCGCCACGGGATCGCGCTCGCGGGCAGGCTCCGAAGCGACGTACCCTGTCGGTTGCCATGAAAGTCATCGCCGACATCTGCGTCACTCCGCTGGGTGTGGGAGTCTCCACGTCGAAGTACGTGGCCGCCTGCGTGAAGGTCCTGCGGAGCGCCGGGCTCCACCCGCACCTGCACGCTTACGGGACCAACGTCGAGGGCACATGGAGGCGGGTCTTCGGCGCATTGGAGAAGTGCCACCGCGCTGTCCACGCGATGGGCGCCCCGCGGATCTCCACCACGATCCGGCTCGGTACGCGGACGGACCGCAAGCAGACGATCGACGACAAGATGCAGAGCGTCTACGAGAAGCTCGGCGAGAAGCCCGGTCGGCGACGCGGGACGCGGGGGCGGTAGCGTTCTCGGGTCGCGCAGGCGGCGAGCAGCACGAGGCTCACTGGAGAGCGCGACCCACGCGGCCAGCGCCGCCGCCTTCTTCGCCATGCGCCACGCCTTTCCGTACGCTTTGCCCACCACCGCGCGGTCGAGCGCGCCCTCCGTCACCCGCAGGACCTTGCCGCGCTCCGTTCCTGAATCTCGTTGCCCCTCACTACTGGCTGTCTTGGCGGCCCGCTCTTGGTGGTTCCAGGAATCCCGCCCCGCGTCGGCACCGGCAGCGGGTATCGTGCCGCCTTCACATCCTGGGCGCGAACCGCGCTCGACTCTCCTTCGACCGATTCCCATGGGTAGCAAGCTCTACGTCGGCAACCTCAACTTCACTACGACCGAAGACGCGCTCCGTGCCGCGTTCGCCGCGAACGGACGCTCCGTCAAGGAGGTTGCCATCCCGAGCGACCGCGAGACCGGCCGCCCGCGCGGCTTCGCGTTCGTCACGATGGGGTCGGATGCCGACGCCAAGGCGGCCATCGCTGCTCTGGACGGGAAAGAGCTCGACGGGCGCAGCCTGAAGGTGAACGAGGCCCAGGACAAGCCGCGCACGGGTGGTGGCGGCGGCTACAGCGGGGGTGGTCGCGGAGGCTCAGGTGGCGGCGGCGGCGGACGCTGGTAGAGACTGCGCGGTCGGCTTCTCACGCGGCGTCCGAGGCCGGTCCCTCCTGATGGATCCGAATCTCGACGCCGTCGTTGGGCCACCTCTCCGATAGCTCGAACAGCCAGTCGATTGTTTGCTGGCCACCCCAGTTGGAGTGCAACGCGTAGGTCCGACCGCTGTGGACAATCAGCTCGCCGTCCCGCGCGAACCACCGCCTTGGGTCAAACGTCACCTCCGGATCTTTCTGGATGGAGGCAGCAAAGGACTCCTGGGGGGAGCGGGTAGGGGAGCTGGTCGCCGGACGAGAGCGGAGGTTCCCCGAGCGACCTCTTGCGCCCGCCAACGCAGCGAGTCCCCTTGCGCGGCCACCGCGAAGCGGTTTCGTTCTTCTCCCCGACATCGGACATCGGCAATCTCCATACAACACGCGCCCCGATGTCTACTTCTCCCGCATAGGTCTGGCAAGTGGCAAAACAATACCACATAGCCTTGAATCGCGGTTTGTCTGTTTCGGCATTAACTCAATGTTGCCCACCTCTACAAGGCACTCATGCGTCGGGCGGCTTTGCACTACAACAGTATACACACCCGGGGGCAAATCGTTTCCATAGAAACACCCATCTTCATGAAGGCTCAGACCGTGTAGGTACGTCACGGGCCCGTCACCACTATCTTCAACTGCCCTGAGCTTTATCGTGATTGACTCCGCCATATGTTCGCGCGTGAGCGCTACTCTTCCCTCAATGGCAGAGCCCCAGTGAAGGCGGAGCTCTAATGCCCTGTCTCCTCGACGGAATGGAATCCAATCTGAACAAGCATATCCACGCTTCTTAGCTACAAGGCGCATTTTATCGACATGTAGCATGTCATAAATGAAAAAATGGCCTTCAGCATCCAACTCAGCCGTTATCACTGGAAACCAATACCCTGGCCTTTGAACCTCAATGGTTACGTCTCCCCCAGAAACAGCCCCGCCAGTTGGATCAAGCACATATCCGGCGGCTAGAAGACCAGCCGGTTGCATATAAATGTCTCCGAGATCCAGCACCTGTCCTGGAGAGAACTGCGATATGTCGCACAGTGCTTGTAGTTTTTCACCAGATGGGCTCGCCAGGTACACCTCAAGCTCTTTGTCGCTACCTGTTTCCCCGACTAGCTCGTTCCTGAAGTGACACACAAGTTGCCCGACCTCATCCGTCGCACCGCTTCCACCGTGCCTGGACCAATGATCTTGTCCGTCAATCACGACGACGAACCTCGCATCGCGGTTTTTCAAGGTCTTTCCGGAAGGCTCCAAGAGTCTAAGAATAACGCTTTCTGATATGGCGTCAGGTGAATTCGGCTCACCTTGCTCCTGAACCGAACACTCAGTACCAATAGCAACAGAGCCTGAACCTGAAGGACAATTGCGGCCAGCGCATGCAAATGGACACATGACAAGCGAGCCACTACAATACGCTAGCCAAGCGGGCACGCGTCGCCTTATTCTTCCAGCCTTCGTTGTGACATTACTATCCCCTCCTGTGTTATACGTATACATCTGTAGAGCTTCGTGGTCAGGTTTTAGCCTCACCTACTGTCTGATCTGTTCAGTCTTTTCGTGGTGCCCGCCAAACTGGCAGGCGGTTGTGCTTTATCACTCGGGGGGAGGAGGAAAGGGTAAAACTATGCTGCACTTTCTGCAAAAAATGCTGGCATCCACTTCTGCAAGTGCGGCCCCGTTTACCACACCCTTTTCCAAACGATAAGAGCCGCCGCAAAACAATTCCTCAGGTCTTGGGTCGTGTTCGATAGTCGGTGGCTCTCCATCGCACCATGTGGCAATAGTTATATCGACTGTAAACGTACACTTTGTCAGTGTCTTGCACGAGCGATTCGGGTCGCAGGTTCCAATAGTCTTATCCGTAAAAATCACACGTATTTCAGCAAAGCATCCTCCACCATAAGCAACATCATGGTCCGGGAAGTCTAATATGCCGCATGTTGTACAAGCCAACAAGCCTTGTGGATCCTTTAGCACCAAGGGCCTGGTCTTGCAGTATTCATATAGGTTCCTACTGTCAGGTATTTTAACTGGGTCGCGGCTGCTCCAGGACCCCAAGATACTTGCATAACCCCGTCGCCTAACCGAGACTAGGTTATCAAGAGCGGTCATTGGGTATCCGCCAATTCCTAGGCGGTTGGCTGGATCAAGGCTCAGACTATTCCACCCGAGGGTCTTGCCACTTAAGGGCGATGCCTGAGCAAGTGCTTTGTCTGTGCTGTCGACATCCCCGTCGAGGTCGACGTCCCCGCGAATGTCGTACGCGCTCGCATCGATCCACGTCTGGATTTGCGTCGCATCGGCTGAGTCGTTGTCCCCGTCGGAGTTCGTGTCCCCGCCAGGCAGCCCGAATGGGATACCGTAGGACGAGTACTTGTCCATCTCGTGGAGCTGCCGGCCGCTCGAGACCAGCGCTGACACGTCGCCGCGCCAGTTCTGGCACAGGTAATAGCGCTCCTCCAGCGTCCCGTCGGACGCGGCCAGCCAGCCTGACGTGTTGTCCCGGTTGCGGCAGACCACGTCGTTGATGTACGAGCTTCCTCCGTACCCGTCAAGCCCCGCCGTCGCGTTTACATACTGCTCCTTCGGTGAGCTGTCGCTGTCGCGGTACCGGGCAACCTCGCGCCATCCCTCGTTGTAGGCTGGATAGAACCACACGTCCGAGCCGTCAGCATCTCCGTCGGCGTCGGTGTCCTCGTGGACGCCGATCATGTGCCCGAGGCCGTTGTACCGATACTCGGCCAGCAGGGTGCTCGACTGGCTCTTGACCTTGCGGAGCCGGTAGAAGGCGTCGTACTCGTACTTGTAGATCTCCCCGTCGTCGGTCATGTTGCCCGCCGCGTCGTAGGCGAGCGTGTAGTTGGTCGTGCCGCTCGTGTCGGTGTCCCGCGCCGTGAGTTCATTCACCTTGTTGTGTGTGCGCGTGTCGTCGTATTCGTCGGTCTCGTTCCAATTGTCATCGCCGTCGAGGTCCATCTTCGAGCGTGCCCAGTTGCCCGTGTGACTGAGCTGCGAGGTGCCGCTCTGCAGCCAGGTCTGGTGGCGCGTCCGGCTCGTAATGCTGCCGCTCGAACGCGTTCCTTCCTCGGCGTCGATCAGCCGGTCGAGGTCGTCCATTGTGTACTTCACGTCGAAGCCGGCGTGCACGTTGTCCTCGACCCAGGTGATGTTGGAGTTCCGGTCGTAGGCGATGTCGACGTTGTAGAAGGTCTTGTCCGGGTTCGGAGCCAGCGTCCACCAGACGCTCTTCATTGGTCGATTGAAGCGATCGAGGTACCCGTTGTAGCTGCCCGAGAACGTGTCGTACTCCGTCCGAGCAATGTTGGGCTCGAGGCCTGTCGTCCCAAGAACCCGGGACGCGCCGAGGTACACGTACTTCGCCAGCACGGTCGAACCGTCCTTGAGCTTCGACACACGACTGATTGAGTCGTCCAAGCTGTAGTCGATCGTGATCACCTTGCTGCCTGGCAGCGTCATCTCCTTGCGGCGGATCGTATTGCGACCGCCCGTGGCCTTCTCGTAGACGTAGGCCATCTCGTAGTAGCCGCTGCCGCCGACGGCGCTGTCCTTGTCCTGCTTGTAGCTCGTGATCCCGCCCCAACCGTCGAAGGTGTAGGAGACTTCGTCGGTCACCGAGCCGCTGCCGACCGTGGCGTTGTCGTACTGCGTCACGAGGCTCGGTCTCCCGAGGCTGTCGTACGTCCGGGACTGCCGGCGCACTGCTCCGTCGAAGCCCGATGCGAGCGTCGTCACGCGCCGGTGGAGTTCTCGTCCCGAGTCGTCGTAGTCCGACTCGAAGACGTTGCCCGCCTGGTCTTTTCTGTACGCCTCCTGGCCTTGCGCGTTGTAGGCGTGACTCACGACGTCCGAGCTGTCGGACGCGATTGCGGCCGGGGTCGTGCCCGTGTTCGTCGTGTCGGGATATTTGACCGCCCGTAGGAGGTGCCCGGTCGAGACCTTCATCGCCGAGGGGGTCCCAGAGCTCGTCCCGTAGATGTAGACCATCTCCTGGTCGTCCTCGCCGGCGGGCATGTCGGCGATGATCTTCGTGCGCAACCCGTCCACGAACTCGTAGCGCACGGTCTGGTTGTCGTCGGGGTTGGCGGGGCTGCCGCTATTGACGCCCGAGTTGTAGTCCTTGATCTCCTTGGTCACGCGGCCAGCCTGGTCGCGCTCCGTACGGGCCACGAGCCCGCGCGGGTCGGTCGTGGTGAGGAGCGTCCCGTCCGTGTCGTAGGCGAAGGTGGTCACGAGCTCGTTGTCGGAGCGGGAGGGTACGGAGAGTCCTCCCGAAGGATCCCGGTCAAATGTCGAGCCGCCGTAGTTCCCGTACTGCACATGGTCAGTCACGCGTCCGAAGCGGTCGTACCATGAGCAGGTGATCTGCGCCCGGCCCTTAAGCTCGGAGGAGGTCAGGAGCATGCGGTCACCGTCGGCGCCGGTGTCGAGGGCGCCTTTCGTGTCGTTCGGCCCGGCCAAGTCGTCGTGTTTGCGATCGAGGCGCACGCTCATCCAGACATCGTCCGAGGTCTTCGACTCGTAGACCGTCTGGTACTGCTCGGCCACGTAGTCGCCCGCGATGTCGTCGACGTGGTCGAAGGTCGTGTCGTTGTCCGAGCTCAGAATGAAGCGGTGCGTCTCCCGGCCCAGACGATCGTAGAAGGTCTTCGTGAGTTTGGGCCCATCTTCCTTGAGCAGGCGGTCGACGGCGTCGTACCAGTACAGGTGCAGGAGCGTGTCGTCGTCCGAGCCGTCTGTGGCGTCGATCTTGTGCCGCACGGACTTCCACATCTGCCCAACCTCGTCGTAGTAGGACTCGGTCAGAGCGAGGCGGTTGGCGGTCTCGGTGGTTGGGTCGTCGGTGCCTGCCACGATGCTCCCAGTCGAGCTGAAGAGCCCCGTGGCGACGTTGCGCCCTTCATTGTCGTACTTGTGGAATGCGTGCGGAGCGGTGGGGTTCGTCTGGAGGACGACCCGGCCGTGGGCGTCGTGCGCGTAGGTCGTGACTCGCTGGCCTGTGGTTCCATCCTCAACGTAGAGCGTGCGCTCAGTCAGGTAGCTGTTCCCGTCGTCGTCGTTGCCGTCGTATTCGAGTGCCTCGGTCTGCACCAGGTTGTCCGTGCCCGAAGCCTCCCCTCCAGCCCAGCCGTTGTCGTTCGTGCCCGTCCAGCTCCCGGTCACGCGGGCGAGCTTGTCGTAGGTCGCGCGCGTGATCGTCCCGTGGGCCTCCTTGACGCGCGTCCGCCGGCCGCTGTCGTCGTAGCCAAAGAGCGTCGGGTCGTAGTTCGTGCCGTCTGTGCCGGCGCCGGAGGAGGGCACGACGAAGTAGGGCCGCGACTCCTTCATCGTCCCGCCCGACTCGTTGAAAGAGCTCGTCGTCAGGTTCGCGACCGTGCCGAGGTCCATGGCCGTGATCGGGTCGGCGTCGGCCTCGTCCACGTGACCGGTAAGCGCCGTGGTCGACTCGTTGCTCGTGAGCGCCACCGTCGCCTGGACCTCGGCGTTGCCGGCCTGGTTGGTGACCGTGTACTCGACCGGCCCGTGGAATTTTGGCGTCGTCTCGTAGTCGGCGTAGGTCAGCGACACGAGCCGCCCGTCGGCGAGTTTCGAGTAGTAGTTCTTGGTCTTCTTCCCATCCGGGTGTGTGACGAGGTCGAGCCGCCCCTGCGCGTCGTAGGCGTAGGTCGTGATGCGGTGAAAAGCGCCCGCCGTGCTCGTGAGCCCTGCGGGCTCGTCCGTGAGGACCGCGGTGTCGGCGTCCTCGATGGAAGTCGTGACCTGACCGTTCGTGTAGGCGCGGTAGGAGAGGATCGCGTTGCGCTCCTTTTCGTAGGAGGGTGTGCCGTCCACGCGAAAGTAGTGGGTCGACGAGTAGGCCGTACCCGAGCCGTTGTTGGCCGTCAAGATCGCCGGCTGCGTCATCTGGTCGGAAACGAGCCAGAGCTTCGTCGTCCCATCCCAGGTCAAGGTGTGCCCGTCTTCGTAGTCCCCCGAAGGCGTCCCCGTCACCTGGGGGTAGCGCCTGCTCGAGAGAATCGCCGGACGCGTCACGTCAACGGCACCGGCACCAGTCGCGATTGTTAGGTCTCTCTGCTCGAAGCTCGTCTCCGAGGCGTAGTAGAGCGACCCGCTCGTCCCCACGCGGTACTTCCTCGCCTTCTCAAAGCCGGTCAAGGCGCCGTTGGCCTCGCGCGCGCTATCCCAGTCCCAGATGAGTCCCACGGTGGAGCTCGCCGTGATCGCCCCGGTGGAGTGGGTGTAGCCCGTGCAGTTCGCCGGCGTGGCGATCTTCGTGACACGCCCGGTCGAGTCCCGCTCGACGCGCGTCACCCAGCGCGAGGGCGCCGGGCTCGTGTTGTCCGGATCCGCGTCGGTGATCACCTGGGAGAGGGGCTGCCCGACCTCGTCCCAGTACTGCGTCAAGTAGCTCGTGTCGGGGCGCTCGACCACCGTGCGCTCTTTCCAGGTCGTGTCGTAGCCCGAAGTACCCGAAAAGCTCCCGTTCGACTCGTACTCGAACTTGTGCGTCCCGTTGCTCGCGCCCGAGCAGCCGCACTCCCCGTTGAACCACGCCTCCTTCACACGATGGCTCGTGTCGTATTTGAAGTACGCCGTCGCGTACGGCTGCAGGCTCGTCTCGCTGGCCGTCAGGTGGTCGTCGTCGAAGGTCGAATCCGACCAGTCGAACTTGCGTGACCCCTCGAAGTCGTAGACGTACTTCAGGGCGTGCGGGTAGCCGGGGTTCGTGGAGGAGTCGTAGGTCCCCTCCCAGTACCTGTGGTACTTCTTCTGGACGAGCGTGACGCCGGAGTCGGTGAGCGGCGTCGTCAGCGTCACCGTCTTCAGGTCGCCCGGGTCGCCGTAGGTCTCGCTGGTGTAGTAGCCGTAGTCGACGGTCATGACCGTCGCGACGCCGGTCGGCGTCCCGAGCCACGTGCCGCCGGTCTTCGTCTCGGCCTTGACCTGCGTCAGGCGCACGACGCTGTCGAGCGTCGTGTACGTGTAGGAGTATCGCCGGTCGGAGCTGTCGTACGCCTTCAGGCTCCTGCCCGAGCTGTCGTAGCCCTTCTGGTAGCCGTTCGCCTGGTCGATCGCCGCGGCGACGCTGGAGGAATCGCCCACGTAGGCCGCGTTCCCATTGTGGTCCTGGATCTTCCACAACTGACCGGCCGCGCTGTAGGCGTGCGTGTCGAACCCGATGAACGTGAGCTTGTTCCCGTGCTGGTCGGTCAGATCGTAGGTGTCCGGCCCGCTGCCGCCGTCCGTGAAGAGGAACACCCCGGCCGCCCCGTTGACGCCCGCGAAGGTGTCCCCGGTGATCCCGCTGTTGTCGACCCGCTTGTACTCGGCGAAGCGGTCCGCCCCGTACATGAGGTAGACCATGTCGTTGAC
>JANOGB010000450.1:0-3060 GCA_031413955.1 Planctomycetota bacterium | reverse complement strand
CCCTTTCCAGAAAGACGCCTCCAGGACCATGTCCCAGACGGCCTCGAGCCGCTTCACGGGTCCGAGCTCGCGCCAGAAGCGGTCGTCGAATTCGCGCTCGTCCGGGCCTTGCCGGACGAAGCGTGCGGAAACACGGCGCGGCTCGGAGGGTGCCATGGGTGCCCATTCGACGCCGGACGGCTTGCGGAGTCCAGGTGTTCTCCGACGCCATCTGCCGGCAGAACTCGAGGTCATGCTCCCCGGTCTCGGCGCGCGAGAGCTCGGCGATCGTCCACGCACGGCCGAGATCCGGCGCTCGTTCTTCACGCCGTCATTCTACCGCCGGAGAACGAGCCACCGCTCTCGGGAGATCGGAGCCGTGCGTGGCTGGCCTCTAGGGCGATCCGCCGAGGGGGCCGAGGAGTTGCCTGGGTTCACCCGAGCCCGAGCTCGTCCACGCCGTCCTCGTCAAACCCCAGTGCGTGGCCGAGTTCGTGATACAGGGTCGTGCGGATCTCGTCGCGCAGCTCCTCGCGCGTGCGTGAGGCGCGCTCGAGGTTGCGCTGGAAGAGGAAGATGGTCGGCGGCAGCTCGGGTGCCATTGCGCCGCCACGCTCGCCGAGCGCTACGCCCACGAACAAACCGAGGATGTCGGGCGGGTGCCCGGACTCCGGCGCGCCCACGATCTCGGCCGTGGGCATCGGGTCGATGACCACAGCGGTTTCCTCCAGCGTTAGCTGGAACTCGGGTGGCAGTTCGAGCGCGGCCTCGGCCACGACGGCCTCGAATTGCTCGGGCGTGAGGCGCGGTGGCGCCGGCGGACCGGCAGGGTCGATCTCCGCGGCGCGGCGGTAGAGCGCGTCGGCGCGCGCGTGGTCGCCCTCGATGTCGGCCAGCAGCGCCAAGCTCTCGAAGAACGGCGCGCCCTCCACCTCCGGATCCAGGCGTGCGAAGACAGCCTGCGCTTCGGCCAGCCGCCACTGCGAGAGCCGCAGCCTTCCCTCGGCCCAAAGCACGTCTTGGTGCTCGTCGCCGAAGCACTCGCGGGCACGATCGAGGGCCTCCTCGACCGCCGGGAAGTTCCCGAGCTCGAGCAGCGCGTGGGCCGCGGTCGTCCAGCGCTCGCCGCGCTCCGGGTCGACGTCCTCGAGGTGGCCGAGGGCCTCCTCGATGTCGCCCACCTCGAGGGCCTCGAGAGCCTGCTCGAGGCCGACGTCGTCGGCGTCTGCAGGCGTACTCATTCGCCGAGAGCATAGCCGCTGGACTTGAAAGGGCGGCCATGGAGCCCACAGGCCGGCCATGGAATCCCTCCGCAGCCTTTCCGACCAGATCGCCGCCCTGGTCGAACGCGTCAGCCCTGCCGTCGGTCACGTCCGCACCCTGCACTCGAAACGCAGGCAGCTCGGCGGCGGCTCCTGCGCGGTGGTCTCGGCCGACGGCTTGACGCTGACCAACAGCCACGTCGTGCGCGGCGCCACCGCGGTCGAGGTCGAGCTCGAGGAGGGCACGAGCGAACTGGCCGACGTCGTCGGCGACGATCCGTTCACCGATCTCGCGCTGCTGCGGCTCACCCGCGCGCGCGCCTACCCGGCGCTCTCCCTGGGCGATTCCAACGCCCTGCGCGTGGGCGAGCTGGTCCTGGCCGTGGGCGCGCCCTTCGGTCTGGCGCGCACGGTGACGATGGGCATCGTCAGCGCTCTCGGCCGCACGCTCGTCAGCCCGCGCGGACGCACGATCGAAGACGTGATCCAGACCGATGCGCAGCTCAACCCGGGCAACTCGGGCGGGCCGCTGCTGGACGTGGAGGGACGCGTCGTCGGCATCAACACCGCCATGCACCCGGGCGGCTCGGGCCTGTGCTTCGCGGTGCCGGCCAACACGGCGCGCTTCGTACTCTCCGAGATCGCGAGCCACGGGCGCGTGCGCAGAGCCTACCTCGGGCTTTCGGCGGAGGAGATCGCGCTCCCGCGCGCCCTGGTCGAGCGCCATGCCCTCACCTCGCCGCGCGCGGTCGTGATCCGCGCGATCGAGCCGGGCTCGCCCGCGGACGCGGCGGGGTTGCTCGACGGCGACGTGCTCGTGCGCCTCGCCGGACGTCCGATCGCGACGCTCTCGGACCTGCACCGGCTGCTGGTCGGCCAGGTGATCGGCCGCAGCCTCGAGCTCGACCTCCTGCGCGGCGGCGTCTGGCGCTCGATCCGCGTCGAGCCGATGGAGCTCAGCGCGAAGCCTTGAGCGGCTTCTTGACGCGCGGCGGTGAGCGTCGTCCCGCGAACGAGCAGATCGGGCAGGCGGCCGGGTCGTGGCCGCGCGCGGGGCAGAAGCGGCGGCCGAAGTAGATGATCTGGAGGTGCAACCTGGCCCAGGCGTGTTCCGGGAAGTGCCGCCTGAGGTCGCGCTCGGTCTGCTCGACCGACTTGCCCGAGGAGAGCCCCCAGCGCTCGGCCAGGCGATGGATGTGCGTGTCGACCGGAAAGGCGGGGATGCCGAAGGCCTGGGCGAGCACGACGCTGGCGGTCTTGCGGCCGACGCCGGGGAGCTCGACCAGCTCTTCCATCGTGCGCGGGACTTTTCCGTCGTGCTGCGCGACGAGCTGCTGCGAGAGTCCGACCAGCGCCTTCGCCTTCGTTGGGGCGAGTCCGACCTGACGGATCAGGGTGTGGACCTCTTTCTCGGACAGCTGCGCCATCGTCGTCGGCGTGCGCGCGCGCGCGAACAGTGCAGGCGTGACCTCGTTGACCTTCTTGTCAGTGGTCTGGGCCGAGAGCACGACCGCCACGAGCAGCGTGAAGGGGTCGACGTGAGCGAGCGGGATCGGGACCTCGGGCAGCAGGCGGTCGAGCGTTTCCTGGATGCGCGTGACCTTCTCGGTGAGCTTCATCGGGTGTGAGTGTAACGGGGGAGATGAAGAGCCGGGCAGGTGCCCCGCGTTACCGGCTGGGTCGGAGCACGACGGTACCACAGCCGGGGGCGCCAGGCTCCAGCCTGGCTCATCTTCACTCCGTTGGTCGAAGATTCCCGCAAGACCCCGGCTGCAACCGATCATGCTGCTAACGCTCCACATCGCTATTGGCTCGCCGC
>JANOGB010000449.1:0-12344 GCA_031413955.1 Planctomycetota bacterium | reverse complement strand
CCGACGCGCACTTCAACCTGGCCGAGACGCTGGCGGCGAGCGGAGACGTGGAGGGCGCGCGGCGTCACTGGCGCACCTACCTCGAGCACGATCCCGATTCCCCCTGGGCAGCCGAGGTGCGCGCGCGTCTGCGCCGGACCGACCGCGCCCGGCTGTCCCTGGGGCTGCCCGCCAAAAGCGAAGCCCCCTCCCGCGGATGAATCCGGGGGAGGGGGCCCGAGAGGAGAGCGCTCTAGCCTAGAACAACTCGCTGACGATGTTGCTCGAGCGGCAGGAGAAGGGTTCCACGGCTTGCGCGTGGAAGGTCTTGCCGGCCGCACCCGCGGGGACCGAGGCGTTGATCGTGGCGATGCCCGCCCCGTTCGCCGTGGCCTTGCCGATCAACCGGCGCGGAGTGGCGATCCCGATCGGGATGCCGCCACAGGAGCCGAGGTTGACCACGCTCGCCCCGAGCGTGAGGCCCGAGTACACACCCACGAGACGACCCGGGCTCGCGCCCGTGACGACGTAGGAGTTCAGGACCCCGGCCGTGCCCGGAGTCGGGTTGGCCAGCGTGAGGCCCGCAGGCGCATTCACCGCGACGATCAGGTTGGGCTTGGTCAGGGTGTTGGTGCCATCCGGTCCGTTGACCGTCAGGCTGACCGAGAAGGTGCCCGCCGCATAGGAGTGCGTGGGGTTCTGGAGGGTCGAGGTCGCGCCGTCACCGAAGGCCCACAGACGAGACGTGATGGTGCCCGTCGAAGTGTCGGTGAAGGACACGAGCAACGGCGCGTTGCCGCTGTTCGGGGCCGAGTTGAAGCTCGCCACGGGTGCGACGGGCCCGACCGCAGCGGCCTTGAGGCCGATCACGGAGAAGAGGTTCGTCTGGATCGTATTGACCCCGGCGCCGCCAACCGAAGGGCCATCGATCCGGAAGAAGTTGGTGCCGAACGGGCTGCCCGTGATGGTGTGCTCGATCGTGGGATTGCCGACGTACTCTCGGCCGTTGGCGTCGAGGATGGGCAAATCGGAGTCCCACTGGATGAAGGGACCGGTGGCTCCGGCGAGCGCACCGTCGAAGACGCCCGGAACCCCGCGGCCCACGTCGTCCGTGAAGTTGATGCCGCGCACGCCGGCGTTGGCGGCGATGAAGTTGTGCACGCCGAAGGGCGTCGTGACGGTGTAGTTCGAACCGGCGATCAGGTTGTCCACGCGCACGCGGAAGCGCGCGAAGACCTCTTGCTCACCAGCGACGGGCCCGAGGTCGTTGACGAAGCCACCCTGGATCGTCAGGACCAGGAGCGCCAGGCCGCCGTTGGCGGAGGTCATCGATGCCTCGGCAGCCCCAAAGAAGGTGTGATCGGGCCAGATGCCGCCGTAGTTGTCCGGGAAGGGCAAGGCGGGATTCAGGAGCACGGGCACGACGCCCTCCAGCAGGCACAGGACATCGTCCGTGACGCAGGCATCGAGCCGCAGCCCGTTGCTGTCTTCGTAGTATTCGGGGAAACCGTTGTTGGGATTGGTCGGGCCGACCGCGGCCAGGCCTTGGGCGCTGGCGAGGGCGAGGGGGAACAGGGCCGAGAGGCTTGCGGCCCCGACGAGAGACTTCTGCAGACGCATCGGATTGGAACTCCAGAGTTTGGACGGAGGCGGGGACGGGAAAGGGGAATCGGACCTGGCCCAAGCTTCGGGGGGGCCACCGCCTGAGGTCCGACCTCCAAAGGATAAGCGGAATTTCAAATTGCGGAATCCTATCCGTGAACTTTCTCTGCGAACCCGCGTCCAGGCCTCGTCCGGAGCCTGGAAGCGTTTTCTCGCTTCGCGTGCGGCAGAAGAAGCGTGGCCTCACCCCCTCTCGATCCGCCTTCGGAGTTCCCCGCACGGGACATTTCAATACTGCAACTTCCAACGACGGCGCACAACGCCACCTCGGCCTCGGCTCGAGAGCCGGCTGGGTAGCCTCAGCGCCGGCCCTTCCAGTAGTCCTGCAGGGCCCCGATCGCCGATGCGAGATCCTGGGGCTCCGTCAGCACCGGACGGAAGAGGTCGCCCAGTCGCCCGAGTCGCTCGGGCACGTTCTGCAGCGTGAAGTGCGAGGGCTGCAGGTCGCCCTCGAGCTCGTCCCAGGCGAGCGGCGTCGAGACCGTGGCGCCGCGCACGGGACGCACCACGTAGGGCGGGACGACCGTCTGGCCTTTCCGGTTCTGGCCAAAGTCGATGTAGACCTTGCCGCCCCGCTCCGCCAGCGCGCGTTCGACGGTCGCGATCTCGGACAGCTCGCGCGCCACGATGCGCGCCACGCTCTCGCAGAACATCTCCGACTGCGCGTAGCTGTAACCCGGGCGCAGGCCCACGAAGACGTGCAGCCCGCTCGCGCCCGAGGTCTTCAGGTACGGCTTCAGGCCGATGCCGCGCAGCAGGCGCCCGACCTCGCGCGCGATGCGGATCACGTCCGTGAAGGGCGCCTCCTTCGGGTCGAGATCGATCACGGCCCAGTCGGGCGAGTCCTGCGACTCGACGCGCGACATCCACGGGTGCAGGTCGATGCTGCCGAGATTGATCTGGTACAGCAGCGTGTCGCGCTCGTCGCACACCATGTAGCGCAGCTCCTTCTCCGCGCGGCTCTTGCTCCCGATCACGACCGTGCGCACCCAGTCCGGCGTCCCCGGCTTGGCTTCCTTCTGGTAGAAGGACTTGCCCGTGATGCCGTCGGGAAAGCGGTTCAGGTGGATCGGCCGGTCGCGGAGGTAGGGCAGGAGCACGTCCGCGACTTCCTCGTAGTAGGCCAGCAGGTCGCCCTTGGTGAAGCCCTCCGCGGGCCAGTAGACCTTGTCCAGGTTGGTGAAGGCGACCCGTGAGCGGCCGCGCGCCTGGGCCTTCTTCCGCAGCGCGCGCCGCACCGGAACGTCGGCGGCCATGGGCGCGCCCTGGATCCGGATCGCGCGCCAGTCGGCGCTGGGCCCCGAGCGATAGGGTCCATCGGCGAGCTTCGCGATCACACCCGGCAAGCCGGCTGCGCGCACCACGTCCACCAGATCCTCGCCGCGTCCGAGCACGTGGTCGGTGAAGAGCACGTGCGCGAGCGGCGGCAGGAGGCCGCGCAAGGCGGCCTTGCGCTCCAGCGTCGGCAGCGGGCGCAGGTCGTAATCCTCGAAGTGCAGGAGGTCGAAGGCGTGCAGGACGACGCCCGCGCCGCCCGCGGCCAGGCGCTCCTCGAGCAGTGCCTTCGAAGGCCGCTCCGCGCTGTCGAGCGCCACCAGCACGCCGTCCAGCAGCGCCTGCTCCGCGCGGATCTTGGCGATATCGGCGCGCACGAGCGGCGGCACGCGCGCCTCCCCCACCAGCGTCAGGTCGTCGCCGCTCTTCCTGGCCAGCACGCGCGTCCCCGCGAAGCGCGCCTCGAACAGCCAGTGCGTGTCGCTGAAGGGCTCGACCTCCGCGCCCGGCTCCATCGGCGCGACGCGCACCGGCAGCGGGCCCTCCTTCGCCTGCGCGAGGTCCGCGCCGAGCACGGAGTCGCGCCGCACGCCGGCGTAGCGATCGCGCGACTTGAAGAGTAGCCAGGTGTTCGGCCCTTGCTTGGTCTGCACGAGGTGCCACTCGCCGCGCAGGCGCCGGCCGCGGAGCACGATCTTCACCTCGCCCGCCTCGGGCCCGCTCTCGCCGTTCAGATAGGTGACGCGCCCGCGGTCCCAGATCTGCATCGTGCCCGCGCCGTACTCGCCCTTCGGGATGACGCCGTGAAAGTCCTCGTACTCGAGCGGGTGGTCCTCGGTGCGCACGGCGAGGTGCTTGTCCGCGGGGTCGTAGCTGAAGCCCTTCGGCACGGCCCAGGACAGCAGCACGCCGTTGCGCTCGAGGCGCAGGTCGTAGTGCAGGCTCCGCGCCTCGTGCCGGTGCACGACGAAGATCGGCGGCGCACCCTTCTTGCGCTTCGGGCGCTTGGCCGGCGGCTCGGGCGTGCGCTCGAAATCGCGCTTCTTGCCGTAGTCGTCGAGCGGCTTCGTCACGCCGGCATCGTAGGAGCGGCCCGCGCGCCGTACTACGGCCCGAGGACGCGCTCGAGCACCTCGGCCACCACGCGGTTCGCCGCGGGGCTGTAGTGCCGGCCCGGCATCCAGAAGCGCGGCTCGGTGTCGGCCTGCGCCGCGAGCAAGGCCTCGGTGGTGTCGATGCACTCGATCCCTTGCGCGCCGAGGTCCGCGAGCAAGCCCGTCCAGTAGGCGCCGTCCGGCCCGCGCGCGCCGGCCAGGTCCGGCATGGACGGCAGCACGAGCAGCCGGAAACGCGCGCCCGACTCGCGCACCTCGCGCGCGAAGCGCAAGACGAGCGCGCGCAGCAGCCGGTAGACCTCGCCCTCAGGGTCGCGCAGGTGCGGGGCGGGATCGCGGTCGCCGGACTCGCGCCAGGTCACGAACAGGCGCGTGCTCGCGAACCAGTGCGTCCACGAGGAACCGCGCGGCGCGTAGGCCGCCGGCGTGCGCCGCACCCAGTGGTCGGCCGGATGCACGGCCGCCAGGAAGGCCTGCTGGTCCGTCAGCAGCGCCTGGAGTGCAGCGTGATCCGCCGCGGGCGAGGGCACCAGCCGGAGCTCGTCGGCTCCTGCGCGCGCGTCGCCGCCGGCTGCGAGCACGAACATCGGCTTGCAGTTCAGCTCCGTGCTCCAGTGGTTCATGGTCGGCGGGAACTGGGCCGTGATGCGCAGCGTGGACTCGGGCAAGAATCCCAGCCAGACCTCCTCCGGCTCGAGTCTGCGGCCGTCGCGCCGGTAGCGCAGGTAGGCCTGGTCGGGGCCATATCCACCCTGGCCGAGGTTCGCCACCTCGAGCTCCGCGTGGCGCGCGTCCACCAGCGCACTCCAGGTCTGCGGCCCCTCGACCTCGGCGCCTTGCGTGAAGCTGCAGCCCACGCTCACGACGCGGCGCACGCCGGCGAGCTTCTTCTCGGCGAGCGGCGCGAGCTGCAGCCGGCTGCCCGACCAGTCGTGCTGGTACGGCCCGAGATCCTGGCCCGGGCGCGGGCACCAGCCGAGCTCGGGATCGAGCAGCGAGCGCACGCGCAGACCCTCGTCGCCGGCCGCCATGGCCGCCACGTCGGCCGCCCGGCGCCGCTGCCACTCGGTGAACAGCGGCGGGTCGAAGGGGATCACGCCGCGCCCGAACAACCGGCCGTCGCGTAGCAGGGTCCACTGCAACGCCTGATCGGCGCAGAGCAGCACCAGCAGCGGCACGAGCAAGCGCAGGAACCGCCGGGAGCGCATCGCTCAATCCGTCCCGCGCACGACGCGCCCGCGGCCGAGCAGGGTTCCGAGGTCGTCGAGCAGGTCGTAGACGACCGGTGTCACGAGCAACGTGAGCAAGAGCGACAGCCCCTGCCCGCCGACCACCACCACGGCCACCGCGCGGCGCTCCTCTGCGCCCGGCCCGCTGCCGAGCAGGAGCGGCAGCATGCCCATCAGCAGCGTGAGCGTGGTCATCAGGATCGGGCGCAGGCGATCGCGGCTGCTCTGCAAGAGGGCGGCGCGCCGCTCCAGGCCGCGCGCGCGCAGCTGGTTCGCGTGGTCGACCTGCAAGATGGCGTTCTTCTTCACCACGCCGAACAAGACCAGGATCCCCAGGGCGGAGTAGAGGTTGAGCGTGTTGCCCGTGACCCACAGCGAGAACAGCGCGAAGGGCACCGACAGCGGCAGCGAGAGCAGGATCGTGAAGGGGTGCACCAGGCTCTCGAACTGCGCCGCCAGGATCACGTACATGAGCACGAAGCTGACCAGGAAAGCCCACAGGAACTCCGCGAAGGTGCGCTCCAGCTCGCGCCCGCGTCCGGAGATGCGCGTGCTGTAGCCCTCGGCGAGGTCCATCGCCCGCACCTCGCCGCGCAGCGCCTCGAGCCGGTCGGCCTGGCCGTACCCGGGCGCGACCGAGGTGCGCAGCGCGACCACGCGCTGGCGATCCATGCGGTCGATGCGCGAGGCGCTCTTGCCGGGCTCGATGCGCACCAGGTCGGAGAGCGGAACGCTGCGCCCGTCGCGCGCCCCGACCGCCAGCTCCCCGACGCGCTGGGCGCTCGTGCGGTCGCTCGCCTGCAGGCGCAGCGCAACGTCGTAGTCCTCGCCCAGGGCAGTGTCCCGATAACGGGTGACGCGCTCCTCGCCGCCCACCATCAGGCGCAGCGCGCTGGCGACGTCGGCCACCGCCACGCCCTGGTCGGCGGCGCGTTCGCGCTCGATCACCACGCGCAGCTCCGGACGGTCGAGCTTGAGGGTCGTGTCGGCATCCAGGATGCCGCCCAGCGCACGGCTGCGCGTGCGCAGCTCCTCGCCGTAGCGCGCCAGGGTCTGGATGTCCGGCCCGAGGATCGAGAAGTCGATCTCCCAGTTGCCGCCGCCGGTGTTGAAGGACTGCAGGTTGCGCACGGCGCAGCGCAGATCGGGAAACGCCGCCAGCCGGGCGCGCACGGCGCTCATCACATCGCGCTGCGAGTAGTTGCCCGCGAAGGCGCGCCCCGGTTGGCCGGCCAGGCACGCGCGCAGGAAGCGCGGCAGCGAGAAGATCCGCTCCTCGTGCGGCGCGATGCGCACGAAGGCACCGCCCTGGTTGACCTGGCCCAAAAAGCTCCCGCCAGCGGTGGCCAGCACCGTGCGCACGCCGGGGACGGCGCGGATCTCGGACTCGACCGCGCGCATCACCTCGTCCATCGCGAACAGACTCGTGCCCTCGGGCGCGGTCACGTTGACGTCGAACTCGGCCTCGTCCACGTTGCCGGGCGTGTACTCCTGGCGCACCGCGCGGTAGAGCGGCACGCTGGCCGCGACGACGCCGAGCGCGAGCACGAGCACCACCCAGCGCCAGCAGAGCGCGCGCTCCAGCAGCCCGCCGTAGAGCCGCTCGACGCGCCCGTAGAGCCCGGCGCGCGAGCGCGCCTCGCCGCCAGCGGTCGCGTGGCCGACGCGCAGGAGCCGCGCGCTCATGGTCGGCGTGAGGGTGAACGAGACCAGCAGACTGACCATCACGGCCGCGGCCGAGGTGATCCCGAACTGGTACAGGAAGCGCCCCGAGATGCTGGAGAGGAACGAGACCGGCACGAAGATCACGGCCAGCGAGAGCGTGGTGGCCGAGACCGCCAGGGCGATCTCGGCCGTGCCCTCGCGCGCGGCCTCGAAGGGCGTGAGCCCTTTCTCCTCCAGGAAGCGGTAGATGTTCTCGAGCACCACGATGGCGTCGTCGATGACGATCCCCACCATCAAGACCAGCGCCAGCATGGTCACGCTGTTGAGCGTGAAGCCCAGCGCCTCCATCACCCCGAAGCAGGCCACCAGCGAGCACGGGATGGCCACGGCCGCGATCCAGGTCGAGCGCCAGCTGTGCAGGAAGAGCCACACCACCAGGCTGGCGAGGATGCTGCCCAGCACGAGGTGCAGGCGGATCTCGGCCAGCGCCGCGCGGATGTAGCGCGACTGGTCGCGGATGACCTCGAGGCGCACGTCGCCCGGCAGCTCTCTGCGCACGCCCTCGAGCTTCGTGCGCACGCCCTCGATCACCGCGATCGTGTTGGCCCCCGACTGGCGGCGCACCTCCACGCTGACGCACGGCTGGCCGTCCAGGCGCGCCAGCGAGCGCCGCTCCTTGGTGCCGTCCTCGACGCGCCCGATGTCGCGGATGCGCACTGGCGCGCCGCCGCGCTCGGCCACCACCAGCTCGGCGAAGCGCGCCGGGTCGTCCAGGCGTCCGAGGGTGCGCAGCACGCTCTCGCTGCGCTCGTCCGTCACGTTGCCGCCGGGCGTCTCGGCGTTCTGGCGCACGAGCGCGTCGCGTACGGCGGTGATTGGCAGCCCGTAGGCGCGCAGGCGGTCGGCATCGACCCACACGTTGATGGCGCGCGGCGCGCCGCCCACCAGCGTGATCTCGCCCACGCCGCTCGCGCGCTCCAGGGCCGGCTTGACGATCTTGTCGGCCAGCTCGGTGAGTTCGCGCGGGTCGCGCTCGGCGGACAGCGCGAAGGAGAACACCGGCGTCTGGTCGTTGTCGAACTTGCTGACGATGGGCGGCTCGGCCTCGGGTGGCAAATCGCGCAGTACGGTCGCGACGCGCTCGCGCACGTCCTGGGCCGCGGCCTCGATGTCGCGTTCGAGGCGAAACGTGGCGATCACGAGGCTGGTGCCGCTGCTGGAGATCGAGCGCAGCTGGTCGATGCCCTCGACCGTGTTGACCGCCTCCTCGATGCGCTGGCTGACCAGTGTCTCGACCTCCTCGGCGGCGGCCCCGGGCACGATCGTGCGCACGCTGACGGTGGGCAGGTCGACCGCCGGAAAGCGGTCGATCGGCAAGCGCAGGTAGCTGACCACCCCGAGCACGACCGGCGTCGCCACCAGCATGCTGGCGAAGACCGGCCGGCGGATGCAGAGATCGACGAGAGCGCGCACGGGTCCCGTTACTCGCGTACCACGTGCAGCGCCACGCCGCCGCCGAGCTTCTCCGCGGCGAGCACGACCTCCTCGCCGGCCGCCAGGCCGGACAGGACCTCGACGCGCGCGGCCTCGCGCCGGCCGAGCACGAGGCGCCGCTCCTCGCTCTTGCCGTCGCGCACGACGAAGGCTTTGTCGAGGCCGGCGAAGCTGACCAGCGCCGCGACCGGCAGCGCCAGCCCGCGCTCGTCCGGCGCCACCACGATGCGCGCCTCGGCGAAGGCTCCGGCGCGCAGGCGCGCCCCAGGATCGGGGACCTCGACCTCCACGACCAGCGTGCGACTCTGCGCCGCGAGGGCTGGAGCGATGCGTGCGAGCCTGCCCTCGAGCGCGGAGGCGAGACCCTCCACGTGCGCCCGCACGCTCTGGCCCACGCGCACCTCTGCGGCGTCGCGCTCGCCGACCTCCAGCACCAGGCGCAGGGGATCGACGCGCACGAGCTCGAACAGCGCCGCTCCGATCGCGAGGTAGGCCCCGGGTCCCGTCAGGCGCGCCGCGACGCGGCCGTCGAAGGGCGCCTCGATGCGCGTCTCGGCCAGATGTGCGCGCGCGATCTCGAGCTCCGCCCGGCGCTGCGCCAGGGTCGCGCGCCGCGCCGCAACCAGCTCGAAGGCCTCCTGCAGGCGGCTCTCCGCCGCACGATAGTCGGCCTCGGCCGTGTCCGCGACGGCCTGGCTGTCGACGCCCTCGCGCGCCAGGGCCGCGGCCCGCTCGCGCTCGAGCCGCGCGCGCAGGAGCACGGCCCGCGCCAGGCGCACGGCCGCGGTGGACTCGGGCTCGAGCGCGTCGTCCGCGCTGTCCGCCGGCAGGCCGAGCAGCGCCCGCGCCGCGCCCAGCGCGGCCTCGGCGGCCTGCACCCGCAGCTCGTACTCGCGCGCTTCCAGCACCGCCAGGACCTCGCCGCGCTGGACCACGTCGCCGCGCTCGGCGCACAGCTGCGCCAGGCGCCCGGGCACCTTGGTGGCCAGTACCACGCGCTCGAAGGGCGCCAGCTCGCCCACGGCCGGCACACTGCGTTCCCAGCTCGCGAGCTCCACGAGCGCGACGCGCACCTCGCGCGGTGCGCTTTCGCTCGGCGCCGGCGGGTTCGGCGCAGCGCGCCGTTCGCAGGCAGCGAGAACGACGAAGGCCACGCAGGCCTGGGCGACGAACGGACGCGAGAAAGGCATGTGCTTTGGAAGGGCTCCGCGCGCATCATGCCCCAGGAAGTCCCTGCCTGGAATCGCGCGCGCGTGCGGAACCTGTCGGAACCTGTACAGCCTGGAGTCTGGTCGGTGACCCGCGGCCCCGCGGCGGGTAGCGGGCCACACCGCATGCGGCCGCAGAAGAGGCTCCTTTCCCCGCTCGCAGCCGCCCTCGGGCTGTGCTTTGCGGCGCCGCGCGAGCCGGCGCGGCGCGATCTCGACGTGGGCGTGCCGCCCGGCTCGCCGCTCGAGTGGTCGGCCTCGTTCCCGGCCTACACGCCGCCCGACCGGCCGCTCTTCCCGCGCACGCCGAGCGAGGAACCGGACGCGGATCCGCAGCGCACCATCGCCGCGACGCGCGCGCAAGCCGACGTGCGCTTCGCCAATGCCTTCGGGCAGATGCGCATCCTGACCTGGGACCTGGGCGCGCACCTCGAGTGGACGCAGAAGCCCGTGCCGCCCGCGACCGCGCGCGACGAGCTGCGCCCGCCGCCGCCGGCCTTCGGGGATCCGCTCTACTGGCTGTCGCTGGCGCCGCTGCTGCGCCTGCTCTTGCACCCGGACGCGCTCTCGCGCTCGGAGACCCTGGCCCATCTGGTGGAACTGGGCGAACCGGTGCTGCCGGTGCTCGGCGCGGCCGTGGGCGAGCGCGAACTCGCCAGCGCGTGCCACGAGCTGCGCGCCCTGATCCCGCTCGACCAGACCCCGCTGCCCTCGGCCCCCGCCGGGGGCGAGCCGCGCACGGACATGTTCGCGCGCTTCGTGCTCGAGGAGTGCCTGCGCGATCAGCCCTTCGATCCGAGCGACGACTTCGGACGGCGGCTGTTCCTGTTCGCCGAGGAGGCCGAACCGCTGCTGTGCGCCTACGCGCAACACCCTTCGCGCGCGCTCGCGCGCAACGCGGTCGCAGCCCTCGGACGCTACGAGACGCACACGGCGGTGCAGTTCCTGACGGCGCTCGCGGGGCGGGCCACGGATCCGGTGACGCTCGTGCGCGCGCTGGCGGGCCTCGGGCGCTACCGCGGAGCGCTGGATGCCACGCCCTTGATCGCACGCCTGGCGCGCACTCGCGAACCGGTGGAGCGCGCCGCGCTCATCGGCGCCCTGGGACGCCTGGGCTCGCGCGCCGCGGTCCCCGCGCTGCTCGGGCTCGGCCAGGGAGCGCAGCGCGCGAAGGACTCGGATCTGCTCATCTCGGTGCTCTCGGCCCTGGCACGCATCGCCTGGACGCGCCCGCAGCCCGAGCTGGCCGCGTTCTGCGCCGGCGTGGCGGCCGAGGCCCGCGCGCTCGGCCAGGCCCAGGAGCTCGCGCTGAAGCCGGACAAGCCCGACGCGCCCACGCTGCGCGCCGAGATCCTGGCCCAGCTCGCGCTGCTCGCGCAGAGCCAGGCGACGCCCGCGGACGAAAAGGTGCGCGCGCAGGTCCTGGCGCTGGCGCGCGCGGCGCCGCTCGAGGCGCGCCTGTCGGAGCTCGGCGTGGGCGGGACGGATCCGCTCGGCAGCATCCCGGCCGCCGTGCGTTTCCTCCATCTCGAAGGCTTGCAGCGCGCCGGCCCGGCCGGATCCGAACAGCTCGCCGCGCTCATCCGCCGCCCCGAGCTGGACGTGGCCCTGCGCGCCCGGGCGCTGGCCCTCCTGCCGGGCGATCAGCGCGGCGCCCTGGCGATCGCCCTGCTGGGCGAGGCGCGCAACGACGGTGTGAGAGTTCCCGTCGAGCTGCGCATCCAGGCCCTGGAGGTCTTGATCGCCGACCTGCACCCGCGCGTGTGGGAGCTGGCGCGCGCGCAGCTGGTGGGCGTGGGCCTGGCGGCGGCGCAGCCGGAGGCCGGCGAGATGTACCTGGCCCTGCGCGCGCTGCGCTTCCTGTCGCAGGCCGGGCGCCTGGAAGCGCGCGAGATCCTGCCGCTCTATCCCTTCGTGCAGCGCCCCCTCGCCCAGCGCGAGGCCGAGCTCGCGGAGCTACGCCTGCGTGTGACCGACTTCGTCCTTGCGGCGCGCGCGGGTGAGCGTGCGGCGGAACTGCAAGCGCGCGCGGCGGCCCTGGTGGACTTCGTGCTGGCGCGCCACCTGAACGCGCTGTTCGATGCCGGCGGGCGCGACGCACGCATCGATCTCCTGTTGCAGCTCCTGGAGTCGACGCGCGCGGCCCGCGCCGGTCCGGAAGAGAGCGAGCCGCTCGTGGGCGCACTCCTCGCCCAGCTCCTCGGCGGCGAGGTCGAGGTCGCGGATCCGGGCCGCAGGCTCTTCCGCCAGGCCGTGCCCCTGGCCGAGGAGGTCTTGCTGGCGCTGGGCCGCACACGCGAGCCGCTGGCGATCGAACTGGTGCTGGGGGTGCTCGAGGGTGAGGCGCGCGAGCTGCGCGCGCACGCCTGCCTGGCGCTTGGCATGTGCGCGCGACCGGCGCTCGCGCCGCAGCTCTTGCCCGCCCTGCTCGACGTGGATCCTTTCGTGCGCTTCGCCGCCAGCGAAGCCCTGCGGCACCTGACGGGCAAGCGCGTGGCGATCGACTGGATGGCGGCGCCGCCGGCCGAACGCCGCGCGGCGGCCGAGGAGCTCAAGCGCAGCTTCCTGGAGGAGAAGCGCTGATCTTCTATTCGCCGGCCGCTTGCAGGGCGAGCAAGACTTTTCAAGCGGCGTTGGCAACCAGCTTGGCGACCGAGGCTTGGCGTGCCGCGAGCGCGGCGGTGATCTTGAGCTTGCCCTGAGGGGAGACGAGGTAG
>JANOGB010000448.1:0-11095 GCA_031413955.1 Planctomycetota bacterium | reverse complement strand
GCAGGACGCGGCGATTCCGCCCGGAAGAGCACACCACAGAGGCACAGAGGACGCAGAGGCTCGCAGAGAAAAGCGGGAAGAAGAAGGGGCCTCCGGATCGTCGACTCTCCGAGAGCCGAAGCCCCGGAGGCCCCCCCCCTTTTCTGATCTCTTCCTCCGCGCCCTCCGCGACTCCGCGGTGCGCTCTCTTCCTTTCCGCTGATCCTCGCGCGGCGACGACTCTCCGGAATAGAAGATCAGCGTTTGACGATCTTGTAGATCTCGCCGTCGAAGTCGACGATGTACAGCTCGCCCGCCGCGTCCTCGCCGATGGCGGTGGGCTGGTCGATCCGCAGACCTCCGCCGGGCGCGAGCGCGGCCGTACGGTTCACGAGTTCGGTGATGCGCCTGCCGTCGTAGCGCAGCGAGGCGATCCGGCCGGTGCAGAAGTCGGCGAAGAAGTAGCTCCCCGCGAGGCCCGGGATCGCGCTGCCGCGGTACACCGAGCCGCCGGTGATCGAGCCCGTGCACGACGAACCCGCGTGGTCGTAGGCGAGGATCGGCCCCGTCAGCCCGCCGGGGCTGCAGTTCGTGGGCGGATCGAAGCACAGTCTCCCCTCCTTGAGGCGCCAGCCGTAATTCTGGCCTCCGGGGCTGGATGCCGGCTGGAAGTCGAGCTCCTCGCGCCGCTGCTCGCCGACGTCTGCGATGTAGAGGTCGCCCGTCGCGCGGTCGAACGTGAAGCGGAAGGGGTTCCGGAAACCCTTGGCCCAGATCTCGTCCCGTGGATTGCCCGGACCCACGAAGGGATTCGTGGGCGGGATCGAATAGGGGGATCCGGAGTCCACGTTCAGGCGCAGCATCTTGCCGTGCAGGTTGCCGTCGTCCTGGGCCTGGTTGCCCGGATCCGATTCCTCGCCGTCGCCGAAGGCGACGTAGAGATAGCCGTCGTTCGGCCCGAAGGCGAGCGTGCCGCCTTGGTGGTCGGCGATCGGAAAGAGCTGGATCACGATCTGCGCACTCGCCGGATCGGCGACGTCCGGATCGGACGAGACGAGGTAGCGCGCGACCTTGGGCCGGAAGGAGTTGTCCACGTACTGCACGTAGAAGCGACCGTTCACGGAGTAGTCGGGATGGAACGCGAGCCCGAGCAGCCCGAAGTTCGTGTCGTCGGTGACCAGCGCACCGAGGTCGAGGAAGGGCGTCGGCAGGATCGCGCCGCTCTTCAGGATCTTGATCCGGCCCGTGTTGAACTCGAGCACGAAGAGGCGCTGCAAGTCGCCGGGCGGAGAGGTGACGAACACGGGCCCGGAAAGACCCGCGGCCACGAGGATCGTCTTCAGGGGTGGGACTGTCTGTGTCGCGGCGGAGAACGAACAGGGGAACGAACAGAGACAGAGGAACAGAAGCGCAAGCGCATTCATGGGGGGATGCCTTTCACGGACCGATGCGCCGGATCGGGCGGAGACCGAGGTAGTAGCCGACGAACGCGGAGGCGAGGTCCAGGCGCACCGCCGAGCGCGCCGACACGGCCCCGTTGTCGAAGCTCCCGCCGCGGCAGGCATGGTTGGGAGAGCCTCCGTCCAGGTGAGCGGGGTCCACGCCTGCGCGGCCCTCTTCGTAGGGGCCGAACGCATCCCGACACCACTCCCAGACGTTGCCGTGGACGTCGTGGAGCCCGAACGGATTGGGGGCGAACTGCCCCACCCTCGCAGGCTCGAACGCACCGTCGTCCCAATCCTCGGTGAGCTTGTCGACCGCGTTCGCGCGGATTCGGTACGACTCATCCGCCAGGTTCGCCACCTCGGACAGCAGCGCGGGATCCGTGCCCGACCACCAAGGGGTATCGCTGCCCGCCCGCGTCCCGTATTCCCACTGCGCCTCGCTCGCCAGCGCCAGTCCCAGTTGCCTGCACGTCTCGTTGCACTGGAACCAGTTCACCTGCTCGATCGGAAGGAGGGGTGCGGAACCCCAGTAGCTCGGGTTCGCGCCCGTGATGCGTTCCCACTGCTCTTGCGTCATCTCGTACTTGGACAGGAAGAAGGGCGAGAGCTCCACCCCGTGGACGGGCTGCTCGTCGAGCATCGCCAGCGGATCGTAGTTGGGCTGCGCCGGGTCCGCTCGCTGCGCGCCCATCCGGAAGGTGCCGCCGGGCAGGAGCACGAAGACCAGGCCCATGCCTTCCTGCACCAGGAGCTCTCCGTCGGCGCCGCGCACGGCCGGCTCGCCCGTCTGCAGGTGTGCGAACTCCCACAGTCCCGAGGTCGGATCCCGACCGATGGGCAGCAGGCCGACCTGGGGCGAGAGCGCGAGCCGCGCGTACCACGGACATTCGCCGAGGTCGCGGATCGAGGCCAGCGCTTCGTCCCAGCGGGCTCGCGCCTCTGCGCCCGTGATGGAGCGTTCCTCGACCGTGCGCGCGAAGTCCAGCCGCCGCTCGATGCTCCAGCCGTGCTCGGGCGAGATGCCCGCCGAGCAGAGGCCGTGCTCGCGGTTCGAGAAGACGCGCAGGCCCTCGATCAGCTTGGTGAGCTGGTCGTGCCACCAGCGGTCCTCGGTGGCGGCGAAGGTCCAGCTCGCCCGACCTTCGACCGTTCCCTCCTTTCCGCGCGAACGCAGCTGCGAGCGCGTGAGCTCGTAGGAAGGAAGCTCGGACACGAGCTCCTCCGCGGCCGACAGCCAGGCCCGGTAGCGCTCGACCAGGTCGGGCGTGATCGGCCACAGGCGGTCGGCCTCGTTCACCAGATCGTCGAGCCGTTGCAGCGCGGAGAGCCGTAGCACCTCGTCGGCACGCTCGATCGCCAGGCGCTCGTTCTCCCGGGCCAGCACCTCGTTGTGGGTCGCCTTGGCCCTGAGCACGAGGCTCGAGACCAGTCCGAGCAGGATCGCCAGGATTCCCGCCCCGATCGAGACGGCGAGCCTGCGGTTCCGCTCGACCCACTTCTCGAGCTCGATCCATGCCCCGACCCGGTAGGCCTTGACCACGCGATGCTCGAGGTAGGCCCGCAAGTCGTCGCCCAGCGCTCCCATGTCCGGGTAGCGCTCGCGCCAGTCCCGTGCCATCGCCTTCTCCACGATGGCCAGGAGCTCGGCCGGAGCCCGTGGCGCGCGCTCGTGGAGCGCATCGGGCGAGCCTTCCTGGGCCCGGTACCAGACCGCGTAGTTCGAGAGCTTCATGCCCGGCTTCACGTACGGTGCGTGCCCGGCCAGCAGGTGGTACAGCATGGCCCCCAAGGCGTAGACGTCCGAGTGCTGGCCGATCTCGTCCAGCTTCCCCAGCGCCTGCTCGGGCGGCATGTAGCACGGTGTGCCCACGACGTGCCCGTCCATGGTCATCAGCGGCGAATCGGAGGCCTCGTCGGGTTGCTTGCGCCGGTCCGTGAAGACCGCGGTCGGGTGCAGCTCGCGCGAGATACGGACGTCGCGCCGGTCCTCGCGCCCGATGACGCGCGCGAGCCCCCAGTCCATCACGTGCACCTCGCCGTAGCGTCCGACCATCACGTTGCCGGGCTTGAGGTCGCGATGGATCACGCCCTTCGCGTGCGCATAGGCCATCGCCTCGCAGACCTTCGACAGCACGCCGAGAGCGCGCGCCTCCGTCCAGCCTTCGCGGCCTGCCTGGACCTTCTCGAAAACGGCGCGCAGGTCCTCGCCCTTGACGAGCTTCATGGTGAAGTAGGCGCGGCCCTGGTCGTCGAGTCCGAGCTCGTGCACCGGAACGATCCCCGGGTGATCGAGCTGGCTCGTGACTCGAGCTTCCTCCAGGAAGCGGGCCAGGGCGTGGCGGTCGGCGGGCGAGGAACTGCCGCCGCGCACCGCTCTTCCGAGCATGGCTTTCATCGCCAGATGCCGCTCGAGGTCCTCGTCCCACACGCGCAGGATGACTCCCTGACCGCCGTGGCTGATCTCTTCCTGGCGCCGATACCGAGCGTGACCCTCCTTGCGATCCGCCAGTCTGCCCAGCACGTCCGAGGTGAAGTCCGCGGCAACGGTCGAGGGGGTGCCGCCAGCGGGCGCCTCTACCGGGGGGTCGGGCGAGTCGCTCGCGCCCTCGTCCTCCAGCCGTTCTTGGTGCGACATCCTGGATCTCGATTGCGCAGGCTCGGTCCGGGGCGCGGAAACCCCTCGACCGAGCAGCGTGGATGACAGTCTCACGCCACGGGGGTGAGCGCGCAACGCCTGCCGCGCATGCGACGCGAGGAAGGGACGACCGTGACCCTTACCAGTTCGGCCGGCCGGCCGCTTCCAGCAGCCCGCCGCGCTTCACGCCCTCGCTCTGGAACCACACGAGGTAGCGGCGCAGGCCCTCTTCGATGTCGATCTCGGCGCGGAAGCCGAGCAGCTCCTTCGCCTTGGACACGTCGGCGAAGTGTCGCAGCACGTCGCCCGGGCGCACGGGCTCGTGGCGCAGGCCCACGTGGCCCGTGTTCGTGAGCGCCATCAGCAGCTCCGCGATGCGCAGGATCGAGACCTCGTTGCCGAAGGCGACGTTCACGACCTCGCCGACCAGCGCATCGCACTCGCCCGCCAGCACCAGGCCGCGCGCGGTCTCGCTCACGAAGGTGAAGTCGCGCGTCTGGCGGCCGTCGCCGTAGACCACCGGCTGGCGGCCGGCGAGGAGCTGCATGGTGAAGCGCGGGATGACCTCGGCGCGCGCGCCCTCCTGGGGTTCGCGCGGTCCGTAGGTGTTGAACGGGCGCACCACGATCACCGGCATGCCGTAGGTGCGCCAGTAGGCGAGCGCGTACTTCTCGCCGGCGAGCTTGCTGGCGCCGTAGACCGTGGTCGGCTCGAGCGGATGGTCCTCGGCCATGGGCGCGCGCAGCGCGGTGCCGTAGACCTCGGACGACGAGCAGTAGACGAAGCGCTCGACGCCCGCACGGTGGGCGGCCATGCACACGCGCAGCGTGCCGCCCGAGTTGATGTCGTGGCTCATCAGCGGCTGCGCGAGCGACGTGCGCAGGCACGAGATCGCCATGTGGTAGACGACCTGGATGCCGCGCATCAGCTCGGTCATGCGCTCGAGGTCGTTGATGTCGGCGACGACCACGCGCGCTCCCTTGCGTGTCTCGAAGGCGCGCAGGTTGTCGCGCGAGCCGATCGAGAAGTCGTCCACCACCAGCACCTCGTTCTTCTCCGCCAGCGACTCGACCAGGTGGCTGCCGATGAAGCCGCCGGCTCCGGTCACGAGGATGCGCTTGTTCTCGAGCTTCATGACTTTCCGTGCGTGCTCGCGAGCACGCTGCCAGCCCGCGCGTGCGTGGCGAGCTCGGACAGCGGAATGGGGCGGGCGCCGCCGTCCGCGGGCTCGGCGCAGCCCAGGATGCGCACGCTCCCGCCCTGCGCGGCAATCTCCAGCGCGGCCGGCGAAGCCGCCAGCAGCGTGCCGGGAGCGGCGCGTCCGGGGCGGACCTCGCCGCCGACCGCGGTGATCGCGAGCTTGCGCCCGCCGAGCTCGAGCAGCGGGTACTGAAAAGGCGGGAAGATCAGCGCGCGCAGCCAGCGCTGCAAGCGCGCCGCTTCCATCGACCAGTCCACGTCGCGGCGCGAGAAGTCGAAGTCGCCGTTCCAGTGGTAGGTGGCGATGCTCGGATCCTGGGGAATGCGCCGCGCGAGCAGCGCGGGCCCGAACGGATAGGCCTCACGGAAGAGCTCGACGGCCGCGCGGTTGACCTTGTCGTAGAGCACGCGCCCCGTGTCGGTCGCCGCGATGGGGACCGCGCGCTGCGCCACGACGTCGCCGGCGTCGATGTCGACCAGCATGTGGTGCAGCGTGGCGCCGGTCTCTCTGTCGCCTTCCAGGATGGCCCAGGCGATCGGCGCGACGCCGCGGTTGCGCGGCAGGAGCGCGAAGTGGAGGTTCAGGCACGGGCAGCCGATGCCGCGGAAGAACGGCTCCTTCAGGATCTGGTCGTACTGGATCGAGACCAAGCGGTCCGGCCGCCAGGCGGCGAGGCGCGCGATCGTGGCCGGGTCGTTGATCTTGGCCGGTTGCTCGCAGGTGACGCCGAGTGCGCGCGCCGCGGCTACCAGCGAGCGCTGCCAGCCGTCGCGGCCCGCGTCGCTCTGGATCCCGACCACCAGGACTTCGTCGCCGCGCTCGCGCAGGAACTCGAGCGCCTCCACCGCGCTGTCGTTCTTGCCGCACAGGATCAGCCTCACGCGCGCACTCCCGGCGTCCCCTTCCAGGCCTGCCCGACGATGGCGCGCAGCTCGTTCACCACGTGCTCGAGGTCCAGGTGCGTGAGCTCGGCGTGCATCGGCAGGAGCAGCGTCTGATCGGTGGCGCGCTCGGTGTGCTCGAGCGCGTCGGCGCAGAGCGCGCCCTGGTAGCACGCCTCGCGGTGGATGGCCATCAGCCCGCGGCGCGTGGCGATCCCCCGGCGCGCGAGCTTGTCCATCACCGAGTTGCGCACCTCGCGCTCGGCCCCGACCAGGCGCACCATGTAGGACTGGTAGTTGTACTCGACCCCAGGCGCGGGGCTGGGCCGCTCGATCATCTCGAGGTCGCCCAGGGCGTCGTCGTAGTGCGCGGCCGCCGTGCGCCGCCGGGCGAGCAGCTCGGGCAGCTTTTCGAGCTGCGCCAGTCCGAGCGCGGCCAGCACGTCCGGCATGCGGAAGTTGTAGCCGATCACCGGATACTCCTCGATCAGCACGGTCTCTGAGCGGTGGCGGTCGAGGTCGGACACCGACATGCCCTGATGGCGCAGCAGGCGCAGTTGCGCGGCGAGAGCGGTGTCGTCGGTGGTGAGCATGCCGCCCTCGCCGGTCACGATCACCTTGCGCGGGTGGAAGCTGAAGCACGTGAGGTGCTGGCCCGCGCCGATGGCCTTGCCGTTGACGCGCGAGCCGGCGGCGCAGGCCGCGTCCTCGATCACCACGAGATGGTGGCGGCGTCCGAGCTCGAGGATGCGCTCCATGTCGGCCGGCATCCCGAGCTGGTCGACCGCAATGATCGCGCGCGTCTTCTTTCCTATGGCGCGCTCGATGCACGCCGGGTCGATGTTGAACGTGCGCGGCTCGACGTCCACGAACACCGGTGTCGCGCCCACGTGCAGCACAGAGTTGGCCGTGGCGATGAAGGACAGGGAGGGCACGATCACCTCGTCGCCCGGGCCGATGTCCTGGGCGTACAGCGCCAGGAACAGGGCCGAGGTCGCGTTGGTCACTGCCACGGCCTCGCGCGTTCCGACGCGAGCCGCGAAGGCGCGCTCGAACTCGACCACCTTGGGGCCCTGCGTGACCCAGCCCGAGCGCAGGACCTCGGCCACGAGTTCCAGTTCGCGCTTGTCGAACGAGGGCCGCGCGAGGGCCACGGAACGCGGCGGCGGGGCCGTCACGCTTCCCAGCCCTTGACCCAGGTCCAGACGCGGAGTCGCAGCATGTCCTTCAAGGTCCACAGGATATCGGGAAGGCGCCCGAAATGGGCGCGGCCAGCTTCGCGTTTGCGGAACGGGACCTCGATTTCGCACACGCGCTTCCCGGTGTGCTCGGCGCGCAGGATGAGCTCGGGCGTCAGGAAAGCCGGACTGGTGGCGAGGGGGCGCACGCCCGCCACCCAGGCGCGCCGGTAGAACTGCGTGAAGTTGAGGTCCGCCGTGCGCGGCGCAAACAGTATCCGCAGCAGCAGGCGGTTCGTCCAGGAGGTCAGCTTGCGCCAGGGGGCGTGGGCCGAGCGATCCTCGCGCCGGGCGACGACCACGTCGTGCTCTGCGAAGCGCGCCGTGAAGAGCGCGAAGTCCTCGGGCGCGAGCGGCAGGTCCATGCCGATGTGCCCGACCCACTCGCAGCGCGCGGCGGCGATGCCGCGCAGCAGGCTGACGCCGTAGTTGACGTTGGTCTCGTTGCGCAGCACGCGCACGCGCGTGTCCCGCGCGGCGATCGAGCGCGCGATCTCGCCGGTCCGGTCCGTGCTGCCGTCGTCGATCACCAGCACCTCGAACTCGCCCTCGATCTTGTCCAGGGCCGCGAGGACGCGCGTCACGGCGCGCTCGACGTTCAGCTCTTCGTTCAGGCCGGGCATGAGCAGCGTCAGGCTGACGCGGGTCATGACACGAACGCACCGCGGAGCCGCGGAGGACGCGGAAGTGCGCGGAGGAAGAAAACGATGCCTCCGGAGCTTGGACTCCCCGGGGACTCGACGATCCGGAGGTCCACCCGTGTTTTGCCTCCGCGATTCTCCGCGTCCTCCGCGGCTCCGCGGTGCGCTTCTCTCCGGAGCTCAGCGGGTCGGTGCGCGGTGGACATGGACCGTGTACTCGTGCAGGGGATAGTCGTGGCGCAGGCGCACGTGGCGCGAGAGCTCGCGCTGGCAGAAGGCGAGCGTCTCGGCCGGCGAGGTGTAGTGGAGCTCCGGGACGCGAAAATCGACCTGGTCGCTCATCAGGTTGAAGGCGATGGCGTGGCGCGCGAGCGCGAACATGCGCCGCAGCATGTCGCGCACGAACGCGCCCCAGGCTTCGTCCGCAGCCGCGAGCTTGACGTGGAACAGGCCGGAGGTGACGAGCACGTCGGCCGGCGCGAGCTCGTCCGCCAGCAGGTCGGCGCGCTCGAAGTGCGCGCGCGGATGGCGCGCGCGCGCCGAGCGGATCATCTCCTCCGACAGGTCGGTGCCGCGGTAGTCGACCGCGAGGCCGCGTTCCTCGAGGTAGGCGCACAGCTCGCCGCTGCCGCAGCCGACGTCGTGCAACGACCGGCCGGCGAGCTCCAGGCCGTCCAGGAGCACCTCGAAGCGCAGGCGCTGCGAGCGTTCGTCCTTCCAGTCCATGCCGCGCGCGCCCGGGCCGTGCTCGCGCAGGCGCGCCTCGTAGTGCGCGACCACCGAGCGCTTGAGCTCGTCGCGCTCGGCGGGAGGCTCGGGGTGCTCAGCCTTCCTCATCCGCTCCGACCTTCCAGGCGGTTTCGCGCCGGCTGCGATGCGTACCCGCGCCGGGCGCGGAGCCCAGGGCGTCGAAGGGCAGCGCGAAGTGCCAGGCATAGCCGCGCTTGAGCTCGTCCGCCGAGGCGGCCAGGAAGGGCGCGACGTTGCCGGTGACGCGCGTGCAGAGGCGATAGGCGTGGTCGGAGCTGCCCCACTGCAGCTTGAAGCGCCGCACGCCGCCCTCGGGCGGCGAGCCCTGCCAGTTGTAGTAGCGCTGGCCTGCCGCGCGCGCCCAGCGCAGCGTGTGGGCCGCCAGCAGGAAATTCGGCGCGAGCTCGGCGTGCTCGGAGCGAAAGGCCGGCATCAGCGCGTCGATCACGCCGCCGTGGTGGACGTAGAAGCCGCCCGCCACCATCGTCTCGGGGCGCTCGGCGAGGTGCACGAAGAAGAAGCTCGCCTTGCCCTGCGGCACGGCGTGCTCGAGCGCGCCGAGGAACAGCGCCTCGGGCAGCGGCGTCGCCCCGATCTCGCGGTGGCGCTCGGCGTGGATCGCGTACCAGGCGCGCACGTTCTCCACTGATCCGTCCCGCTCCACGCGCAGCTTGCCGGACTCCGCGCGCTTCAAGTTGCGGCGCAGGTTCTCGGCCGCCAGCGGAAAACTGCCGTCGGCGGCCACGCCGCGCTCGAGGTCGAGCACCTGACAGGTGTTCTCGAGCACGTAGTGGGGCGCGAGGATGCGCTCGCACAGCTCGTGATCGGGCCAGAGCGGATTGGTGTAGACGGTCGCGAGCGCGGCGCCCGTCTCGCGTGCGAAGGCCTCGAACGCGCCGAGGAGCGCGCGGTAGACGGGCTCGGGCTCGACGTCGGGCGCGCACGCGACCCCGCCCAGCGCGCCGGCCTGGGCCGCGGAGGTGAGGATCGAGCCCAGCGGGCCCGCGCACAGGTGCGCGGGCAGGACGCCGACGAGGCGCGCGCCGTCGCGGCACACGGCGTAGTGCGAGCGATCGGGACCGACGGCCTCGACCACACGCGCCCAGGCCGGCGTCTGCTGCGCGCAGCTCGTCGGACAGGTTTCCAGGAAGCTCTCGACCTCCGCGCGCGCCGCGCGCAGGGGGAGGATCGCGGTCGCGAGCGCTGTCATGCCCATGCGCGGCTCATCCGCGCGCGGCGGCCGGCAGGCGCTCCAGGAACGCGCGCACTTCGCTGGCCACGTAGTCGATCTGCTCGTGGGTGAGCTCGGGGTACATAGGCAGGGAGACGAGGCGCTCGCAGGTCTCGTCGGTGACGGGGAGCGGCGTCAGCCGGTGCGGGTGGCCACGCAACGCAGCCTGGCGATGCGCGGGGATCTTGTAGTGGATGCCCGTGCCGATGCCGCGCTGTTCCAGGTGCTCGCGCAGCCCGTCGCGGCGCGGCACGCGGATCGGGAAGAGGTGGTGAACAGGCTCGCAATCGCCGCGCTGGCCCGGCAGGCGCACGAGCGGGCCCAGGCGTTCGGCGTAACGGTGCGCCACCGCGCGGCGGCGCGCGTTGTTCTCTTCCAGGTGCCGCAGCTTCAGGCGCAACACGAGCGCCTGGATCTCGTCCGGGCGCAGGTTGTAGCCGATGCGGCCGTGCTCGAACTTCGAGGTATGTCCGTGGTGGCGCAGCTCGCGCACGATCTGGGCCGCGCCCGCGTCGCGCAGCGTGACGAAGCCGCACTCGCCGAAGGCGCCGAGGTTCTTGGTGAAGTAGAAGCTGAAGGCCGCCGCGTCGCCCAGGCTGCCGCAGCGCCGCCCCTTGTAGCGCGCGCCGTGGGCCTGGGCGCAGTCCTCGACCACCAGCAGCCCGCGCTCACGCGCCAGCGCCAGGAGCGGATCCATGTCGGCCGGGTGGCCGTTCAGGTGCACCGGCACGATGGCGCGCGTGGCCGGCCCCACGGCCGCGGCCACGCAGCGCGGATCGATCGTCATGGTCTCAGGCTCGATGTCGACCAGCACCGGCGTGGCACCCGTGTGCGCGATCGCCGCGATCGTGGCGAAGAAGGTGTGCGCAGGCGCGATGACCTCGTCGCCTGGACCGACGCCCAGCGCGCGCAGGGCCACCGAGATCGCGTCCGTGCCGTTCGAGACGGCCACGCCGTGCTCGGCCTCGCAGAAGGCCGTGAACTCCTGTTCGAGGTGCTGGACGTGCTGGCCCAGGAACAGGCCCATGCCGTCCAGGATCTCCTCGAAGCCGCGCAGCAGCTCGGCGCGGATGGGCTCGAGCGACGCGCGCAGT
>JANOGB010000447.1:0-40679 GCA_031413955.1 Planctomycetota bacterium | reverse complement strand
CTCGTCGTAGCCGAACTCCTTGGAGAGCCGGTTGCGGATCACCTCGATCTTCTGGCGCGTCTCGGGGTCGATCACGGTCGAGACCAGGCTGGTGAGCTGGATCGTGTCGCGCCGGTCCTCGAACAGCTTCAGCTCCAGGGCGCGCGTCAGGCGCTTGTTCTGGCGGTAGTCGAAGGTGCGGCCCTCGATGTGCAGCGCGGCGATGTAGTTCATCAGCTCGTGCCGGAAGTCGTCCTTGCGCGAGTCGGGGATGTCGATCTTGCTCTCGATCGAGCGCATCAGGCGCTCGTCGGGATCGCGCTCGCGTCCGGCCGCGTCGATCACCTTCTCGCGCGTGGTGTAGGCCTTGAGGTTGTCGATGTACTTGGCGCACAGCCGATCGACCGCCTCGCGGTCCGCGGCCACGGCCACCTGCACCTCGTGCTTGATGATCTCCTCGTACTCGTCGCGTGCGTGGGCGATGAGCTGGCCGTAGCGTTTGCGCACCTCTTCGTTGGTGATCAGGCTGTGGTGGCGCAGGCCGATCTCGAGCTTCTTGAGCACGTCCAGCGGGCCGATGCACTCCTTGCCCATCACGATCGCCGCGGCGATGCTGTCCTGCACGTAGCGCGGCGAGATGCCGAACATGCCCTCGCGCAGGGCGTTGTCCTTCATCTCGCGCACGTTCTCGGCCGTGAAGCCCTGGACCTCGTCGCCGCCGTAGAGCTTGGCCTTCTGCAGCACCGACAGGTTCGGGTGCGTCGGCTCCTCCATGCGCGTCAGCACCGACCACAGCGCGGCCACCTCGAGCGTGTGCGGGGCGATGAACGGGTTGCGCAACACCTCCGGGTTGAACTGGCGCTTGTAGATGCGCACCTCGTTCACGACCGACAGGTTGTAGGGCACGTCGATCTTGATGGTGCGGTCGCGGAAGGCCTCCATCAGCTCGTTGTTCTGGAGCTTGCGGTACTCGGGCTCGTTGGTGTGCCCGATGATGACCTCGTCGATGTGCGTCTGCGCGAACTTCTTGGGCTTGATCGCGTGCTCCTGGCTCGCGCCCAGGAGGTCGTACAGGAAGGCCACGTCGAGCTTGAGCACCTCGACGAACTCCAGCAGACCGCGGTTGGCGACATTGAACTCGCCGTCGAAGTTGAAGGCGCGCGGGTCGGAGTCGCTGCCGTACTCGGCGATGCGCCGGTAGTTGACGTCGCCGGTGAGCTCGGTCGAGTCCTGGTTCTTCTCGTCCTTGGGCTGGAAGGTGCCAATGCCTACGCGGTCCTTCTCCGAGAGCACCAGGCGCCGCACGCGCACGTGCTCGATCACTCTCGCCCACTCGCCCTTGTAGCGCTCGAGCAGCACGCGGAAGAAGTAGCGGCTGACGGGATCCAGCTCGCCGCCGAGCTCCAGGCTGTAGCCGCGCTTGAGCGTCTTGTTCAGGCGTCGCTCGACCTCGGCCCGCGCCTCGACCGGGATCAAGAGCAGCGGCTCCTGGTTCATGGGCGAGGGCACGACCTCGCCGTCCACGTGCCAGGCGAAGGTGTACAGGGCGCCCGCGTCCGTGGCGCTGTAGGCCTCGAGGCCGTGCTTCAGCAGGCGCACGATCGTGCTCTTGGCCGAGCCCACCGGACCGTGCAGCAGGATCACGCGCTTCTCCGGTCCCAGGCCCTGGGCGCCGGCGCGGAACACCTGCACCAGCTGGTTCAGCTGCTCGTCGAGTCCGAAGACCGCGTCGCGCCCGCGGCTGAAGGGATCGTCGAACAGCTTCCAGCGCGGCGCCGCACCGCGCTTGGTGGCCTGCTCGTAGCCGTGGAACTCGATCATGTCGAGCAAGCGCTGCCAGGCATTGCGCACCACGACGGGGTTACGCTCGGCCAGGGCCAGGTAGTCCCGGAACGACCCGTCCCAGTGCAGGCCGGCGTAGTGCTCGGAAGAAACGTGCCTCTGTACGGCTTCCAGCAACGACTGGGGATGATCCATGGAGTGGCTCCGTCGGCGCGCGACATGGGGAGGCCGCCGCGCTTCCCCACCTTCGGGTCTCCGGGCTCGCAGACTGAAGCCGGTGGTGGAGAGAGCGCGCAGCGAAAGGCCTTCCGTTCGGAAGGGCACGCACGCACGGATTCCTATAGGCCCGCCGCTCGCGAGCGCGCCTCCTACGGTGCGTAGGCAGCAGAGGGAAGAGACGGAGAAGGCGCACCGCGGAGACGCGGAGAGCGCGGAGAGCAGCGGAAGAGGAAGAGGGAAGAACGAGGGAAAAGCCCTCCGGATCTCCGAGTCCCCGCGCGTTGGTGCCCGGAGGCAAAATTGCTCGGTCTTCTTCGCGAGACTCCGCGTTCTCCGCGTCTCCGCGGTGCGCCCGGTCCGTATCAGGGCAGCAGCAGCTGGACGGCCGAGCTGCCGGCCCAGGCCGAGGTCGAGGTGAGGCGCACTTCAGCGCCCGAAGCCGCTTCCAGGAAGAGCCGCAGCCAGCGTCCCTCTCCGCCCGCCAGCGTCCCGCCCGCGAGGGGCGTGCGCACCTGGAACGAGGCGTCGGTGAAGGGCGCGCTGGCGTTCGGCTTCTTGGCGGTCGCCATCAGCTTGGCGCCCGAGAGTTGCAGCGACACGTCGGAGAGCGACGCGTTGTGGCGCGCCAATGCGCTGGAGGTCGGGACGACGCCCACGTTCTGGATGCGCACGTCGAGCTGCCAGTTGTCGCCGCCCAGACGCTCGAGCCCCTCCTGGGCGATCTCGACGCGCGGCAACAGCGTGAGGCAGCGCTTGACGCGCGTCACGACCTGGGCGCTGAAGGCCGAGAGTTTCCCCGCGACGAGCTCCTCCTCGGCCGGCAACAGGAAGCAGAGCGGATAGATGCCGCGCGCCTGGTAGGCGAAGTCGAACAGGCTTCCGCCCGACGATCCCAGCTCGAACCAGGGCACCAGGGCGCTCGCGCCCTCGAGATCGAGGGCCGCGCCGAGCTTGGCGAACACCTCGCGATCCGCGGCCGGCAGCTCGGCCCCGGAATAGGGCTCGCCACGCGGAGCCGGGGCGGTGAAGCCGAGCAGCACCGCGCAGCCCTTCAGGTTCGCGAGGTAGCGCGCGGCCGCGAGCGTCTCGGGTTGCGAGAGCGGGACGCGCCCCGAGCCCGGCCGCACGCTGTCGGGCTGCCAGCCCGAGGGGAAGTTGCGCTCGAAGCGCAGCGCGGCGTGCCCGGCGTCGCTCACACCGGCAGTCGTCACGCTGGCGCGCGCATCGGGGTCGAGCGCCGGCGCGAGCACCAGCGTCGTGCGCGCGAGCAGGGCTTGTACGCGCTCGTCGTACTCGAACTCGGAGGCGAGCTGCCAGGCGAGCTCGAGCATGGCCTCGGGCCCGGCGGAGTCCGCCCCCTGGAAGTCCACGAGAAACAGCACGGGCCGCTCCGTGCTGGGCGCCTCGGTACGCAGGCCGAGCCGCAAGGCCAGGAGCTCGAGTCCGTTGACGCTGCGCCCCAGGACCTCCAGCGCGGCCACGTTCGGATGGGCTTCGGCGATTCCGCGCAGGTGCAGGGCGATGCCAGCGCTGGTGAGCGGCCAGACGACCGCGGGGTGAGCGGGCCGAGAAAGCTCGTTGCTCGCGCTGCCGGTAGTCTCCGTCTCGGCGGGCAGCGCTGCCTTGGGCTCCAGCACGGGATCCTCGCCGGGCGCAGGCTCGGGGTCGCCTCCTTGTTCGAGCGGGTCGTCTTGCTTGGCTTCCTCGCTCGCTTCTTTCTTCTCTTCCTCTTTCTTCTCTTCTTGCTGCTCTTGCTCCTGCTCCTGCTCGTCTTCCTTCTTTTCCTCCTGGCCACCCTCCTCGGCCGGCGGTTCCTGGGCCAGGCGAGCCGGCGCGAGCGCGGCGAGCATGCACAGGATCAGCCCCGCCCGACTCACAGGCGGACCTCACGCACGAAGGGCGGCGACCAGGCCGACTCGGCCACGATACGCAGCACCGAGCCTTCCTGCGCCACCAGCAGCCAGGCGTACTCGTCGCTCGTGCCGCGTCCGGGCAGGTGCCCGATAGTGGTCTCGAGCTGGCCGGCCCGCAGGGTGATGCCCGGCGTGATCTCGAGCCGCAGGCGCACGGCGCTCGACTGCGCGCCGGGGCCCACGCCCGAGGGCAGCGTGCCCAGGTTCTTCACGCGTGCCTTGACCAGGCTGACCTTGCCGTCGCGCTTGTTCTCGCGCAGCTCGACCTCGAGCCGCGGCAAGTTGCTCGCCAGGTCGAGCACGAAGGCGTCCAGGCCGTGCACGGCCTGCGGCAAGACGTCGAACGGCGGGTTGAAGATCGTGTCGGTCTCCCAGCCACCGATGCACGCGCCGGTCGTGTTGGGGAGCTCGATCGGCTGCCAGTCCAGGAAGCCGCTGCCCCCGCGCGTATCGTCCAGCCAGCGCGCCCAGGCCTCTTCCACCGGCGAGACTCCGGAGTTCGCCTCGGGCTCGGCGCTGCCGTTCTTGAAATACGCGTCGACCGGTCCACGCGCGCCGGCCTGCACTTCCGGCCCCCACACGCCGATCTCCATCGCCAGTGCGCCGAGGGCGGCGTAGGACCAGTCCACCAGCGAGCCGGGCCAGACCCCGCCGCGCGCTTCGAACAGGCTCAGGGCGCGCGGCTGGACGCGCGCGCTGTGGGAGCAGAACACCTGCACGAGCTGGCGGTACGTGGGCTCGTCCTCGGCCAGCGGCAAGGCGTTCGACCCGCTCGCGCGTCCGCCGGGCGAGGCCAGCATCCCGTGGTTCCCCTGGAACGCGATCACGACGGCCACGCGCCGCGCGAGCAGCAGCTGGGCGAGCGCGCGGGCGTCCGGCTCGGAGAGCGGCCAGGGACCCGACTCGGGGCCCTTGCAGTCCTCCCAGCCGACCGGGAAGTTGTGGTCGAGCAGGACCCCGCCGGGGCCGTCCTCGTTGTAGCTCGAATCCTCGTCGTCGTCGGCGCCCTCGCGCAGCCGGACGTAGCGCGGCGCCTCGCCCTCGCGCGCCGCGCGCAGGAAGCGCGTGTCCTCCGCGCGCACCCAGGGACCGGCCGGCGCTTCGAGCAGCATCTCGAGGATCATCCCGTCGCGATCCAGATCGTCGGGTCCGTCCTCGTCGAACAGGCCATCGCCGTCGTCGTCGATCGGGCGGTCGTTGCGCCCGCCGCCCGTGCCGCGCGAGCGCCAACGGGCCAGGCCGTCGGGATTGGCCCACGGGATGGCCACGAAGGCCGCCTCGCTCGGCAGGCGTTCCGGATGGGCCAGGAGCTCCGTGACCACGGAGATCACGGCCTGGGAGCCCGAGAGCGAGATCCCGTCCAGGCCGCCCACGAGCACGAGCGTGGCGCGCTCTGCCAGCGGACGCGGACCGGGGACTCCGAACTGGATGCCGAAGAGCTCGCGCCCGCCGGCGCTGCTACCGAGTTCGAGCGACTCGACCAGCTGGCTCTGGCTCCAGCGCTCCAGGAGCGCGTTCTTGTCCTCGAGGAACAGGTAGGACGTGCTCGGGCGCGCGGCGGCGGGCTCGGGCGGCGCCGGCGCGTTTCCGGGCTCGACGACCGCCGGCTCGGGGGCGGGCGAAGTCGTCGGGTCCGACTGTCCGACGGGCTGGTCTTGCTTGTCCCCTTGCTTGTCCCCCAGGGAAGCCGGGGCCGTGCTGGGCGGTTCCTGGGCAGCGACCCCGCGCGCCGACAACGCGAGCACGGCGGCCATCCAGACCGTGCCTGCGTGCCTTGCGCGACTCCTTCGAGGTCGATGCTCCATCTTCTCGCGCTCTCGCGCCCCTGCCAGGTTCTCGGACGCGCGGATCCGTCGCGAACCGCGGAGGATACCAGCTTCCTTGCTGACGAGCTCCGGGGCGGACGCGCGGCGCCGTTCCGCAGCCTCCATCGGATGCGGCCCCCGAGCGGGGATAGCCTTTTCCAGCTTCCTAAGAAAACGCTTCCGATCCGGCCGGGTCCATTGACTTGGACGGCAGAGACTCGGACGCCAGGGGCTCGGCGGCGGCCAGGGGCGCAGGCTGCGCCAGGCGCGCGGGCGCGCCGTTCCCGTCGGGCGGGCGGGCCGGGAGGATCTCGTCCACCTGCGAGAGCTCGACGCTGACGACGTGCGAGACGCCGCGCACGGCCATGGTCACGCCATAGAGCATGTTGCAAGCCGCCATGGTGCCCTTGTTGTGGGTCACGACCACGAACTGCGTCTCGTCCACCGTCGCCTGCAGGAGCCCCAGGAAGCGCCCGATGTTGGCGTCGTCGAGGGCCGCGTCCACTTCGTCGAGGATGCAGAAGGGGCTGGGCTGGGAGCGGAAGACGGCGAACAGGATCGCGAGCGCGGTGAGCGTGCGCTGCCCGCCCGAGAGCAGACTGATCGGCAGCACCTCGCGCCCCGGCGGACGCGCCATGATCTCGATGCCCGCCTCCAGGACGCTCTCGCCCTCGAGCAGCGTGATGTCCGCCCGACCGCCGCCGAAGAGCTGGCGGAAGATCGTCTTGAAGTGCTCGCGGATCTCGCCGAAGGCCTCGAGGAAGCGGCGCTCGCTCTCCACGTTGAGCCGGCGCACGGTCTCGTCCAGGGTCTTGCGCGCGCTCTCCAGGTCGGCGCGCTGGCCGCCCAGGAAGCCGTGCCGCTCCTCGACCTCGGCCAGCTCCACCACGGCCTCCAGATTGACGGGGCCGAGCTCGTCCAGGCTCTCCTTCAGGGCACGCACGCGCGCGCCCAGGGCTTCCAGGGCAGGCCGCGCGCCGAGCTCGGGCTCGGGCACGAAATCGGCCGGAAGCTCGATCAGCTCCAGCGCGAAGTCCTCGCGCGCGCGCCGCAGCACGTCCTCGCGCGCGAGCTCCAGGCGCTGGCGCTCGAGGCGCCGCTCGCCCAGCGCACCCAGCGCGGTCTCGAGCGCCCGCGTCAGTTCCTCGCGCGCCGTGCGCACTTCCTCGAGCACGCGCCGCACGTCGCGCTCGCGCGCGCGCAGCAGGACGAGCTCCTGCTCGAGCTCGCCGCGCCGCGCCAGCAGCTGATCGCGCTCGACCAGCAGCGCGGCCGCCGCGCTCTCGCCCTGCTCCGCGCTCTGGGCGTGTTCCTGGACGAGGCGTTGCGAGCGTCCGAGCTCGAGGCGCAGCTCCTCGGCCGCGCGCTGGCGCTGCACGCGCTCGCGCCGGTGTCCCTCCAGGCGCTCGACCAGGGAACTCGCCTCGACCCGCGCGTGGGCCTCGTCGCGCGCGCGCTGGTCGCGCTCGCCCTCGACGGCCGCACGCGCCTGCTCGAGCTCGGACAGGGCCGCGCGTTCGCGCGTGAGCTTGGCCTCGCACGCCTCCAGGCGCGCGCGCACCTCGGCCAGCTCGGCCTGCAAGCGCGCGCGCTCCTCGTGCCGTTCGCGCTGCTCGGCCTCGGACAGCTCGCGCGCGTGTCCCAGTTCCTCGAGCCGCGCGCGCAGGGCCTCGAGCGAGCTCGACACGCGCGCGCGGCGCTCGAGGCTGCGCTCGAGCTGGCTGCCCAGCGCGCGCAGGTGCGTGGCCTTCTCGTTCTGGTGGCGGCCGAGCTGCGCGAGCTCGAGCACCAGCGCCGCCAGCTCGCGCTCCTTCTCGGCCCGTTCACCGTCCAGCTCCATGGCCGTCGAGCGCCGGCCCAGGGGCCCGTGGGTGACTTCCTGGAAGCCGCCGCTCAGGCCGGCTCCGTCCACCAGATCGCCCTCGGACGTTACGAAGCGCCAGCCGCCGAAGCGCCCGACGAGTTCCAGCGCGACGGCGAGGTCGCGCACGGCGAGCGCGTTGCCGAGCAGGAAGCGCGCCAGGTTCTCGAACTCGGGCTCCGGTCGCGCCAGCTCGTGCAAGCGGCCGAGCACGCCCGGGTGCGCGGCGAGCTCGGCGGGCAGCTCGGGCAGCGCCTGGGCTGCGCTCCACGCGCCGGGCAGGACCAGGGACACGCGCCCGGAGGTGCGCGCGCGCAGCCAGCCGACGATCGCGAGCGCGGCCTCGCTCGAGCGCGCCACCACGGCCTGGGCGCGCGCGCCGAGGGCCGCATCGAGCGCACGCGCCACGCGCGCCTCGGGATGCAGGTGGTCCGCCAGCAGGCCGGAGAGCTCGGCCGAGAGCGCCGGCTCCTCGCCCTTCTCCCGGGCCCGGTAGAGCTCGCGCGCCCCGGCCTCGAGCCCGGCGCGCTCTTCCTCCCAGTCGCGCAGGGCCTCGACGCGCGAGGAGAGCCGCGCGCTCTCGACCTCCAGGGCGTTACGGCGCGTCTCCAGATCGGAGCGCCGAGATTCCAGCCCCTGGGCCTCGCCCAGGACTTCGCCGCGCTCGCGCTCGAGCTCGGCCAGGCCGCCCGCGAGCCCGGTGAGCTCGCGCGCCCGTTCCGCTTCCTCGCCGCGCCCGCCTGCGAGCTGGGCCTGCAGCTCCTGGCTGCGTGTCCGGGCCCGCTCGATGCGTTCGGCCAGCAGCGCGTCCGCGCGCTCGAGAGCCTGGGCCTGGTTCTGGTCGGTGGTGCGCGCGTGCAGGAGCTCGAGCACCGCCGTGCTCTGGGTCTCTTGCTCCTTGGCGAGCCGCGCCAGGTCCGCCTCCAGCTTGCGTACCTCGCCGGCCAGCACGCTCGCGCGCTGCTCGGCCTCGCGCGCGCTCTCTTCCAGCTCGCGGATGCGCAGCTCGGAGACGCGCGCCTCCTCCAGGCGCGTGCCCAGGCGGCGCTCCAGCTCGCCGGCGCGTGCGCCCTCCTCCTGGCTCGCACGGCGCGCGGCCTGCGCGCGTTCGAGCAGCTGGGTGCGGCGTTCGTCGAGGCCGCGCAGCTCGGCCGCAGCCTCGGCCGCGGCCGCGTTGGTGCGTTCGAGCGCGGCCTGCAGGCTCTCCTGCTCGCCCGAGCGCAGCGTGATCTCCTGCTCGGCCTCGGCGCGCCGCACGCGCAGCTCCTCGCCCGCGCGTTCGGCCGCCGCGAGTTCCTGGTCGAGGGCCGCCAGCTCCTGCACGAGCGCCTGCGCCTGGTGCCGCGCCAGACGCTGGCCTTCGTGCCGCCAGGCGTCGCGCGCCTCCACGAAACGCTGCGCGCGACCGGCCTGCAGCTTGAGCGAGCGCCGGCGGCGCTCGAGCTCGGAAAGCACGTCGTCCAGGCGCAGGCAGTCGGCCTGTACGCGCTCCAGACGCGACTCGGTCTCCCTCTTGCGCGCGCGGAAACGGCTGATGCCAGCCGCCTCCTCGAAGATCGCGCGGCGCTCCAGCGGGTTGGCCGAGAGGATGGCGTCGATCTTGCCCTGCTCGAGCACCGAGTAGCCGCGGCTGCCGAGGCCCGTGCCGTAGAGCATCTCGCGCACGTCTTTCAGGCGCACGATGTGCCCGTCGATCAGGTACTCGCCCTCGCCGCTGCGGTACACGCGGCGCGTGACGCTGACCTCGGCTCCGCGACCCTCGAGGTCGTTCTCGCCGTTGTCGAGCAGCAGCGTGACCTCGGCCACCGCGAGCGCCGGGCGCGAGGCCGAACCCTTGAAGATCACGTCGGTCATCTCGCCGCCGCGCATCGAGGTCGGGCGCGTCTCGCCCAGCACCCAGCGCACGGCGTCGACCACGTTGCTCTTGCCGCAGCCGTTCGGCCCGACGATGCCCACCACGGGCGCGGAGAAGTCGAGCACCATGCGGTCCGCGAAGGACTTGAAGCCGAAGAGCTCGAGTCGTTTCAGGCGCATGGATGGAGTCGGGGTTCCAGTCTCGGGTGGGGAGCGCTTCAGACCAGGGGTCGCAGACGGGTGGGCCGTTCCTCGCGCGGACGCGGGAACAGCTCGAGCACGAGTTCGCCGGCGCGCGCGCGACGCACGACCTCGAAGCGCCGCCAGGCGCCGAGCGCCGGCCGCTCCGCGGCGGGATCACGGGCTGCCAGCGAACCGAGCTCGAGCGCACCGCAGGGCACGGTGCACAGGGCCTCGGCCTCGGCGCGGCCGGCGGGCAGGCCGTTCACGGGCGAGAGCAGGAAGCCCGTGCCATAGGGCCGGGTCTCGCCCAGCGCGGCCGCGGCTTCGCCCTCGGCATCCAGGAAGAGCCACTCCTGGCGCGCCCCCGCGGCGCGCGCCGCACGCGCGTCGAGGTAGGCGAAGCGCGCCGCCGCCTCGGCCCCGAAGAAAGGACAGGGCAGCGACTCGAGCCGGCCGTCGCGCCCGAAGCGCCGCGCGGCCTCGCCCAGGAAACCGAGGATGCGCGCCGCCAGGGCGCAGTCGATGGTGCCGTCGCCCAGGATCAGCAGGGCCTCGCGCAGCCCGACCGGGACGAGCGCGTACGTGGCCCGCGTCCGCACGCTGTCCGGCGCGCCGCTGCGCACGGCGCGCAGGTTGCCGGCGATCTCGACCGCGACCTGCACCAGCTCGGCCAGCGTGCTCTGGAACAGTTCCTCGCGGAAGGGACCGGCGCGGCGCGCGATGCGCGGGAGATTGAGCGCGATCGCGCCGGCGCAGGCCAGGATCCCGCGCTCCTCCGGGCGGCGTGCGCAGCCCGGACCGGCGAAGGCGCCCTCGGGCCCGCTCCAGGCGGGCAGGAGACGCGCGTCGCCCAGCAGACGCTCGACGCTCGTCGAGAGATCCGGGCGCTCCTCCAGCAGGGCCTCGAGCTCCGTGCCCTCGAGGTAGAGGCGCGGCGCGTGCGCGCCCTCGAGCTCGGCCAGCTCCTCGACCAGGCGCGCCGTGCAGGCGTGGTAGCGCGTGCCCATCGTGCCGAGGTCGATCTTCACGCCCAGGCCGCGCGTCAGGGCCGCGAGCGCGCGCAGCCAGGCGCCGAGGCCATGCGGACTGTTCTCGCGCGTGCTGCGCAGCAGCGGCGAGAGCACCGCGGCCGGCCGTTCGAGCACGATGCCGCGCGCCACTCCGCGGCACAAGCCCGCCAGCTCGTCGAGCACGCCGTAGGCCGCCTGGGTCGCGCCACCGCCGCCGCCCAGGAGCTCGGCCTCGACGCACAGGAAGAGCGGCCGGCCGAGACTCTCCAGACCGACCACGTGCAGATCGCCGGCGCGATGCAGCTCGCTCGCGACCTCGCTCAGCACGCTCTCCAGGGCGTAGCGCGTGAGCAGCTCGCCCGCCAGCGTCGCGCCCGCCGAGCGCGGCTCGGCCGCCGTGGCTTCGACCCCGCTCCAGGGGTGCAACGCGCTGCCAGCCAGGACGCGGCGCACGTCGATGCGCGGCAAACCGACCACGCGCGCGGCGGAGAGTGCCGCCAGCCAGCCGCGTTCGAACAGCTCGCTCGCCACCAGCTCGCGCACGAGCCCGGTGGTGACGGTCTTCTTGCCGGCCGCGAAGACGCGCCGCTCGACCGCGCTGGCCACGTCTTCGGCCGCCTCGCGCGGCAGCTCGGCCTCCTGCATCAGCGCCGCCACGATGCGGCCCTTGCTCCAGTCCGACACGCCTTCGCGCTCGCGCACGCGCACGGGCGAGCGCAGGCTGTCCGAGCGGTGCACGCGCAGCACCGCGCGCACGCGCGCACGCATGTCGCGGTGCAGGATGTAGGCCTTCGCGACCGCGCCGCGGCCGAGCTCCATCAGCGCCCGCTCGACCAGGTCCTGGATCGCGTCGATGTGCGGCACGGCGGCGCTCGCGGCGCCGCCCTCCTCCGGGGCATACGGCTCGGCCGGCCCGCGCTCGACCAGCGTCAACTCGACGATGCCCGCCACCTCGGCGGCAAAGCGCGGATCGGGCTCGCCGGCCGCCTCCATGGCGCGCGCGACCGCGTCCGCGATCTTCTGGCGCTGGAACGGGACCACGCGGCCGTCACGCTTCTGCACGAACTCGAGGCGCTGGCGCGCGGGCGGCTCACTGCCCCGTGCCTGCGGTTCCTCCCGCGCCGTTCTGCTCTGCTTGCGCATCCTCAGAGAGCGAGCAAGAATTGCTCGCGAACGGGAAGCAGCGCCGTCAGGCGATGCGCCAGAAGACATCTGAGAGGCTGTATCATCATCATCGATTCCTGCTCGGCCTCTCAGTTCCCTGGTCCTGTCTGGGCTCCGGATGCGTTGCGGCCCTCGAGGATGGGCTTCAGCTCGTCCAGGAACTGGGCCACGTCCTTGAACTCGCGGTAGACGCTGGCGAAGCGTACGTAGGCCACGTGGTTGAGGCTCTTCAGCTCTTCCATGACCAGGTTGCCGATCACCGCGCTCGGCACCTCGCGGTCGTATTCCTCGTGGCAGCGGATCTCGATGCGGTTGGTGGCCGCCTCGAGGTCCTCCATCATCACGTTGAGCTTCTCGCAGGCACGGGTCATCCCGGTGAGGATGCGCTCGCGCTCGAAACGCACCCGCTCGCCGCTCTTCTTGACGACCCGCAGCGGCGTGTTCTCGATGCGCTCGTAGGTCGTGTAGCGCAGGAAGCACTCGAGGCACTCGCGCCGCCTGCGAATGGCCGTCCCGTCCGCCGAGGCGCGGGAATCGACCACGCGATCCTTGTCGGCCTTGCAGCGGGGGCACCTCATTGGATGGACGGCTGGGGGGGACGGCCCTTCGGTGGACGAGAGGGGACGACGAGAGGACGGTTCGGGGGGCCGCCGATGCGCTCGACCGAAGAGGCAGAAGACCACGCTACAGATTGTGTGTCAACCGCGAGAGTCCCTTTCGGAACCCCATCCGTGGGGCTCGCTTGCCCCCTCACTTGCCGAGGCAGAAGCGCGCGAAGATGCGTTCCAGGACGTCTTCGGGCAGCGTGCGGCCGGAGAGCTCGTCCAGGGCCGTGAGGGTGGCGCGCAGGGCTTCGGCGGTGAGATCGAGCGGCGCCCGCGCGGCGAGCAGCTCGCCGGCCGCGGAAAGCTGCGCGCGCGCGCGCACCAGGGCCTCGTGGTGGCGGGCGAAGAGCATGCGCGTCGCGCCACCCTCCCGGTCCTCGCCGCCGAGCAGGCGCTCGACCTCGCGCGCGAGCTGCGTCAGGCCCGCGCCGCTGCGAGCAGACACGGCCACGCCCGGGACGCCGGAGCGCTCCGGCAGGGCGCGAGCGGCCGGAAGGTCGGTCTTGTTCCACACCAGCAGCCGGGCGCCCTCCGGCGCGGCATCCAGCAGTGGTCGAGTGGCGTCCGCCACCCACAGGACGAGGTCCGCCTGGGCGCGCTCCTTCGCGAAGAGCTGCTGGGCCTTGGCGGCCGGGCCGGACGGGCCGGGCTCGGGCCGGGCGGCTTCCAGCACGGTGGGGTCCTGCCCGGGACCATCGATCAGGCGGCAAGCAGAGGTCACGAGGCGCCACTCGCCCGCAAGGGCATCGCGGGTCGTCCCGGCTTGCGGGCTGACCAGCGCGCGCCCGCCCGTGAGCGCGTTCCAGAGCGAGCTCTTGCCGGCGTTCGGGGCGCCCAGCAGGAGCACGCGCGCACCGGAGGCGGGCGCGGCGCGGCGCACCTCCCAGGCCAGAGCCTCGTCCACGGCCGCTCCGGCCGCGGCGCGCAGCAGCTCGAGCTCGGCGTGCGGCACATGGCCGGTCTCGGCCTCGTCGAAGTCGAGGCTGGCCTCGCACAGCGTGAGCAAGCCGAGCACGCACTCGCGCAGCGCCGCCGCGCGTTCCTCCAGACCGCCGTCGAGCAGCAGCGCCGCGGCCGCGCGCGCAGCCTCGTTGCCGGCCTCGGTGAGCGCCAGCACGCCCTCGGCCCGCGACAGGTCCAGGCGTCCATTGAGGAAGGCGCGGCGCGTGAACTCGCCGGGCTGGGCAGCACGCGCGCCCAGGGCGAGCAGACGAGCGAGGGCGCAAGCGAGCAGCGGCTCGGCCCCGCTCAGGTGGAACTCGGCCACGTCCTCGCGCGTGAAGGAGTGCGGTGCGCGCATCCACAGCAGCGTCACCGGCTGGAGCCCGCGCCCGTCATCGAAGCGACCACGGGCGCACAACCGCGCGTGCCCCGGCGCGAAGCGCGGCTCCTCGTCGCGCACGGTGGCCTGCACCAGGGCCACGGCACCCGGACCCGAGACGCGCACGATGCCGCGCCGCGCCGGACCCGCCGGCGTGGAGATGGCCGCGATCGTGTCGTGTGCCGGATCCACCCTGGCATCGCCCGGATCGAACGGATCAATCCGGTCTACTTGCGACGCTTGCCCTCCTGCTTGCGGCGCTCGCTCTGCATGGCCTGCACGCGCTTCATCTGCGCGCGCTGCTTCTCGGCCAGGTGCTGCATCATCCCGGAGAAGGGGCCGCAGCCCTTCTTGGCCTTCGGCGCGAGCTCGGTGTCGTCGATCGGCCACAGCTTCTTGATCACCTTCTGCTCGATGATCGAGCAGCCCGAGGTGGTGATCATGTAGAGCGACAGGCCGGCGGCGTAGTTGTAGAGCATGAAGCCGAACACCACCGGCATGAACATCATCATCTTCTGCATGCGCGCGGCCTGCTCGTCGGCCGGCTTGGGCATGCCCATCTGCTGCAGGACCCACAGCACCACCATCAGGATCGGCAGCACGTTCAGGTACTCGATGTCGGGCAGGAACCAGGGCAGCTCGAGCCCGAGGTGAAGCAGCCGGTCGGGGCGCGACAGATCGTGCATCCAGCCCATGAACGGCGCCTGGCGCAGGTCGAAGCTCGTGCGCAGCGCGCTGAACAGGCCGAAGAAGATCGGCATCTGCAGGAAGATCGGCAGGCAGCCGCCGAGCGGCGGGAACGCGCCCTCCTCCTGCATGATGCGCGCCTGGGCCTCGCGCAGCTTCTGGGCATCGCCCTCGAAGCGCTTCTTCGCCTCCTCGAGCCGCGGCTGGACGCGCTTCATCTTCTTCTGGTAGCGCGCCATGGCCGTCTGCGAGCGGCGGTTCAGCGGGAACAGCGCCAGCCGCACGCACAGCGTCAGGAGGATGATGGCGAGGCCCCAGTTGCCCACCAGCCGATGGAAGAGGCGCAGGACGTAGAGCAAGCCCTTGGCGATGGTGTCGACCGACAGATCGTCGTCCAGCACGACCTGGTGCGCAGTCGAGACTTCCGTGAAGGGGCCGGGGTCCTTGGGACCGGCGTAGACGATGTACTCCCACGAGCGCGTCTCGCCCGGCTCCGGCAGGCCCAGATTCACGGACGCTTCCACCTCGAGCAGGGCACGCGGGGCGGGTCCGATCTCGAGCACGGGCACGTAGGTGGCCCCGCCGAGCGTGCCGAGTCCCTCCTGGGCCTCGCGCAGGAGGAAGGCGAAGTACTTGTTGTGGACGCCGGCCACCGTGAGCGGCGTCGGCACTTCCAGCACGCCCGGCTCGTCCATTCCGGGCGCGGCCTCGTAGTCGTTCTCGTAGGGCTCGGTCGGGCCCGCGCGACCGATGGCGATGGCGGTGGGCTCGGAATAGAACTGGTCCCCGAGCTCGGCCGGCATGCAGCCGGCCGGCACCAGGACGAAGCCGAGCGTTCGGGCTGGCCCGGCCGCGACGTTCTGGAGCGAGAGCGTCACGTGGAACTGCCAGGTGCCGGGCTCGAAGCGGATCTTCTTCTCGAACACGACCTTGCCGCCGGGTGGGCTGTAGCGGAAGAGCACGCCGACCTCGGGCGCGGCGAGCTCTTCCATCTGCCACAGCGCGCGCCCGAGCCCGCCGGGCACGAGCTCCTGCGAGGAAGCGCGCGTCTCCCACACGAGCGAGCCGTTGCGGCCGTGGGCGGTCTCGACCGCCTCGACCAGCGGCAGCCAGTTGGCCGGGTCGCGGCGCTGCGCTTCGTCCAGGCCGACCGCGCGGAAGTAGTCGGCCAGCTCCAGGGACAGCAGGCGCGCGCCACGATTCGAGAAGCGCGCGCGGTAGGCACCGCGCCGCGCGGGGGTTCCGGCTTTCCCGGCGCCGCCGAGCAGGAGCTCGAGTTCCCGCTCCACCTCGTCGGCGACGTGCGGCGCCACAACGGACACCGCGGACACGGCAGCCGAAACGCCGCTCGGCTCCGCGGACGGGGCGGCCAGCCCGGCGGGCTGGCCCGGGTTCTCGCGCGGCTTGGGCGGCGCAGGGAACACGAGGTTCCACGCGAAGAAGATCAGGAACGCGAGGAACAGGAACAGCGGAAGGCGCTTGTCCAAAGTAGACGGATCTCCCCGACCGAGCTAGCGGCCGACTTTCAGGCGTTCCGCCAGGTAGTCGGGCAACGCGGGAACGGCCTGGATGTCGGCCATCGCGCGCTCGATGTCGTACTCGAGACGCACGAAGGTGATCGCCCGGCCGTCGAACAGGACGTAGGAGAGACGGTTGTCGCCGTCGCGCGGCTGGCCGATCGAGCCCACGTTCACGATGGCTCGCAGGCGCGGACCCGTGCCGAGCTCGTAGGGTCCATCGCTGCCCTTGGGCCGGAACAGGCGCCTGTCCTCGAAGTACACGGCCGGCACGTGGCTGTGGCCGACGAAGCACACGGTTTCTTTCATGCACTCCCAGTTGGCGCGCATCTTGGCGTCGTCGGTGATGTCGCGCGGCAGCATGTACTCGCGCACCGGATCGCGCGGCGAGCCGTGGGCGAACATGGCCACGCCGTCGTGGGCGACCGGCGCGAGCGCGGCCAGGAAATCCCAGTAGGCGTAGCGCCGCTCGCGCGAGCCGTCGCCGCCATCGTCGCGGTTGAGCTCCTCGCGCGTCCATTCGATCGCGGCGCGGGCGCGGGAGTTGAAATCCTCGGCGCTGTTCAGGAGCGCGTACTCGTGGTTGCCCTGCAGGCACAGCCCGGGCTCGAGCGTTCCGAACTCGGCCGGAGCATGGGGCTCGGGGATGCACAGGCGCATGACCCAGTCCAGGTTGTGGCGCGGGCGCGCGCCGTACCCGATCACGTCTCCGAGGCAGACGTAGCGGCGCGCCCCGCGCGCGCGTGCGTCGGCCAGGGCCGTCTCCAGGGCCGGCTCGTTGCCGTGCAGGTCCGAGACGATGGCGGTGAGGGGATAGGTCACGGGGGAGGCGCGAGCTCTGCGCCCCGGCTCGGGTGCGCGAAAGGGCGGGACATTATTCTGGCCCACCCTCCGAGGGGCAAGGCACAGCGGCGGAAGTGCCGCTGTGCGCGGGCGCGATGCGCAAGGCGAGCGCGTACAGCCCCGTGCTCGCCAGGATGCCGACCAGCGCGGGCAGCGCCTCCCCCACCGCGAGCGCGCGCGCGACGAGCGCGCAGGCGGGCCAGGCAAGCAAACACAGCGTCACCGCCACCAGGGGGCGGGAGAGGCCGCGCGCCTCGAGACGGTGCGCCAGGTGCCGTCGATCGCCAATCCAGGGCCGCGAACCGGAACGCCAGCGCACCAGCGCGAGACGCGCGAGATCGAGCCCGGGCAAGACCAGCAGGCCGGCGCTCGCGGGCGTGAGCAGCAGCAGGAAGCCCAGCAGGAACGCCCCCGCGTCGCCGAGGTAGGCGCTCGGGGCGCCGCTCGCGCGGTTCCGCGCACGCGCCGCGTCCAGGTTCCAGGGCAGGAAGCCCAGACACGCGGCGCTGACGAAGGGCGCCGCGCCGGCGAAGCCCAGCGCGCACAGGCTGCCGAGCGCGCCGTCGGCGTTGTCGAAGGTGTTCAGCAGGTTCAGCGCGAGGAAGCCGGCGCCGAGGACCGCCATGGCCCCGCCCGCCCCGTGCTCGCGCCAGGCGCCGGCGAAGAGCGGCGCCAGCGCCACGAGTTCCGCGCCGACCTTGCGCGCCGCGCCCAGGCTCGCGCGGTCGTCCCACGTGCCGACCGCGAAGACGAGCAGGAGCGAGGCGAGGCACCAGCTCGGCGCGGGCAGCCAGCGCCCCCACAGCTCCGCTCCCGCCGGCTGCCACGCGGCAAGGGGCGCAGCCGCGAGCGCCAGCAAGATGGCCGCGCCCCCCACCGCGGGCACCGGCCGGCCCTGGCGCTTGCGCGCGGCCTCGGCGGCGCGCGGCGCATCGGTCCAGCCGAGGCGCGGCGCGAGCCAGGCGAAGAGGCCCGTGGCACAGGCGCTCACCAGCACGACGGCGGCGAAGCGCAGCGCGGACTCGACGCTCATGACTCCCCGTACAGTCCGTGCGCGCGGATGTACTCCAGCAAGCGTGGCGGCAGCCGTCCCGGCCCATCCGCTCCGCGCCCGAGCTCGGCGCGGATCTCGGTCGAGCTGAGGTCGAGCGCGGGACAGGCCAGGCGCCCGAGCGCGAGGCGCGTGCGCGCCAGGGAGGAGAGCCCGGCGGGTGCGACCTCTGCCACCGGCTCGGCGCCGCTGCGGTGAACCACGATCGGCTGCGCCAGGGCCAGGATCTCCTCGGCCGCACGCCAGCGCGGGAAGTCCGGCAGGTTGTCCTCGCCCAGGATCAGGAACAGGGCCGCGGGAGTCGGCACGAGCGCGCGCAGGGCGCGCAGCGTGTCGACCGTGTAGGAGGGGCCGCGGCGCACGAGCTCCACGCCCCACACCGAGATGTCCGGCTCCCCCTCCAGCAGCAGGGCCAGCATCTCGAGGCGCTCGCGCGCGCCGGCCAGGGCGCGAGCGAGCTTGTGCGGCGGGCGTGCGGCGGGCACGAACACGACGTGCTCGAGCGCAAAGGCCTCGCGCGCGCGCCGCGCGGCGTGCAGGTGGCCGAGGTGCGGCGGGTCGAAGCTGCCGCCGAGGATGCCCAGGCGCTGCGCACCGCGCGCGGCCGCGGAGAGCGGTGCGGGATCGGCGCTAGCGGCCACGGGCGGCCAGGCGCGCGCGCAGCTCGGCAGCGAGCACGGTTCGCGCGACGGGTTCTTGGGCGCCCGTGGTGAGGTCCTTGAGCTGCACGTTGCCAGCCTTGATCTCCTCTGGACCCAGGACGACGGCGAAGGGGTGCCCACCCTTGCCAGCCAGCTTCATCTGTGCCTTGAGCGAGCGCTTTTCGGCGTCATAGACGGCGGAGATCTCCGTCTTGCGTAGCTCTTCGGCCAGCAGGAAAACCTCCGCGTCCAACCCCTCGCCGGCGCTGACCACGAACACGTGCGCAGGCTCGTCCTGGAACACCGGGTCGCCGGGATCGATCCTCCCGTGCTCGCGCATGGCGATGAGCGTGCTCGTGAATCCCACCGCGAAGCCGACCGCTCCCAGCTCGGGTCCGCCCAGTTCGGCGATCAGGTGATCATACCTGCCACCCCCGCACAGGGCGCTGCGCGCGCCGAGAGAAGGCGCGTGGATCTCGAAGACCGTGCGCGTGTAGTAGTCGAGCCCGCGCACGATCGAAGGATCGAGCGCGACCGTGAGCCCGAGCCCGCGCAGCAGCTCCTGCACGGTTTCGAAGTGGCTCCGGTTCTCGCTCGACAGGTATTCGAGGATCACCGGAGCACGAGCGTTCAGCTCCTTGCAGCGCGGGTTCTTGCAGTCGAGCACGCGCAGCACGTTGCGCTCGAAGCGCGCGCGGCAGAGCTCGCAGTGCTCGGCCATGGTCGGCGCGAGGAAGGCACGCACCGCCGCGCGCCACCGGTCACGATCGTCGCCGTCGCCCATCGAGTTGACGCGCACCTCGAGCTCGCGCCGCTCGAGGCTGAAACCGAGTGCGTCGAAGAAGGCCGCCGCGAGGAAGACGACCTCCGCGTCCAGGCGCGGATCGAGGCTGCCCAGCGCCTCCACGTCGAACTGCGTGAACATCCGCTCGCGGCCCTTCTGCGGGCGCTCGTAGCGAAACATCGGCCCGATGTGGAACAGGCGCTGGAGCGGAGCCGCGCTCGCGTACCCGGCCTCCAGGTAGGCGCGCACGATGCCGGCCGTGCCCTCCGGACGCAGGGCCAGCGAGCTCTCGCCCTTCTGGAGCGTGAACATCTCCTTCTGGACGATGTCGGTTACCTCGCCGACCGAGCGGGTAAAGAGCTCGAGCTCCTCGACCAGGGCCGGCCGGATCTCCCGGTAGCCCCGCAGCTCGGCCAGGTTCCTGGCAGTCTTCTCCAGGAACCGCCAGACGGGGATCTCTTCGGGGAGCACGTCCCGGATGCCCCGCGGGGCGCGAAACTGCCTTCTTTCCATCTTCTATCCGAGTGCGTCGGCCTCGGGAGTGCGTCCCGCGTTGACCCCCTAGGTACCTGGACTTAGACTCCCGCGCAATCTCTCACCCGGGACGGATTCGCTCACCCGCCCACTTCTCCCCTGCCATCATGTCGACCGGAACCCTGCGCGCAGCTCTCCTTCTCGCCCTAGCCCTGCCCCTCTTTGCGGCCTGCAAGACCGGAGTCACCTCCGCGCAGGGCGAGCACTGGGTGGTCGACTCCGTGCCCCAGCGCTTCGTGAAGCGATTCACCGGCTACCGGCCGGACCTCGACGGCGAGTTCGTCGACTTCCAGTACCGCAAGAAGAAGCACATCAGCCTCACCCTGCGCCGCCACCTCCTGCTCAACTCGCCGGACAGCCCCTTCGAAGCCAACGATCCGTCGCTGACCTCTCGTCGGCGCGCCCACAGCCTCGCACCGGACCCGCTCTACTACATGCACGCGGAGTCCGTGTTCATCGGTCTCGGCCTGCTGGGAATCACGGGTACCTTCATCCCGATCCCGGTCGACTCCCTGATCGCCACGGTGGACGGGAACTGGGACGAGTTCGGGCGTGGCTTCGTCGGCGGCGGCAGCGCCAGGACTCCGCCGAGCGTCGGCAGCTTCAAGGTCAAGAACCGCTGAGGCGAGAGTGCGGTGCCTGGCTCGGCTTCGCCGGATTCCGCCCTTCGCTCCTCATCACTCCTGCGCGCACCCGGAATCCGGCGAAGCCGTGACTGGCTCCGTACTCTTGGCGAAAGTACGGAGCCTGGCACGGTTTCGCGCGAGTCCGAGTTCGCGCAGGAGTGAGAGGCGGTTCCGGCGGACTCGTGCAAAACCGAGCCAGGCACCTCCCTTTCGCCGTTTGGACGCCTCGAAGCGTTTGGGGACTCACACCCTTAGCCGTCCCTCGAGCACAGCCCGCGCTTCGGTGCGGGCCGTCGCATTTTCGGGGTCGAGCCAGCGGATCCCTGCGAAGGAGCGAAACCAGGTCCCCTGGCGGCGCACGAAGCGGCGCGTGAGCTGCTCGATGCGCTCCTGGCAGGCGAGTGGAGCCAGGTTCCCGTCCGCGAGCGCGAGCACCTCGCGATAGCCCAGGGCCTGGATGGCGCTCGGACCGAAGCCGGTCGAAGCGCGGATGGCGCGCGCTTCCTCGACCCAGCCCCCGGCGAGCATCCCCTGCACGCGGCGGCGGATGCGTTCGGCATGCAGCGCGGCGGGGAGCGCGAGACCCACGAGGCGCAGCGCGCGCGGCTTGCGGGCGTTGCCGTGCCAGCCCCACTCGCGCTGCCAGTCGCTCAGCCGGCGTCCGGTCTGGGCCAGGACCTCGAGCGCGCGCACGACGCGCTTCTCGTCGTGCGGATGGATCCGTGCAGCCGAAGGCGCATCGACCCGCGCGAGCTCGGCGTGCAGCGCGACGCTGCCCTCGCTGCGCGCCCGACCCTCGAGCTCGGCGCGCAGCACGGGATCGGTCGGCGGACCCGCGAACAAGCCCTCCGTCATGGCCTTGAGGTACAGGCCCGTGCCGCCCACGAGCAGCGCGCGCCGCCCGGCCGTGTGCGCGCGCGCGAGCGCCGCGTGCGCGTCCACGAGATAACGCGAGACGTCGTAGCGCTCGCTGGGTTCGACCAGGTCGAGGCAAGCGTGCGGGACGCGCGCTCGCTCCGCGGGCGAGGGCTTGGCCGTGCCGATGTCCATGCCGCGGTACACCTGCATCGAGTCCAGGGAAACGAGGTCGAGTTCGAGCTCCTCGGCCAGCTCCAGGGCCAAGGCCGACTTGCCTACCGCGGTTGCCCCCACCAGGGCGAGCAACGGCTCGCCTGGTTCGTTCGCTCCCGCCGCGCTGGGTTCGGAGGACGTCAAGGTGCCCTCAGTGTAGCCGTGGCGCTGGCGGCCCCCTGGCCGCGGAGCGTAGGCTTCGCCCGCCATGCTCCCGCTGCTGCTCGCGCTGTTTACGTTCGCTCCGGCCGCGCCCGCGCACCGTGCACAGGCGGCTGCGGCGCAGAGCGAGAGCGTGCCCGGCGCCTCGGCCGAGGCGCGCGCGCTGTGGGAGCGCGTGTGTGCGGCCTCGGGTGACGCGAGCCGCGAGCCCCTGCGGGCTTTCCAGTTCCGGGCCGAGGTGCAGATGCGCTCGGGCGTGCAGCGCAACGAGGCGAAGATCGACCTGCGCTACCTGGCTCCGGACTGCATCCGCTTCCTCCTGCCGAGCGGCAACGAGACCGGGCGCTCGGGGCCCGCGCCCGAACAGTACTGGATGCAGACGAGCGAGAGCGTCGTCGTGCTGGCCGGACGCGAGTACAAGGAAGACCGCAAGGCGGTCGACGACATGCTGGCGCTGGCCCGGAACTACGTGGCGCTCTCCAACCCCGCGCGCTTGAACCTGCTCGGGCTCGAGCTCCCGTCCGCGGGGCCGGCCGACCTCGGCACGGAACTGTCCAAGCGCTTCAAGAAGCTGCGCTGGCTGGTCCTCGAGAGCTCCGACTTCGCCCTGCTGCGCGGCGAGCTCGCGCGCGAGGCTCCGGTCGTCTACCGCGTCGAGCTGGGCTTGCGCGAGGATGCGCTGCCGGCCGTGGCCATCGTGCGCGAGCGCGGCAAGCCCGCGACCGACCCGCTGCTGGTCGAGTTCTCGGAGTACCGCGAGGAGGACGCCTTCAAGCTGCCCTTCCAGCTACGCGTGCACGCGCTCGAGCGCGCGCAAGTTCCCCCCGCCTTCGCCGAGAAGGCCGCGCAAGAGGTCTACGTCACGAGCGCCGTCCTGCGCCCGGCCTTGACGGTGGCGGACTTCCAGCCGCGCAAGTGAGCGCTCAGCGCCGGTGGAAGGCGCGCTCGAGGTCGGCCAGGGAGAGGCGCACGCGCGTCGGGCGGCCGTGCGGACAGGTCTGGTCGTGCTCGAGGCGCGCGGCGGATTCGAGCAGGGCTTCGATCTCCTCCGGTCCGAGCTCGTCGCCGGCCATGACCGAGCGCCGGCAGGCCATGCTGTGCACCACGTGGTCGAGCAGCTCTTCCGGGCCGGGCAGCGTCCGGCCCTCGCCCAGCGCGGCCACGAGCTCGCGCACGAGGGCCGGGCCGGCGCGGCGCTTCAGCAGCACGGGCAAGCCGTGCACAGCCACGGTGGTCGGGCCGAAGACGGCCAGCTCGATGCCGATCTTCTCCAGCGCCGCGAGGTGCTCCTCCAGGACGTGCACCTCGCTGCGCGCGAGCTCGACCAGCTCCGGGACCAGCTCGCGCTGCACCGCCACCGCGCCCGCGCGCAGGCCGGCCTTGAGGCGCTCGTAGGTGACACGCTCGTGCAGCGCGTGCTGGTCGATGATCTCGAGCCCGTCGGCGCTGCCGCGCACGAGATAGGTGGCGGCCACCTGCAGCACCGCGCCGCGCGCGGTTTCCGGAAACGCCGCGGGCACGAGTGCCGGCGGCACAGGCAGGAGGCCCGGCGGCGCGGGCCCCTCGCGCACCTCGAGCTCCGCGGCCCGGGGCCGCTCGGCAGCGCGTGCGGCCGTCCAGCTCGTGCTCGGCGCGCCCGCGAGGCGCGGGAAGGGCACCAGCAGGCGCCCGCCCGGCGTGGCCATGTCCGTGCTCGCCACGGCCGCGCGCAGGGCACCGAGCAGGAACGGGAACAGGCGCCGCTCCTCGCGGAAGCGCACCTCCGACTTGGTCGGGTGCACGTTCACGTCCACCAGCGCGGGCGGCATGGACAGCGACAGGAAAGCCACCGGCTGGCGCTTCACGTCGTCGAAGCCGCGGTAGGCCTCCTGCAGGCAGCGCGACAGCACGCGATCCCTCAGCGGACGACCGTTGAGGAACCACATCTGGCGCGCGGTGTCCGCGCGGCTGAAGCGCGGCGGAGCGAGCAGGCCGGAGAGAACCACCTCGCCCGCTTCGGCCGCGACCGGCACGAGTGCGGCCGAGAGCTCCGCTCCGAAGAGGCGCCGCACGCGCGCGGCGAGGTCCATGTCGTGCTCCACGTCGAACACGCGTCCGCCGTCGTGGCTGACGACGAAGCCCGTGCCCACCTGCGCCAGGGCCAGGCGCTGCAGCACGTCGAGGCAGCGCCCGAGCTCGGTGGCCGTGCGCTTCAGGAACGCGCGCCGCGCCGGCACGTTGAAGAACAGGTCGCGCACCTCGACCGTCGTGCCGCGTGGCGCCCCGGCGGCACTGACCGCGCCGATCGACCCGCCCACGTCCTCGAGCACCCAGCCGTGCTCGTCCGTGGCCCGTCGGGAGAGGATGCGCGTGCGCGCGACCGAACCGATCGAGGCCAGGGCCTCGCCGCGAAAGCCGAGCGTGCCGATGTGGCCGAGGTCGGCCACCTCCGCGAGCTTGCTGGTGGCGTGCGAGACGAAAGCCAGGGCCAGGTCCTCGGGACCCAGGCCGCAACCGTCGTCGCTCACGCGCACGAGCTTCACCCCGCCCTCCTCGAGCTCGACGGAGAGCTCGCGCGCGCCGGCGTCGAGCGCGTTCTCGACCAGCTCCTTCACCACCGATGCGGGGCGCTCGACCACCTCGCCGGCGGCGATCTGGTTGCGCACGCGCTCGCTCAGCACGCGAATCGTGGCCGCGCTCGAGACGCTCGTCATCGGACGCTCTTCAGCGCTTGGCCTCCGCTGGCACTCGCGCGCGGCCGCGCGTCGATCGCCCAGCGCAGGGCCAGGCGCGCGAAGTCGTTCGCGTCCAGACCCGCGCCCGACTTGAGCCCGCGCTCGAGGGCCGCGGCCTCCTCCAGCAAGGCACGCCAGTCCGCACTCGGCCGGCGACGCGCGCGCGCTTCCGCCGCCTCGCGCTGCGCCGGCGAGCCCTCGGCGCGCGCGCCGGTCGGCGCACCGGCCGAGGGCAGGGAGAGCTCGAGGCAGGTGCTCGCGCCGCGCTGCAGCGCGCTCACCAGCATGATCGCCAGCGCGGAGGGATCGAGCAGGCGCTTGCCGCTCTTCTCCTGGAATCCGCCCAGGAACAGGGCCTCGATCCCGCTCAGCGCGCGCGGCAGATCGCCGCCCAGCAGCTGATCCGCGACGTTCCACGGCGTTCCGCCGGCCGTCCACACCACGCTCTCGCGCAGCTCGCGTCCGCCGCTCGCGCGCAGGGTCTCGAGCTGGTCGTCGAGCGCCGAGAGGTCGTTGCCCGTGGCGGCGCTGACGTACAGCGCCTGCGGGCCGGTGAGGTGCAGGCCGAGCTCGCCCGCACGCCGCAGGACCCACTGCGCGAGCTCGCTCTGCAGCGGATCCGGCCGCCAGGGCGGCGGATTCTCCCACAGCTTGCGGAAGGAAGGCGCGAGCCCCCCCACGGCCAGCATGGCCTTGACCAGCACGTGGTCCACGCGCAGCGAGGCATCCGCGAGGACCAGCGAGCCGGCGTCCTGAGTGCTCTTCACGAAGGCCAGCGCGGCGCGCGTGAGGACGCTCTCCTCGCCCTCGACCTTCTTGAGCAGATCGCCGGGGTTGCGCACGAGCACCAGGCGCCGGGCGGCGAAGAGTCCGCCACCCGAGAGGTCGTCGACCAGGCGCGCCAGGCGGAAGTCGCTGCTCTCGGACTCGCGCTCGACCTCGTGCAGACAGAGCTCGTAGCCGAGGCTCTCGGCCTTCTTGCGCAGGCACCCGAGCGCCCGCTCGCGGAAGTAGCGCTCCTCGCCGCGCAGGGCATAGCCGCGCGCGAGCTCGCCGCGCGCCAGCGCAGCCTCGAGCACGGCGAGCTCGTTCCACGGCTCGCTATCGCGCGCCTTGGCCATCAGGCCTTCGCTCCCAGCGCCAGGTCGAGCACCGTGCCCAGGAACAACACGACCGAGACCCAGCCGTTGAGCGTGAAGAAGGCCACGTCGACACGCGCGAGGTCGTGGGGCGAGACGAGCCTGTGCTGCCAGACGAGCAGCACGCCCGTCAAGAGCAGCGCGACGTCGAAGGCGATACCGAGCCGCGCGCGCCAGGCGAAGAGGGCCAGCACCACCAGGGTCACGACGTGCAGGGTGCTCGAGAGCCGCAGCGCCGTGGCCGTCCCGAAGCGCGCCGGGATCGAATGCAGGCCGCGCGCACGATCGAAGGCCTCGTCCTGACAGGCATAGATCAGGTCGAAGCCCGCCACCCAGGTCAGCACCGCGAGCGCCAGCAGGAGCGGCGGAGCGAGATCGCCCTGCAGGTCTCCGCGCACCGCCACCCACGCTCCGAGCGGCGCCAGCGCGAGCGCCAGACCGAGGACGAAGTGCGAGCCGGCGCTGAAACGCTTGGTCGCACTGTAGACGAGCAGGACCGCGAGCACGGCCGGCGCGAGGCGTGCGCACAGCGGATTCAGGGCCCAGGCGCCCGCCTGGAAGACCAGCGCCGCGGCCGCCGTCAGCGCCAGTGCGCCGCGCGGCGTGAGGACTCCGCGCGGCAGCTCGCGCGCGCTCGTGCGCGGGTTCTCGGCGTCGATGCGGCGGTCGAGCCAGCGGTTGAAGGCCATGGCCGACGTGCGCGCCGCCACGGCGCACACGATCACCAGCACGAGCACGCGCGCCTCGGGCCGGCCACCCGCGGCCAGCCAGGCACTGGCCAGGGCGAAGGGCAGCGCGAACAGCGTGTGCGAGAAGCGCACCAGCGTGAACCAGGGGCGCAGGGCGGCGATCACGGCCGCTCTCCACCAACGGGCTGCTCGGTGCCCGGCTCGGGCGGCGGCTCGAGCTGGCCCTGCCAGCGCGCCCCGCGCGCGTGGGCGAGCCCCAGACGATCGAGGATCTTCCCGACCACGTGCTGCACGAGATCGTCGACGCTGCGCGGGTGGTGATAGAAACCCGGCGCGGCCGGCAGGAGGATCGCTCCCAGGCGCGCCAGGCGCAGCATGTTCTCGAGATGCAGCACGGAGAGCGGCGTCTCGCGCGGCACGACCAGCAGGGTCCGGCCCTCCTTCAGCGCCACGTCCGCCGCGCGCTCCACCAGGTTCGAGCTGAAGCCGGCTGCCACGCGCGCCAGGGTACCCATGCTGCACGGACACAGGATCACGGCGCGGATGAGGGCGGTGCCGGAGGAGGCCGGCGCCTCGATCGCGTCGGGCGCGAAGAGCCGCACGGCCGCGGCTGTCTCGCGGCCGAGCCAGGCCGGCAGCGCGTCGGCCAGGGCGGCGGCAGAACCGGCCTCGATCCCGAGCTCGTGCCGCAGCACCTTGGCGCCGCTCGCCGTCACGCACAGATCGACCCCGGCGCCAGCCGCGACCAGCGCGCGTACCAGCCCCTCGGCGTAGGCCTGGCCGCTCGCGCCCGTGATCCCGACGAAATACCGCTGCACCGTACCCCCGAACATAGACGATCCACGCGGGCTGTGCTCGCGCTGGATGCTGGCTAAGCTAGCCCTAGAACAAGCGCTTCGACGCCGTCCCGACGGCGAGAGGGAGGTGCCAGGCTCGGTCTTGCCGGATTCCGGCCTGCGCTCCGCGCACTCTTGCGCGCACTCGGAATCCGGCGAGACCGTGCCTGGCTCCGTACTCTCGCCGGCCTGGCGCGTTCAAGCGCTTGTTCTGGGGCTAGCCCTGGATGCCGAGCGCGATCCCCAGGTTGTAGATGGCATGGGCCCAGGCGGCGACGCCGAACCCGCGCCAGCGGAACAGGGCGCCGAGCAGGATCCCGGCCGAGACCCGCCACAGGAAGAGGCCGCCCTGGTAGGGCTCGCCGCTCGTTCCGAGAAGGCGCTGCGCAGAATCGAGGTGGAACCAGGCGAACAGGAACGCCGAGCCGAGCAGCGCCGCGAGCTCGGCCAGGAGACGCGCGCCATGCGACTCGAGCCCCAGGAACGCGCTGGTGCGCCGCGCCAACAGGAACAGGCCGCCGTACACGCCGACCCGGAACAGGAGCTCCTCCCACGGAGCGGCGCCCATGAGACGCAGGCAGGCCGCGAGCGAGCGCGGAGGCGGTGGCGCGGCCACCAGGGTCTCGGCGTCGAGCCACCCCTGCAGCGCGAAGAGCAGCGGGCCAAGCAGGAAGCCGGCCAGCACACCCTGCGCCACGAGCGAGGCCAGTCGTCGAGGAAGCACGGGGCGCTGCGTACCTCGTCCGCGTGAGCTGTGCAGCAGCGCGACCACCGCCAGGACGAAGAGCAGCGCGACCCGCAGCCACCGCAGCCGGTCATCGAACAGCGCGAGAACGTGCGCGACGATGCGCTCGGCCGGAGCGCGCGTCGTTCCGGCGCTCTGCCCCAGCTCGTAAACCAGGAAGAGCGGCAGGGCGGCGAGGTAGCCGGCACTCAGGCTCGGAGTGCCGGACCCGGAGCGCGGTCCGTCTGCGCTCATGGACGCGCAGGCGGGTGCAACGGCACGCGGCCCCAGGAGAGGCAAGCAATGCCGGCGGTCAGGCGCTGGTAGCCGCAGTGCTCCAGCCCGAGGGCCTCCATCTCGGCCCGCAGCTGGTCGGGGTCGGGCCAGGCGAGAACGGTGTCGGGCAGGTAGCGGTAGGCGTCGGTGGCGCCGGAGATCCAGCCGCCGAGGCGCGGCAGCACGCGCGTGAAATAGGCGCGATAGAGCGCGCCCATCGGGCCGGCGGGCGGCGGGCTGAACTCGAGCAGGATCACGGTTCCCCCCGGACGCACGACGCGCATCATCTCGCGCAGCCCCGCGCGGCGGTCGGCCACGTTGCGAATCCCGAAGGCGATCGCGGCCGCGTCGACGCGCGCGTCGGAGAGCGGCAGACACAGGGCGTCGCCGGCCACGAAGCACGCCGCGCGGCCTGCGCCCTTCTGGCGCGCACGGGCCAGCATCTCGGGCGTGAAGTCGACGCCCACCACGCGTGCGCCGGCGTGCTCCAGGGCGAAGGCGAGATCGCCCGTGCCACAGCAGGAATCCAGCAGGACCCGCCCGCGCAGGTCGCCGAGATGGCGCACGAGTTGGGCTCGCCAGCGGCGATCGACCCCGGCCGAGAGCAGGTGGTTGAGCAGGTCGTAGCGGCGCGCGATGCGCGCGAACATCGCTCGAACGGCGCGGGGATCACTCATGCAGCGCGCACGAGTGTCCCACCCTGGTCTCCGCCAGCAAAGCGGCTGGTCGACTCGCTGCTGGTCGCTACTGGTCGCTACTGGCGGAAGTAGTCCGCCAGGACCGTGACGTTCGGCGCCGAGATCGCCTGAAAGCCGCTCACGAAGGGGTTGGTGTCCACGCGCTCGAAGGAGCCGCTGGTCAGGTCGAACACGTCGATCACGCCCGGGTTGGGAACGGCCACGAACATGAACTGCGGCGCGGTGACCGAGATCGGGACGCCGATAACCTTCACCAGGCTCTTGCCGTTGTAACTGAGGGGGTTGCCAGGCGAGAAGGTCGTGCCGTAGTTCGTCAGGGCGCTCAGGTTGCGCAGGTTGTCGAAGGCGATGTCCACGGGGGTTCCCGAGAGGCCGCGCGGCCCGGTGCCGAAGGAGGCCAGGACGCTGAACTCGAGCTCGCGGATCTGGGGGTTGCTGAAGGGGCCGGGATCGATGGGCACGATCCCGGGCAGACCACCGGTGATGCCCACGTTGGAGACTGCGCCACCGCCCTGACCGGAGTCGTCGCCGAGCTCGTCGAGCGGATTCTCGTGCACGATCCACACGCCCGAGTTCAGGTTGGTCGGGTCCACTTGCATCGCCTTCGGGCGCCGAAACCGGAAGGGCAGGGTGGTGATCACGTCGTCGAACCCGAAGCCGTTGATCCCGTCCGGCCCCGACTCGAACACGGCCACGTTGCCGTTCTGGTTGAGGATGTACCCGAAGTAGACGCCGCGCGCGAAGCCGAACAGGAACTGGCGCGGAGTCAGGGACACGTCGATCGGACGCGAGAGCTGGTTGCGCAGGGTCTTGCGCACGTCGAGGGTGAAGCCCGAGATCACCGAGACCGTGCCCTCACCCTGGTTGCACACGAAGATGTCCTCGTTGGCCGATTCCCAGGCGATGCCGGTCGGGCCCGCACCCACGATGGTGGTCCGCACGACCTGGTGGAAGGTGGGCGAGGACGGATCGATGTCGAGGAAGGAGACCAGATCCGCGCCTTCGTTGGTGACCGCAAGGAAGTCCAAGTTGGGCGACATGGCGAGCGAGGTCGGATCCAGCATCCGGATGCGGTCGATCACCGTGAAGCGGTTCGAGTTGAGCACCACGATCTCGCTGGCCACGCGGTCGACCACGTACAGGAAGTGACCGACCTGCTGGCGGATCATGAAGGGCGCGCACAGTCCCAGCTGGGGTTGGGGTGTCGAGGGGCCCTCGAACCAGGAGTTCTGCTCGCGCGACAAGAGACCGTTCGGGGGCGAATTGATCGCGGGGATTCCGAGCGGCGAGTCTCCGGGAATGAGCAGGTTCCGGAGCTGCGGTCCGGTGCGGGCCGGATGCGGATTGCCGTAGATCGCGTTGCCGGACAGCGGAGGAAAGGGATAGGTGGAATCGATCGCGGTGGGCTCCTGCCCATTGATCAGAGGCGAAAGGCACAACGGCGGGAAGATGAGCGGCGGCGGATTGGGATGGGGCGCCCAGGACGCCAGGTTCGCGACGCCCGTGTCGGTCTTGAGCGGGGGGATCGTGATGGTGTTGGCCGAACCGACGGTGTTCGGTCCGCCGGATACGATCGAAATGCGCTTGAGACCGGACTGGGCGCAGACGTTCCCGCCACCGGACTGGCAGCCGAAGGGTTGCTCGTTGTTGAAGGTGTTGTCGAGCGCGTGGCCGACGGCCATGTCGCCCACCGACTCGAGCTGCGGCGCGGTCGCCAGGAGGTCCCCCAGGGAGCTGTCCTTGGTGAGCGTGAACGGGCCGGCCGAGCCGCCGTTGAAGGTGCACGTCCCGGGCGCGAGCGGCGGGATCAAGAGCGCCCCGCTGGCAGCCACGTTGGGATTGTTCGGATAGTTGCTGTTGCCGGACTGGATCGGCCGCGAGCGGTCGTAGGTCGGATTGCCCGTGCCTCCGCCGAAACCGTTGAGGTCGATGACGGAGATCCCTTGCCGGCTCCCGGTGCGGCCGACATAGATCGCGTCGGGCGTGACGGGCGCGTTGACCAGGCCCGGTCCCTCGCGCGTGGTGAAGGAAGACGTGGGCGCGAGCGTGTTACGGTTGCCCGCCAGCGAGAGGTCCCGGAACTGGTTGATGGTGACGCTGAAGTTCACCTTGCCGAACGAGCTCTCGCAGGGAACACCGGGCAAGTCCGGGCCCGTGCCCGGAAAGTCGTACACGGGCGCGAGCTCGAATTTCGTCAAGTCGTAGATCGACAGCGGACGAACCGCGAACGGCACCAAGACCCGGGCCGTGGAGGGTCCGAAGCTGAGCTGCAGGGAGGCCGACACCGCGGGCGGCGTGCCGTCGTCGAGATCGCCGAGTGTCAGGACCTGGATGGGCTCGGTGAACTGCACGATCACGTTGGTCTGCGGATCGACGTTCTCGGCCTGATCCGGGGGCACCACCATGGGCACCTGAACGCCCGCCACGACGCGCACCTCGGGCGGGATCGTGTCCTGCCCGACCGTGGAGGAAGCCAGGCCGACTTCGTCGAGCAGCTTGCCGCCGGCCGAGCGCACCGTCGGGCCGATCCGCATCTGGATCGGCAGCCCCTGCGGAAAGGTCTCGTGCGTCGTGAGATCCCCGTCGGCATCCAGCACGAATACGAAAGCGTTCGGCTCGACCAGCGTGGCGTCGCCGGCGAAGCTCGTGCCCGGTTCCGTGCCGGGGAAGCCCAGTCCCGGAGTCGCGCCGTTGATCGTGGTGGCCTGCAGGACATCGCCGTTCTCCTGCACCCAGGTCTGCAGCAGGTATTGACCTCCGGAAGTGTCGGGGCCGAAGGTCTTGCCACCCACGAAGGCCCGTCCCTGGAACCGGGTGACGGCGCCGTTGATCGGATTCACGGCCTCGACCTGGATGCCTGCGCCGATGGTGCCCGGCTCTCCGGCGGCATCGCGCGAGAGCACAGAATTCGGATCGATAGCCTGGCGAAACCGCGCGTAGAAGAAGTGGTTCCCGGGGCTGCCATTGGGCAGCTTCGCCTCCACCGGCCACTCGGTCGGAGGCTTGATCGGATTGGTCAAGGTGACGTTGGCGATCAACTGGTCGAGGGACGTGATCTCGACCACCTGGGCGCTGGGCAACCCCTGCGCGGTGCGCACTGCGATCTGGTGCGGGAGCAGTTTGCCGAAGCCGTTCGAGGCCTCGACGATCACGAAGGAGCCTGAGCTACCGGAGCCGCCCGACGCGCCACCTCCGCCGCAGGCAGGCACGCACACGAGCGCGAGCCCCAGGCCGAGGAAACAGGAGCTGGAAGGGAGCAGTTGCACTCGCATGGTTGCCCTACTGGCGGAAGAAGTCCGCGAGCACGGTGACGTTCGGAGCAGGGATGGAATTGATGCCGGGCTGGAACACGCTCGCGTCGACGCGCTGCAACGTGCCCGAAGAGAGCTCCAGCACGTCGATGACCCCGGGGTTGGGCACGGCCAGGAACAGGAACGCGGGTGAGCCGGCTTGCACGAAGTTGCTCCCGTTGAACTTCACGATGGACTTGCCGTTGATGGACAGCGGCAGGCCGGCGGAGAACTGCGTGCTGTAGTTGGTGAAGGCCGACACGTTCACCATGTTGTCGAAGGCGATGTCGACCGGGATGCCCGAGAGCCCGCGGTCCTCGCCGATCGAGGCGAACACGCCGAAACCCAGGTTGCGGACCTGCGGGTTCACGAACGCACCGTTGATGAACGGTAGGATCCCGCGGAAGCCCGAGAAGATGCCCGCGTTGGTCAGCGCCCCGCCGGACTGTCCGGTCGGGTTGCCGTTCACGTCGAGGGGATTCTCGTGCAGGATCCACACCGCCGAGTTCGGGCGCTGGATGTCGGGCTGCAGGGACTTGGGTCGGAAGAACGTGAAGGGCAGGCTGCCGATCGTGTCGTCGAAGCCCCAACCGAGGATGCCGTCGGGGCCGGACTCGAACACCGCCAACGTGCCGTTCTGATTGAGGATGTAGCCGAAGTACACGCCGCGCTGGAAGCCGAGGCCGAGCTGGCGCGGAGTGAGCGCGACGTCGATCGGCCGCGTGAGCTGGTTGCGGATCAGCTTGCGCGGGCGCAGCGAGAAGGCCGAGATCACCGTGACAGAACCATCGGCCTGGTTGCACACCAGGATGTCCTCGTTGCCCGATTCCCAGGCGATGCCCGTCGGGCCGGCCCCCACCGAGACCGTGCGCACCACTTCGTGAAAGGTGGCGGAGCTCGGGTCGGTGTCGATGAACGTGACCTGATCGGCGCCCTCGTTGGTCACCGCCAGGAAGTCCAGGTTCGGCGACATGGCGAACGAGGTCGGATCGGGCGTGCGGACCCGGTCGATGACCGTGAAACGGTTCGAGTTCAGCACCACGACCTCGGCCGCGACCCGGTCGATCACGTACAGGAAGTGACCGATCTGCTGGCGCATCGCGTAGTTCGCGCAGGTCTGGACGGTGGGCTGCCGCACCGACGGGCCGATGAGGAAAGTGTTCTGGAAGGCCGCCAGCATGTTCGTGGGCGGCCGGTCGGTGGCCGGATTCCCGCGGCTGTTCGCGCCCGGCACGAGCAGGTTGATACCGTTGCCCGTGGTCGGCTCGATGCCGTTGATCAGCGGCGACAGGCACAGCGGCGGAAAGGCGATCGGCGGAGGATTCGGGTGCGGAGCCCAGGACACCAGGTTCTCCATGCCGAACGCGGTCTTGACCGGCAGGGCCGACGCCGCGGCGGGGGCGAGGCTGTTGGCTCCCCCCGCCTGGAGTGTCACGCGCTTCAGGCCCGTCTCCGCGCAGATGTTGCCGCCGCCGGCCTGGCACCCGAACAACGCCCCGTTGTTGAAGGTGTTGTCGAGCGCATGGCCGATCGCCATGTCCCCCACCGACTCGAACAGCGGCGCGCGCGCCAGGAGATCGCCCAGGGAGCTGTCCTTGGTCAGGGTGAAGACACCCTCCGAACCGCCGTTGAAGGTGCACGTCCCGTTCGCGAGCGGCGGAGTGAGGCTCGCGCCCTGCACCTTCACGTTCTGGTTGTTCGGATAGTTGCTGTTGCCTTCCTTGATGGGGATGAGCGAGTCGTAGGTCGGGTTCCCCGTGCCCGCGCCGAAACCGTTGAGGTCGATGACCGACAAGCCGGGAGCCGCGCCGCCCCGGCCGACGTAGATCACGTCGGGCACGACGGGCGCGTTTACCAGGCCCGGCCCCTCGCGCGTGGTGAACGTGCTCGTGAACTCGATCGAGTTCTGCATCGCACCCAGGTCGTCGTACTGCGCCCGCTTGAAGAGCAGCGAGACGCGCCCGAAGCTGTTGCAGGACTCGGAACCGATGTCGGGCCCCGAGCCCGGCAGGTTGTAGACCGGTCGCAGCTCGAGGCGCGAGAGGTCGTACACCGAGAACGGCTGCACGAAGAAGGGCACCTGGACGCGCGCGGCGGGGGGTCCGAACTCGATCTGGACGGCGGGCGAGAGCGCCGGCGGCTGGCCTGCATCGAGCTGGGCCACGCTCAGCACCTGGATCGGCTCGGTGAACTGGATCTCGATGTTGGTCTCGGGATCGACGTCGACCTCGTCATTGGAAGGGATGACCACGGGCCCTTCCAGCTCGCTCCCTTCGCTGCTCCCCAGCACCTCGGGCGGAATCGTGTCGGGCCCGACCGTGGAAGAGGCGAAGCCGATATCTTCGAGGCTCCGGCCGCTGGCCGAGAGCACGTCCTCGTTGATGCGCATCTGGATCTGCCTGCCGCTCGGGAAGGTCTCGTGCAGCGCGAGATCGCGGTCGTCATCGAAGACGAAGACGAAGACCCTGGGGTCGAGCAGGACGTTGTCGCCCGCGAAGCGGCCCTGCGTGCCCGGGAAACCCAGGCCAGGCGTACCGTGGTCGAAGCCGTCGAAGGGGTCGATGATCTGCGGGAAGTCCAGGTTGGAATCGGAGTCGTTTCCGTCGGCAGTGACCCAGGTGCTGAGCTCGAGACGGCCCGTGGGCACGTCCTGTGCATTCCGCTCGAGCACGGGGCCGTAGGTCCTCCCGCCCACGAAAGCCCGCCCGCGCAAGATCGTCACGGACTGATCTTCGGGGTCGTACTCGGCCACCTGGATCGCGGTGGTCATGAAGTTCGTGTCCTCGGCCGACGCCAGAGGATCCAGCACGGAATCGATGTCGATGTCCTGACTGAAGCGCGCGTAGACGAAGTGGCTGCCCGGGACGTTGCCCGGCAACACGGCCGCGACCGGCCATTCGGTCGGAGGTCGAATCGGATTGGCCTGCGTGACGTTCTCGACCAGGTCTTCCAGGCTCGTGATCTCGATCACACGCGAGGTCGGTGTGCCGTCGGAGGCCCGCTGCGCGATCTGGTGCGGCAGCAGGCGGCCGAATCCATTCGAGACCTCCTCGATGCGGAACTGGGAAGCGCCGCCGCCGGACCCGCCTCCACCGCACCCTCCGAGCAATGCACCCCCGAAGCCGATCCAGAGCAAGTGCGGTCGAGTGGGGGCCTTCATGGGTGGCATGTCGACTGTTTCCGGGAGCACGCAGGGAGCAGGGGGCGCGAGCAGGGCTTTCAACAACCCGCGTGCCATCTTTCCGAGGCCGGCCCGGGTTCGTGGGCCTTATCCCGTATAGCCACGCGGGTTACAGAGTCAGGGTTGACCCGAATACGAGCCCCACCTGGGTCGCGGCGAGCGGTTCTGATTTGCGCCCACTGTGCGGGTGCAGAGCAGGCGGGATCAGCGCAGGGAGACCGGGCCCGACGGAAACCGAAGACAGGGCGGTTTCGAGCGAGGCGGCAAGTCTAGGCAGGGGTCGAGGGCTGTCAATGGACCGCAGGCATCGATTCGCGGGCCACGGGCTGGAACGAGGCGCTCGCGCGGTTGGGGTGCTCTTGCGGGCACGCTATCCTGCGCCCGATGGCGCACCCGGATCCGCTGGTCAATCCCCGGGCCTTCGAGGGTAGCACCGTCGGCAGCACCGAAGGCGGCGCTCTCGGGCTGACGACCCCGGCGGCCCAACCTCCGGAAGGCGAATTCGAGAACACCCTCCGTCCCGGCCGCCTGGCCGAATTCGTCGGCCAGCGCCAGCTCGTGGAGAATCTGCGCGTGGCCCTGGAGGCCGCCAAAGCGCGCGGGGAAGCCCTCGAGCACGTGCTCTTCTCGGGACCACCGGGCCTCGGCAAGACGAGCCTGGCGCGCATCCTGGCCGGCGAGCTCGGCGTGCATCTCCACGCCACCGCGGGTCCGGCCCTGGATCGGCCACGCGACCTGGTGGGGATCCTGACGCAGCTCGCCACCCGCGACGTCCTGTTCATCGACGAGGTCCATCGCATCCCGGCCGCGGTCGAGGAGTACCTCTACACCGCCATGGAGGACTTCCAGGTCGACTTCACGCTCGACCAGGGTCCGCACGCGCGCGTCCTGCCGCTGCCACTGAACCGCTTCACGCTGATCGGCGCGACCACGCGCGAGGGCCTGCTCTCGGCGCCGTTCCGCGGGCGCTTCGGACACCTCGAGCGCCTGGTCCCCTATCCGGACGAGGACCTGGTGCAGATCCTCCTGCGCTCCGCGCGCATCCTCGAGGTGGCGCTCGAGCCCGCGGCCGCGCTCGAGCTCGCCGCGCGCAGCCGCGGCACGCCGCGCGTGGCCAACCGCTTCCTGCGGCGCGTGCGTGACCTGGCCCAGGTGAGCGGCGCGCGTGGGATCGATGCACCGCTCGTGCACGATGCACTGGCCCGCCTCGGCGTCGACCAGCACGGGCTCGAGGAGCTCGACCGGCGCATCCTCGGCACCCTGGCGAAGAACAGCGAGCCGCTGGGCCTCAAGACCATCGCCGCGGCCGTGGGCGAGAGCGAGGACACGATCGAGGACGTGTTCGAGCCGCACCTCTTGCGCTCGGGCTTCGTGCAGAAGACCGCCCGTGGGCGGCGCATCACCACGGCTGGCAGGCGCGCGCTCGCGGCCTTCGCCTCGGCCGAGCCGCCGGCGCAGCGCGACCTGTTCGGCGCCTGATCTCCTATTCCGCGCCCGCGTGCACGCCGGGCAAGAATCGAACGACCACAGAGGCGCAGAGGACACGGAGGTTCACAGAGGAAGAATCGAGAGAGGATGGGCCTCCGGGGCTTCGGCTCTCCGAGGGTCGACGATCCGGAGGCCCCTTCCTTCTTCCTCTGCGAGACTCTGCGTCCTCTGCGCCTCTGTGGTGCGCATGGGTTGCAGGCGTCGGCCGGCGCTGAGAAGCTGAAGGCATGACCTTTTCGTTCCGCGTCGAAGCGCGCGACGCTCGCGCCCGTACCGGGCATTTCCTGACGCCCCACGGCGCGGTGGCGACGCCGGCCTTCATGCCGGTCGGCACGCGCGCCTCCGTGAAGGGCGTGCGGCCCGACGAGCTGCGCGCCCTCGGGACGCAGATGGTGCTGGCCAACACCTATCACCTGGCGCTGCGGCCGGGCGCGGAACTCGTGCGCGAGCTCGGCGGCCTGCACCGTTTCATGGGCTGGGACGGCCCGATCCTGACCGATTCCGGCGGCTACCAGATCTTCAGCCTGCAGGCCCTGACCGTGGTCGACGAGGACGGCGCCACGCTGCGCTCGGTGGTCGACGGAGCGCGCGTGCGCTTCACGCCCGAGAGCGTGATGGCGCTCGAGCGCGCGCTCGGCGCCGACGTGATCATGGCGCTCGATCACTGCCCGAGCGATCCGAACGCGCGCGCGGAGGTGGAAGCTGCGACGGCGCGCACGCAACGCTGGCTCACGCGCTGCGTCGACGCCTGGCGCTCCGCCGGGGGACTCGACACGGGCCAGGCGCTGTTCGGGATCGTGCAGGGCGGCGTCTTCGAGGACCTGCGCGCGCGCGCGGTCGAGGAGGTCTGTGCCCACGACCTCGTCGGCTACGCCATCGGCGGCGTCAGCGTGGGCGAGGACCGCGCCGCGATGCGCCGCGCGGTCGAGGCCACCGCGCCGCTCTTACCGCAGGAGAAGCCGCGCTACCTGATGGGCGTGGGCACCCCGCTCGACCTCTACGAAGCGGTGCGCTGCGGCGTCGACCTGTTCGACTGCGTCACGCCCACGCGCCACGGGCGCAACCACCAGGCCTTCACCTGGGAGGGACGCCTCAATCTTCGTAATGCGCGCCACGAGCGCGACCCCGCGCCGCTCGAGGCCGACTGCGACTGCCCGGCCTGCACGCGCTTCTCGCGCGCCTACCTGCGCCACCTGTGCATGGCGGGAGAGATGCTGGCGGCCAGCCTCCTGACCCAGCACAACCTGCGCTTCTTCCACCGCTGTCTCGAGAGCATGCGCGCGGCCATCGCGCGCGGCGAGCTCACGACGCTGGCCGGGCGCATCCAGCGCGCTCAGGGACGGACGGGAGCCGGGCAGGCTTGAGAGGCTGAGCAAGAATCCCCCGGCAGGCCGAGAGCCGGTCACTCGTCGTCTTCGCCCCCGTAGCCGAGGGCTTCGAGCTGTGCGCGCGTGCCCGCGTCGACGTCCACCGCTTGGGTCTCGATCACGCGGCCTCGCGCGCGGGACTCCTGCAACACCTGTTCGGCGGAATCGAGCAGGCGCTCGACCTCGGCCCCTTGCTCCGCGGCCAGATCGACGGCCTCCCGGGGATCGTCGCGGTAGCGGTAGAGCTCCGTCCGGCCCGCGCGATGGATCAGGTGCCACTGCTCGTCGACGATCGAGAATCCGGGGCCGGTCTTGTCCCCCGAGCGACCGATGGAACGCGCTCCCTTTTGCTTGTCCGGGGAGTGCGCGTCCCCGCGCATGCGCAAGTCCGCGCACTCGGCGAAGACGGGCCGGGACCGCCGTGCTTCGCCCTGTTGGTCGAAGAACGGGACGAGGCTCTCGCCCTGGACGTGTGCGGGGATCTCGATGCCCGCGAGCTCGCACAGGGTCGGATAGACGTCGATCGTGCTGACGGCGGACTCGACCTCCCGGGCAGGGATGCGGGGCCCGACCAGGAAGAGGGGCACGTGCAGCAACTCGCGAAAGAGCGTCTCGCCGTGCCCGAGCCCGCCGTGCTCGAGGAACTCGTCCCCGTGGTCCGCCAGGAAGACGAGGTAAGTGTCCTCCAGCAGACCGCGCTGCCCGAGGTCCGCGACGAGCTGCGCCAGGAGATCGTCGAGGTACCGGATCTCGCCGTCGTAGAGGCCGCTCATGTAGCGCAGGTCGCCGTCGGACACGGGGGCCTTCGGAACTCCGTTGCAGTACCGGTCGATCCCTTTTTCGTCCACGAACATGGCCCGGTAGGGATCGGGCGCAACGTACGGGTTGTGGACGTCCATGTAGTGGAGGTACAGGAAGAACGGCTCGCGTTGCGCGGATGTGCGCTCGAGCCACTCCAGCGCGGCTTGGTTGGCCGCGTCCCCGCGCCCGTAGTGGGCCGCGTCGCTGTGGCGCACCTCCGTTTGCGTGCCGGAGTAGGTCTGGTCGCGCTTGACGAAGCTGTAGCGCGCTCTCCCCGTGACGTAGCAGAAGTATTCGAAGCCCTGCTCGTAGCCGAAGCCGGGCGAGAGGTTGGGGTTGGTGGCCACGGCGGCCGTGCGGTAGCCCGACTGCCGGAACGTCTCGGCCAGCATCGCGACCGATGACGTGAGGGTGATCCCCGCCTCGGCCGTCTTCTTGTGGGCACTCGGATAGAGCGACGTGAACAACGAAGCGACCGAGGGAGAAGTCTGGGGATAGGTGCTGAAGCAGTAGCGGAAGCGCGCTCCGCGCCGCGCGAGTGCATCGATCGTCGGGCTCGTGTCCCGTTCGTAGTCCTGGTATCCGAGGCGATCACCGCGCAGCGCGTCCACGCAGATCAGCACGAAGTTCGGCCTGCGCGGCGCGTCCTGCGCCGGCCGAGAACAGGCCAGGCCCAGAAGCAAGCCCAGGAGCGGGGCGAGGAGCGCGAACCAGCCCGCGCGTCGAGACCATTTGGCTGCCAAGACTCGGAATCCCTTTGGGCCCCCAGCCTGCGCGCAAGGCCGACAGAAGAAAAGGGGCTCCGCGAGAGTACGGAGCCAGGCACGGTCTCGCCGGATTCCGAGTGCGCGCAAGGGCGCGTGGAGCGCAGGGCGGAATCCGGCAAGACCGAGCCTGGCACCTCCCTCTCGCCATGGGAGGGGATCGCAGCCCTAGTTCTGGAGCTAGTTCCGGGCTAGCGCCTCTCTGCTTCGAGCGCGTCGAGGCGACTGCGCAGCTCCTCCAGCTCGCGCGCATGCTCGGCGCCGAGCTTCTTCAGCTCGTTCAGCAGCATCGTGCTCAGGAGGTGGTACTTCACGGTCAGCGGCTGGCCCTCGTCGTCGAGCACCACGAGGTCCGGGAAGATCTCGGCCACTTCCTCGGCGATCAGGCCGTACTCGGGCGGAACGACCTGGCCGCCCGGGAGCATCTGCTCCTGCTTGTAGCGGAACAGGACCGGCCGCAGCTCCAGCAGCCGCTCCGTGGCGTCGCCCATGTCGCGGATGTCCTGCTTGAAGCGGCGCGAAGAAAACGTCGTGCCGAGCTGGCCCGCGCTGTCGATCAGGACCGGGATGGCGTTGGCGATGCCCGTGGCCGCTCCACGGATCCCGGCGATGAAGGTGCGCGTCTGGATGGAGCCGATCCGGGTGGTGGCGGAGTCCCCCGGGAGACCGTAGTTGCCGATCTCGATGTTCCCGCTGCCGGTCGTGAGATAGAGACCGGCGCCGGCACCGAGCGCGATGTTGTTCGCACCGGTCGTGTTGTAGAAGAGCGCCGCGTTACCGCTGGCCGTGTTGTTGATGCCGGTCGTGTTGGAGTAGAGCGCCCTCCGTCCACAAGCGCTGTTGCCGTTGCCGGTCGTGTTGGCCTGCAGCGCAAGCACACCGCAGGCCGTGTTGTTCTTGCCCGTCGTGTTGGCGAGCAGGGCCGAATCCCCGCTGGCCGTGTTGTAGCTGCCGCTCGTGTTGCCCGCGAGCGCGCGCGTACCGCTGGCGGTATTGAAGGAACCACTCGTGTTGTAGGCGAGCGCCGCATCGCCGATGGCCGTGTTGCCCGAGCCGACCGTGTTCGAGTACAGGGCGACGTAGCCGCTGGCGGTGTTGGA
>JANOGB010000446.1:0-2754 GCA_031413955.1 Planctomycetota bacterium | reverse complement strand
CGCGGTCTCACCTGGGCGCGCGGGGCTCCCGCCCGCCTCTTCTCTTCTTTTTTTCCTCCGCCTCGGAGAAAGGAAGAAAAAGGAAACGGAGCCGGGCTGGAGCCCGGCGCTCCCAGGTGAGCTTACGCGAACAGGCCGCGCAGCTTGTAGACCTGGGCCACGCGGTCGAGGGCCAGGATGTAGGCCCCGCGGCGCAGGGAGACGGCGTGCTTCTTGGCGCAGGCGTGCACCTCGGCGAAGGCCGTGACCATGGTCGCCTCCAGGCGCGTGTTCACTTCTTCCTCGGTCCAGAAGTAGCCCATGCGGTCCTGGACCCATTCGAAGTACGAGACGGTCACGCCGCCGGCGTTGGAGAGGATGTCGGGCACGACCACGATGCCGCGCTGGTCGAGCACCTTGTCGGCCGGCGCGGTGGTCGGGCCGTTGGCGCCCTCGACGATCAGGCGCGCCTTGATGCGCTCGACGTTCTTCGAGGTGATCTGGTTCTCGACCGCGCACGGCGCGAGCACGTCGCAGTCGACTTCGAGCAGTTTCTCCTTGGGCAGGAGCTTCTCGGCGCCCGGGTAGCTGTCCAGGAACTTGCGCTTGTCCTTCGGCTGGCGATTCTGCTCCTCGATCCAGGCCAGCACCGCCGGCATGTCCAGGCCCATCGGGTCGTGGATCGCGCCGCGCTCGTCGGACAGGGCCACGATCTTGTGCCCGGCCTTGTGCAGGAGGAACGCGCCGATGCCGCCCACGTTGCCCGCACCCTGCACGGCGATGCGCGCCTTCTCGGGCATGCCCTTCATGGTCTTGAGGGCTTCGCGCATGGCCAGCATGAGTCCGCGTCCGGTGGCCTCGCGCCGGCCCTTGCTGCCGCCCAGGGCCAGAGGTTTGCCCGTGACCACGGCCGTGGCCGTCTGGCGCACGTGCATCGAGTAGGTGTCCATGATCCAGGCCATGGTCTGCTCGTTCGTGCCCACGTCGGGGGCCGGCACGTCGCGGTCGGGCCCGAGGATGTCCATGATGTTGGCGGTGTAGCGGCGCGTGATGCGCTCCAGCTCGCCCTCGGAGAGCAGCTTGGGATCGCAGATCACGCCGCCCTTCGCGCCGCCAAACGGAATCCCCACGATCGAGCACTTCCAGGTCATCCATGCGGCCAGCGCGCGCACCTCCTCGAGATTCACGTCCGGCGCGAAGCGAATGCCGCCCTTGCACGGGCCGCGCATGAAATTGTGCTGCACGCGGTAGCCGATGAAGCAGCGCAGCTTCTTGTCGTCCATCAGCACCGGGATGTTGACCGTCATTTCACGGTCCGGCGAGCGCAGCACCTCGCGCACGCCCTGGTCGAGGCCGAGCACGTCGGCCGCGGCGTTGAAGTTGGTCTCCGCGTTCAGGCGCGGGTTGAACTCGATCTCGATGGCCGTGGCGGCAGGCTGGGACGCGGTGGCTTGGGACATGGTGGGCGGGCTGGAGAGGCGGGGGCGGGCAGGTGCGGCAGAGCCTTGCGGATGCGAGCCACCTATTCGAGCCTCGGGCTAGCTCCAGGGGAACCCCCCAGCGCCGGGCTCGCGCCGTAGCGGACAAGGGGAGCCATGCTGGAGCCACGCTGGAGCCCAGTGGCGCTACGTCTGGCGCCGTCCAAGCGCCTGCCATCCGTCTTGCGCCGAAGGCGGAACTCGACTTCGGGCCCGCGCGCGGCTCGAATCCCCGCCAATGATCCGCACCGCTCCCACCGACCGGCTGCGCCATCTGGTGTTGCGCGCTCCGAACTGGGTGGGGGATCTCGTGATGGCGACGCCGCTGCTCGAGGCGGCCGTGCGCGAGGCGCGCTTCGAGCGCGTGACGATCGTCCTGCGCGCGCACCTCGCGCCGATCCTCGCCGGAGGGCCGTGCGCGGCGCACGTACACACGCTCGCACGTGGTCGTTCCGAAAGCGCGTGCTACCGCGAGCTCGCGCCCGACGCAGTGGCGCTGCTCACGAACTCGCTCGGGGCCGCCTGGCGCGCCTTCCGGGCGCGGGTTCCGCTGCGCGCCGGGGCGGCCCTGGGCGGACGAGGCGCGCTGCTCACGCACCGCATTGTGCCGCCTACCCTGGGCGGCCGGCGCGCGCCGATCCCGACCGCGCATCTGCTCGCGGACGTGATGGGGCTCTTCGGCGTCCTGGCGCACGATCTCCATCCGCGGCTCCACGTGAGCGCCGAGGCGCGTGGAGCGGCGCGCGCGCGGCTGGAAACGCTCGGACTACCAGGCGCTGCGCGCTTCGTCCTGTGCACGCCCTCGGCCGCCTTCGGTGCAGCGAAGATGTGGCCCGCACGGCACCACGCGCGCGCGCTGGAGCTCCTGCACGAGCGCTGCGGCCTGCACGCAATCGTCACGGGCGCGCCGGGCGAGGAAGGAGTGATGCAGGCCGTGGCGCGCGCCTGCCGGACGCCGGTGATCGATCTCTCGCCCGTGCCGCGCGACCTCGAACTCCTGAAGGCCCTGGTGGCCGAGGCGGCGCTGCTGCTGACGAGCGACTCCGGTCCGCGCTGGTTCGCGGCCGCCTTCGACGTGCCCTGCGTGACCGTCATGGGGCCGAACTTCCCCGCGCTCACGGCGAGCTCGCTGGAGCACTGCGAGGTGGTGCGCGTCGCGGACCTCGAGTGCGCCCCGTGCCTCGAGCGCGTGTGCCCGCTCGGCCACCACCGCTGCATGCAGGCGCTGGAGCCGGAGTGGGTGGTGGCCGCGGCCGAGCGCTTGCTGGGGAGTGCGAAGGCGCGGGCGAGCTCGGAC
>JANOGB010000445.1:0-27968 GCA_031413955.1 Planctomycetota bacterium | reverse complement strand
CCCGTGCAGAGAGGTCGACGACGCGCTCGAAGAGCTCCGCCAGCCGAGCGTCGCGATCGCGCTGGGACATCCGCGCTCGGGCTACTCCGCACCGCCCATCGCGCGCTGCAGCCAGGCGCGGGCGAAGCGCCAGTCGCGCTCGGCGGTCGCGAGGGAGACGCCGACGATTTCCGCCACCTCCGGCAGCGAGAGCCCGCCGAAGAAGCGCAGGTTCACGATGCGCGCCTGTCGCTCGTGGGCCTCCTCGAGCTTGGCCAGCGCCTCGTGCACGGCGAGCACGTCGCCCAGCGGAACGCCCGGCTCGACCTCCACGTCCTCTTGCAGGGACTCCTTGCGCGCGCCGTCGCGCTTGAGGCTCGCCTTGCGACGCGCGAGATCGACCATGTGGTTGCGCATCGCGTTGGCCGCGGCGCCGAAGAACTGGGCCCGGCTCTCGAACTCGGGCGCCCCGTGGGCGACGAGCCGCAGCCAGGCTTCGTGCACCAGGTCGGTGACCTGCACCGTCTGCCCCGGCTTCTGGCGCGCGATGCGCGCGCGTGCGAGATCCCGCAGGTCGTCGTACACCAGCGCCAGCAACCGGTCCGCGGCGTGGCTCTCACCCGCCCCCAGGCCTTGCAGCAGGCTCGTGATCGCCGCGACTTGCGTGGGACTCCCGCCGGGCATGCCAGGAGCATAGCACCGCCGCGACCGACTCGGCCGCCGGCCGCGGCGCGGGCCGGGGGCGGATCCGCCCAGCCCTGAAACGGGCCCGTGCCGGCCCTGGCGTGGCCGGCGCTTCCTGTTCCGCCGGCTGCCGCGCGCGCTCCGTCCGGCTCAGTTGCCGGTGCTGATCGTCACCAGCGGGGCGGTCGGGACCACGCCCGACTGGGCCAGCCCGAAGAAGATCGTCAGGAAGCTGAAGGCGCGCTTGGAGGCGAAGTCCCGGTCGTCGATCCAGAACCAGTGGTCGCGGTAGTACACGGATACGAAGTCGTCGGACGGGTGCGCGCTGGATGACTGGATGCGCATCAGGGGTCCGAGGCTGATCTCGGCCTCGTTCTGTTCCCGGTTCGTGGGATTGACGCGCTGCTCGCTGACGTGCTCCTCGGGCACCTCGATGGTTGCTGCCAGCTCCGACATCATCTCCATCATCGAGCGGCTGAGGATGACGACGTCCAGGTCCGTCTCAGCCACGGTCCCGAACCCGAGGCGCAGCTCATTGGCGTCGGCCTTCAGGCCGAGGATCTCGCGCACCAGGCGGGCGTCGGCCTCGACCTCGGGCGTCACCCGTGTGTTGCGGAAGACGATCATGGCTTGATCTCCGTCCCTGTCGCCCTCGATCCGGAACCCGAGCGCGTTGGCTGCCTGGATGCGCCGCATGGCCGCCAGCAACTGCAGGAATTCAGGATCGGGCTCGCGCCGCAAGACCAGGGTCCGCGAACGGCTGTAGACTCCGTTGATGGCCCGCACGGTGGTCTGGAAGATGGTGTCGATCGGCCAGCCGGCCTGCACCAGTGAGAAGAGCGTCGCGGGCCGGATGGGCGTCAGCAGGCTCTTGATGAAGCGCTCTCCGGAGAGCGGAGCGTAGGTGATCGTCGGCTTGTCCGCGTAGCGCGTGGAGCCGCCGATGGAGAGGGAGTCCCGGTCGGTGATCCCCGGGAACTGACCACCGGCAGAGAGCTGGCCCTCGAGCGAATACTGGCTGATGATCGAGGAGACCTCCAGGAACACGGGCGAGTCGGCGTAGCGCATCTTCACCAGGTTGGTGAGCAGCTGCTCCTTGCCCGCGCGCGCGATGGACGTCCCGTAATCGGTGCGATCGCGCGGGATCGTCCCTGGCCCGACGCTCGACAGGCACGCCGTGGTGAGGAGCGAGCCGAGGAGACAGAGCCAATCCTGTGCGAGGCCCCGCGGGTGTTCCATGCCGCGCTCACTCTGACGGGCGTCAGTCGGGCTGGCAAGGCTCGAAAAGGGGATCGCGGGGGCGGGACTGTGGCGGGACTGGCTCGCGCTCGCTTCGTGTGCAGCCCGCGCCTAACATGCGCGGCGCTCCAATCCCCAGCACTGCACATCTCATGACTCGTTCCACTCTCCTCTTGTTCCCGCTCCTCCTCGCACTGCTCACCCCCGCGTGCTCCTCGACCGGTTCCGACAAAGGAGCCGCAACGGGCAAGTCGGCCGAACAGGCCGCCGATCAGATCGATCGAGGCAACGCCCAGCTCGACGCGACGCTGGCAGCGCTGAAGGATCTGGTCAAGATGCCGGCTCCGGATCTCCAGCCCCAGTTCAAGGCCTTCACCAAGAGTCTGGCGCAGCTCGAATCGACGGCCGAGGACGTGGCCGCTCTGGCCGCCAAGATCGACACGAAGAGCCAGGACTACTTCACGCAGTGGGACCAGCAGCTCGCCGCGGTGCAGAACGAGGACATCCGCGCGCGCAGCGCCGAACGGCGCGAGGCCATCTCGGCCAGCTTCAAGAAGATGCAGAGCGAGTACGCCGAGGTGCGCGAGGAGTTCAAGCCGCTGCTCTCCGACCTGCGCGACGTCCGCACGGTGCTCAGCACGGATCTGACCCTGGATGGGCTGAAGGCGATCGAGGGCGCGGTCAAGAAGGCCGAGAAGGGAAGCGCCTCGGTCAAGGAGTCGCTGCAGGAGCTGGCCGAGAGATTTCGCACTCTTGGCGTCAAGCTGAGCCGCAGCGGTCCACCGCAGCCGGCGCCCGAAAAGAAATAGAAGTGCCGTCCTGCCGGCGCACAGTCGTGGAGCCTCGCTTGGCGAGGGGGAAGGACAGGCGATGAATTCGACGCTGCGAAGTCAGATCCTGGTGCTCGGGTTACTCGGCGCCAGCGCATGTGCGACGGACCGCGTGCGCGAGCTGCGCGCCGTGCCCCGCGAGCCCGCGCGCTCCCAGGAGAAGAGCGGCGCGAGTGCCGAGGACCTGGCCAAGAAACTGTCGAACCCGGTGGCTGCGCTGATCAGCGTGCCGTTCCAGTTCAACTACGATCAGGACATCGGGCCGGCCACGGACGGCGAGCGCTTCTTCCTGAACTTCCAGCCCGTCATCCCGATCGGCCTGAACGAGGACTGGAACGTGATCTCGCGCACGATCGTGCCGATCACCTTCGAGCAGGACGACATCTTCCCCGGCGCCGGCGACCAGTCGGGCCTGGGCGACATCCTGCAGACCCTGTTCTTCTCCCCGAAGGAGCCCACCGCCGCAGGCGTGATCTGGGGCGTGGGCCCGGTGTTCCTGCTACCTACGGCGAGCGACGATCTGCTCGGTGCCGATCAGTGGGGTCTGGGACCGACCGCGCTGGGTCTGAAGCAGGCCGGCCCGTGGACCTACGGCGCGCTCGCCAACCACATCTGGGGGGTCCATCAGCAGGGACAGGAGGACCGCAAGGACGTCAACGCCACCTTCTTGCAGCCGTTCGTCTCCTACACCACGCCCGCGGCCTGGACTTACGGACTCAACCTGGAGTCCACCTACGATTGGCGTAACGACGACTGGGGCGTACCGATCAACGCCACGGCCAGCAAGCTCTCGAGGCTGGGCAAGCTGCCGCTCTCGGTCGGACTCGGCCTTCGATACTGGGCCGAGCACGCCGAGAACGGCCCTGAGGGCTTGGGTCTGCGCTTCATCGTCACGCCGCTCTTCCCTAAGTAGTTCGCGCCGGCGTCGCGACGCGCGCGCTCAGCGGATGCTCACGACGGTCAGCGGGCTGCGCAGCTCCCGGATCGCGCGCGCGAAGCGCGCGACCTGCTCCTGCTCGAAGCGGCCTTCGAGGACGCCGCCGTTCGTCACCGTGGAGTGCAGCGTCGGCGCCGAGACGAGCTGGCCGAAGAGCACGATGGCCAGGCGCTGGCCGACATGGGCCTCGGTGACGCGCGCGAGATCGCCGCTGCGCGCGGCGCAGAGCTCGTAGCCGAGAGCGGGGTAGCCGGAAGCGTCCGCAGCCTCGTAGACGCGCTCGAAGCTGGTGGCGCCGATGTGATCCGCCGGGCGCTCCGGCAAGAGCACGGGCCACCCGAGGTTGTCGCCACCGAGGCTGGTGGCGGCCGTGATCCAGGCGAGGCCGGGCGACGGACCGCCAGCGGCGGGCACGAGCATGTTGTAGAGCTCGAGCGGTTGGCCGGCATTGGCCTTGCGCCAGGCACCGAGCCGGGCGCGCTCGGACGCGAGGTCGATGCCGCGCGCGCGCGCGGACGTCTCATCGGCCACGAAGAAGAGCTCGCACAGCCCGAGGCTGCGCAGCATGCCTTCGAGGAGCTCACGGTCGCGTGCATCGGTGGTGGGCAGGGACACCTGGAAACGCCGCCTGCCGTGCTCGAGCTCGACCTTCGCGGCGCGCTGCATGGCCTCGAACCGGCGCTGGACGGCATTCGCTCCCACCGCGACCACTTGCTCGTCGCTGGCGCCCTGCAGCAGCCAGACCTGCTCGCGGGCCAGCGCGCAGTCGACCTCCACCACGAAGGTGAGTTGCTCCACCGCAGCTCGGGCCGGGTGAGCCCCGGAGGTGGCCTCGGGCGTGCTGGCCGGACCCGCGGCGCAGGACTGGAGCGGACTGGCGCACAGCAGCGCGATCGCGAGCCGGGTCTTCATCGTGGAGGCTTTCCTACGTTCGAGGTCTCTTCTGGACCGGAGATCTTGGAGGAGCGCGGTCGAGTGAGCCAGCGCGCGTCGGCTAGAATCCGCGGTGGAGAATACCTGCATGCGCTTCGCCGCCTATCCGCTCGCCCTCGTCGTCCTGCTCCTCGGCGCCTGCGCCGGTTCCGGCCACCAGAGCGTGCCCATGCCGCTCCTCGGCGCGAGCGTACCGAGCGATCGCTGCCGCGTGTACGTGGCGCGCGAGGACACGACCGCCGGCTCGCTCCGCAACGTGCGCGTCTTCGACGGCGACACGGAGATCGGCGTGATCCACGAGCGCGAGTTCCTGTGCTGGGAGCGCAAGCCGGGTCGCGGCGTCGGACGCCTCGTGTTCGAGGGCCTCAGCCTCGACACCGCGGCCGTCGAGAACGTCTTCGACCTGCCGCGCGAGCCCGGAACGACCGGCTACTACGCGATCCGCATCCTGCAGAGCGGGCGCAAGCCCGAGGTCGCGCTGCTCTCGGGCGAGGCCGGCAGGGCCCTGATCGAGGCGCGCTCGCCGGCGGCGGTGCGCTGAACCATCCCCACATCCCCATGCTTCTCCCCACACGAGTCCTCGCGCTCACGGCCTTCCTCGCGCTCGCGAGTTGCGCCTCGACTTCCCTGGCAGAAACTTGGGTCGCGCCGTCGCTCACGGTGCTGCCGGAATTCAAGAAGGTGTTCGTGGCCTACGTCGGCGGGGACGCCTCCGCCCAGCGCAGCGCCGAGGATGCCCTGCAGAAGCGCCTCGAGGCCACCGAGGTCGTCAAGTGCTACGTGCAGTATCCGGATACCCTGGCCCTGGCCCCCGCGCGCATCGACCCCGAGCGCATCAAGGCCGACCTGCGCGCCCTCGGCTGTGACGGCGCGGTGATCCTGCGCCTCGCGCGCGTCGAGCAGGAGCTTTCCTGGTCGCCCAGCACCTACCCGGCCCACTACCGTTCCTTCGGCGGCTACTGGGGCCACGCCTATCCGAGCTCGATGGACGTGCGCACGGACGAGATCGTGCACGTGGAGACGAACGTCTACTCGCTGGCCGACGACGAGCTCCTGTATGCGGCGCGCAGCGAGACGTTCAATCCCGGCTCGGCCGCCGACATGGTGGACGAGATCGCCGCGGCCATCGCCGACGACCTGGCGCAGAAGGGCCTCTCGCGCTGAAGCGCTTCACGTCGCCAAGGGCAGCTTCACCGTGAACACCGACCCGCGCCCCTCGACGCTCTCGACCTCGACCTCGCCCTCCATGCGCAGCACCAGGTTCTTGACGATCGAGAGGCCGAGTCCGGTGCCGCCGGCGGCGCGCGAGCGCGCCCTGTCCACGCGGTAGAAGCGCTCGAAGATGCGGCCGAGATCCGCGGCCGGGATGCCGATCCCGGTGTCTTCCACGGCCAGGACGCCGCGATTATCGAGGACCGCGAGCTGGATCGTGATACGGCCGGGTGCGCTCGTGTACTGGATGGCGTTGTCGATCAGGTTGTCGAGCACCTGCGTCATGGCCTCCTTGTCGCCGCGGACGCGCAGCGGCCGCTCGCGGCCCCGGACCTCGAGGCTCAGGCCCTTGGCCGCCAGGGCGGACTCGCGCAGACGCAGGACTCCATCCAGCACCTCGCGCCAGTCCACCGCGCCGCGCTCCACGACCAGCTGGCCGGATTCGATGCGCGCCAGGCTCAGGAGATCCGTGACCAGGCTGGTCAGGCGTTTCACGTTGGCCTCGATGCGCTGCAGGAACTGCACATTGTGGCGCTCGTCGCGCAGCGCTCCGGAGAGCAACGTCTCGACGAAGCCCTGGATCGAGGTCAGCGGGGTCTTCAGCTCGTGCGACACGTTGGCCACGAAATCGCGGCGGATGCGCTCCAGGCGGCGCAGCTCCGAGATGTCGTGCAGCACGAGCACGAACCCGCCCCTGCCGCCGCCCTGGAAGGGGCTCGCGTGGACCTGGAAGACGCGCTCCTTCCCGCCGCGGAAGAGGTCCACCTCGAGCGGTTCGTGGCTGCCCGTGGCGCGTGCGCGCGTGAGCAAGTCCTCGAGCTCGCGAATCGGAGCCAGGTCCCACAAGTTCCGGCCCTCGGGCGCGGGGTCGCCGATCTCGAGCAGCGAGCGCGCGGCCTGATTGATGAACGCAACCCGATCGCGGTCGTCCACCGCCACCACGCCCTCGATCATGCTGGCCAGCATGGCGCGCAACTGCGCGTCCTCCTCCGAGAGCGCGGCGATGCGCCGCGTGATCTCGGCCCCCAGCTCGTTCAGGGTGCGGCCCAGGACGCCGATCTCGTCCGCGCGCGTGACGAGCACGCGGCTCTCGTAGCTCCCGGCCGACAGAGCGCGGGCGATGCGCGTCATGGCAGCGATGGGAACCGTGATGCGGCGCGCGAAGAGGAGCCCAAGCAAGAGCGCAGCCAGCACGCCCGCCGCCGTCCCCAGCACGACCGAACGGGTGGTGAGGCCGAGCTGGCGCTCGATGTGACTCACCGGCAGCGCCGCGCGCACGAAGCCGAGCGTCTGGCCCGCGTCCTGGATGTGCAGCGCGACGTACTGCATGTCATAGCCCACGGTGTGCGAGTGACGGCGCGCACTCCCGAAGGGCTCGGTCCGGGCCTGGACGATCTCCGGACGGGTCGAGTGATCGTCCATGTTGCCAGGGTCCTCGTGCGAGTCCCCCACCACGCGCCCGTCCGGGCGAACGAGCGTGATGCGCACACCGCTCTGCTTCAGGCTCTCGAGCTCCGCCTGGAGCCCGGCGGGCCCGCCTGCACGCAGGATCTCGGCGGCGAAGGGCACCAGGATGCGGCAGTCGGTCTCCAGGTTCAGGCGCAAGTCTTCGAGCAGGCTTTGCTCCAACCTGCTCTCCACCTGCCAGCCCACGAGGCCGCCCGTCAGCAGCGCGACCGCGCTGAAGCAAGCGCACAGGTTCCAGAAGAAGCGCGAGCGCAGGATCCCCGGCCCGGACGTCGGTCGTGCGTCCATGGGGCGGTCCTGGCCTTCGGGACTCAGTCCGCGCACTTGTAGCCGACGCCGCGCACGGTGGCGATCAGCCTGCCCGCGTCACCCAGCTTTTTGCGGATCGCGCTGACGTGGACGTCCACGTTGCGGTCGACGATCAGGGCCTCGCCGGCCGTGATCTCGTCCACCAGCTCGTTGCGCGAGTACACCCGCCCGGGGCGCTGGGCCAGGGTCCACAGCAGGCGGAACTCGGCGCGCGTGAGCGGGACGAGGTCGCCGTGGTTGAGCACCTCGTGACGCGTGACATCCAGGACCAGGCCGTGCATCTCGATGCGCGTCTTGCCGGAATCCTCGCTGGCGCGCTGGGCGCGCCGCAGGAGGGCGCGTACGCGCGCGAGCAGCTCGCGCGGGCTGAAGGGCTTCGTGAGGTAATCGTCGGCCCCCATCTCGAGCCCGATGACGACGTCGGTCTCCTCGCTCTTCGCGGTGAGCACGAGCACGGGGATGGCGCGCGTCCCGTCCTGCGCGCGCAGGCGACGGCAAACCTCCAGGCCATCCAGACCCGGCAGCATGAGATCGAGCAAGACGAGATCGGGCTGATGGCGCGTGGCGTCCGCCAGACCATGCTCGCCATCCGTCGCGACCAGCACGCGGTAGCCCTCGCGCTCGAGGTTGTAACGCAGCAGCTCGACGATGTCCGGGTCGTCCTCGATGACCAGCAGGGTCGTCTTGCGCATGGACGTGGTGCCAGGGCCCGTCAAGGAACCGATCAGATCATCCCCGCATCAAGATTTCGTCAAGAGGCCTTGGGAACTGGGTCAAGCGCGCAGTCCTGCCCCAGGGTCTGTGAAGAATCCCCATCGCGCCCCGAGCCGACTACTCCGGCTCGGGTTCGGCCGGCGGCAGGGGCGGCTTGGCTTTCTCCTCGGCCTCGCGCAGGAGCTCCTCGCGCCGCAGGGGATCGAGTCCGAGCTGGTCGGGCTGGACCTCGCCGCGCTCGACCGGCCGGTAGAGCGGGACCTGGAAGCTGCCGAAGTCGACCGCGCCGTCGTCCGCCCCGAAGTCCGGGTCGATCATGCGCACGCGGCGCTTGCCCATGATCTCGGCCGCGGTGAGTTTCTTCTGGTAGCTGATCTCCGAGAGGTCCGCGAAGTCCGGGTCGCGCAGGATGTGCGGCGTCACGAAGAAGTACAGCGTCGTGCGCGTGTTCGTGTCCGAGTCGTGCCGGAAGAGCGCCCCCAGGAGCGGGATGTCCATCAGCCACGGCACGCCCTCGCGCGTGCTCTGCTCGGAGTCCGAGATCACCCCGCCGATCACCATCGTGTCGCCGTCCGGCACGTTCACGGTGGTCTTCATCTCGCGCGTCACGCGCGGCGGGGGCACGTTCGACGCTTCCTGGAACGAGCCCGAGAAGTTCGATACCACCAGCGAGATGTCGAGGCGCAAGTAACGGCTGGCGCTGATCGAGGGCGAGATCTCCAGCGTGATCCCGGCCTCCTGGAAGCCGTTGAAGCTGTCCTGCTGCGTGCCGGTCGTGCCCCCGAAGGTCGTCGTGGTCGTGGGGAACTCGTCCTTGGTCGTGACCGTGGCCGAGCCGTTGTTGTTCACCAGCACGCTCGGCACGTTGAGCACGTTCGCGCCATTCGTGCGCGCGGCCGCCGACAGCAAGAGCGGCAGGTTCACGTCATCACCCGAGAGGATCCCCGCCACCACGCCCCCGGTCGGCGCGAGCGGAGTACGCATGCCCGTCGCCAGGTCGAGGGTCGAGAGCCCGAAGCCCGTCACCCCGAAGCCGCCCTCGCCGACCACGTCTCCGAGGGCCCACTCGATCCCGATGTCGCGAAAGTCGGTGCTGGTCAGCTCGATCAAGGCGCTCTCGATGAGCACCTGATCCTGGCGCCGGTCGAGCTGGCGGATCAGCTCCAGCACCTCCTCGTAGCGCGTCTTGTTGGCCGCGATCAGGAGCGCGTTGGAAGCCTCGTCGGCCACCACCACGACTTCGTTCGAGGTGCGCGCGCTGGCGCCGCCGCCGCCATCGCCACCGCCGCCCTGGTTCGGCCGTCCGCCCGTGCCCCCGGTCGTCTGTCCGGAGAGCCGCTCGGCGCCCGAGAGGAACTCGTCGAGCACCTCGGCGATCTCGCCGGCCTTGACGTTCTGCAGGCTGTAGACGTGGAAGTTGCGCTCCGGCTCGATCACGTCGACGTCCAGGCGCGCCACCAGGTCCTTGATGCGCGGCATCTCGTCCGGCGGCGCCATCACCAGCAGGGAGTTCGTGCGTCCGTCCACGAGGATCTTCGACTCGAGCTCCGTCCCGGGCAGGAGCCCCGACACGCCCTGGCCCTCGACCTGCGGCCGCGGGCGGCGGCTGACCTGGTCCTGCTGGGCCTCGAGCAGTTGCTCGAGCAGATCGGCCACGTCCTCGGCCGCCGCGAACTCGAGCGGGATCAGGTCGAAGACCGGCAGCGCGAGCGTGGTCTGCGCCGAGTACTCGTCCACCAGACGCAGGAGGGTCGCCAGCGAGGCGATGTAGCTCCCGAAACCCTGCAGGATCAGGGACCGATCCCCGGCCGGCACCACCTGCTGGTAGCCCGAGTTGTCGACCAGCAGCTGGCGCAGCTGGGTCTGGAGCTGGCGCGAATCGATGTTCTCGAAGTTGAGGACGGTGATGATCAGGCTGGCCGGCTGGTTACGGTAGTCGTCCAGGTCCTGGGGCGAGACGAAGATCGGGGTCTTGGCCAGGGCTCCCCCGGCCCCGCGCGCCTGCGCACCCTGGCCCAGGTTCTGGATCAGGATGAGCGAGATCTGCGGCGGCCCGACTTCCTGGCAGACGAAGTCGTTGATGAAGAGCTGGATCTGGAAGAAGTTGTAGAACTCGCCTTTCCGGAAGCGCTTCGGGCCCAGCATCACGACCTTGGCCTGAGCGAGCTGTGTCCCGGTCTGCGGGTCGTAGGTGAAGTTGAGCCCCGTCACCTCCTGGGCCAGCTTCACGAAGTCGAGCAGCGGCAGTTGCTCGGCCGGGTTCTCCGAGAAGTTCAGGATGAAGTCGTCGCCTTCCTCTTGGATCAGCGGAATGCGGGCATCCTGGGCGCGCGCCAGGGCGGAAAGGGCGAGGGCGAGCAGCGCGCCGAGCAAAGCTTTCATGGGGCGGCGAGTCGTGGTCTATCCCGTTGAGAGCAACCGGGTTAGGTCTTCGGAGAGGGCGGCCGGGTCAGGCTAGGTGTCCGCGCGCGCAGTGTCAAACCGCCGGGCGGGGCGCTTAGGGACGCCGCGCGGTCCGCGAACTTCCCTCGCGAGTGACTCGGCAGCGTCCGCGCGGCGGCACGCATGGAAGGTCAGTCTCGCCCGAGAAGGAACAGCGCTTCCTCGCCGGTCTCGCGCTCCGGTGGCCCGAGCACAGCCGTCAACGACCGGATCCAGGCCTCGGCCTCGACCGCGATCTCGCGCGGATCCTGGTAGCCCGGGAAGAGGCGCTGCTCGAGGTATCCGGCACCGCCGAAGCGGAAGGAGCCCGCGAGGGTCCGCGCGACCATCGAGTGTCCCGGCTGCAGGGGTCCCTTGCGCACGCTCACGTAGGCGAAGCCGCGTTCGCGCAGGTTCTTGCCGAGCGCGTCCGGCAACGCGCGGGGCGCGCTCCCGAGCAGCACGCCGAGGTCCCGATCCGCGCTCACGCGCCGCACGAGCTCCTCGTCCCGCCGCGTCAGGTACCCCCCGGCGATGGGCCGGCCATGCCCGAGCTGGAGCCACATCTGCTCCCCGTCGCGGCTGCGGATGCGGGTCGGGACGTGGAACACGGCGCCCTCCGCGCCCTCGCCCTTGGCCGGCACGAGCGCCGCGGGAAGGTGCGCCGACGACAGCCCGCCCGGAGCGTATTCGAAGAGCAGCAGGAGCGCGCAGCCCGCGTGGACGAGCAACCCCGGCTTCCACCGCGCCGCGCTCCAGCTTGCGAGGCGTCCGGCCCCGAGACTCGCCAAGAGCGACAGGGCGAGCTGCGTCAGCACGAAGAACCGGTCGGGATAACGCGCGTTCCCGAGCAGCGGAACGCCCTCGAGCAGCGCGAAGGGCAGCGGGATCTCGGTGTCGCCCACGGCGAGCGAGGGGCCCATGGAAAAGAGGAACGAGAGCGCGCCGAGGACCAGGGCCGGGAGTGCGCGGCGGAACGAGAGGCAGCCCAGCGCGCCGAGCACGAGCGCGAACACGCCGGCGTAGCAGTGGATCCAGAGCGTGTAGCTCGTGCCCTTGAAGCTCGGCATCACGAAGGCCATGCCTTCGCGCTCGGCGCCCGGCACGAACTCCCGGCCCAGGAACCCAGGAGCCATGCGCAAGACGACCGGCAGCAAGAGGAGCGCGCAGGTGCCCCAGTGGATTGCCTCGATCCAGGAGAGCTGCGCCGGTCGCCGTGTTCCTCCGGCGCGCGCGCGAGCGAACGCGCGACGCGCGGACAGCACCAGCGCGACCAGTCCCGTCGCCAGGCCGTAGTACCAGTCGCACAGGCCGACGGCGGCGAGGGCTGCGCCGGCGAGCAGCGCACGCCGCCAGCTCGGCGCGCGCTGCAAGCGCAGGGCGAGCCACAGGTACAGCGGGATCATCCCGACGGGCAGGAGATTCAGCTCGGGCAGGTAGGTGAAGTGGTAGGGCGAGAAGGCGAAGACCACGCCCGCGACGCACGCGCCGAGCTCGTCCCCCGTCCAAGCGCGCACCCACACGAACGTCATCCAGCCCGCGAACCAGAAGGCAGCCAGGGCGAGCAGGTTGTAGGCGACGAGCGGACCCAGAGCGTGGGTCAGCGGCGCGGCGAGGACCGTCTGGAACAAGCTCAGGGGCTGCACCTCGAGTCCCGTGCCGAAGGGAAAGAGCAAGAGGTCGGTGTGGAACAGCTCCGCTCCCGGGTTGGCCACCCACTCCCCCACCCACCACAGGTTCCAGAGCCCGAGATAGAGGTCCTGGCGCGAGCCGTAGAGCTCGTCCGGCCGAAGCGCCATCGGCCAGGTCAGGACGACCGTGGCGAGCGCGAAGAACAGCGCTGCACGAGCGGCAGAGAGTCTGGCCAGCATCAGCCCGGCCCGCTCAGCCGATCACGGACAACCCTCGTCGTTCTCGTACGCCTCGAGCGCGTCGCCGTACCGTCCGGTGTGGAGCCGCACGATCTCCCACATCCGCGCGCCGCTGAAGAGCGGCCCGCGCGTGACCAGCCGGATGGCGTCGTAGACCTTCGCGAGGTTCTCGTCCCGCAGCTTGTTCTCGCCCGACTCGATGCTCTTCTCGTAGCGACAAGGAATGGGCCGCTTGAAGTGCGAGATGCGCCAGTCGTTCGGATCGACGACCGGCAGCTTCGAGAGCAGCGGATCGGCCAGCGCGTTGAAATCGATGACGTGGACACCCGGGCCAAGATAGAACCCGCGCAAGCCGATCGCGCCGCTCGTGATCACCTTCTTGCCGGAGGCCACCAGACGCTGCACCTCCTGGTACTTCGGATGGTCGGCCAGGGGCGGGATCGGGCGCGCGCCGTCGAACTCCACGCGCCACAGACCGGTCAACCGGTAGTGCCAGGCGCGCTCGTCCGAAATGCCATCCTCGCCCACGATCTCGGCCGCGGCCTTCTCCAGGTCGGCGAAGTCGTTGCCGCGCTCCAGGCCATAGTCGGCCCCGCTGGTCAGGCTGGGATGGGGTGCCAGCAAGCCGGCGACGAGCAGGGGCACCGCGAGCGACCACTCCACGACTCGCGGAAGACGTTCGAGCGCCCGGATCACCAGCGCCCCCGCCCATACGAGCTCGACGGTGAGGAAGCGCCCGCTCATGAAGTCGCCGCCGATCCCGACGACGTAGGCGAGATAGAGCAGGATGCCGAGCGCCATGGCGCGCTGGCGCCAGTCCAGCCAGATCGAGGCGAGGCAACCCAGGGCGATCACGGGCAGGGTCAGGGGGTCGAAGGAAAACGACTCCTGCAGGTAGACCAGGCCCTGCCGGGCGAGATCCAGCGTTGCGATGCCCGTGCCGAGCTTGGCCTGGGCCGTGTTGGGCAGCAGGTACCCGTAGTAGAGGAGCGAGAACCCGTGCCACAGGCAGAGCGGCACGAGGCCCAGCAGGAAGGGCCGCAGCTTCGGCCCGCCCGCCTTCGAGCGGAACCAGACCACGAGCACGGGCAGCAAGAGCAGCACGAGATCCGTGCGCAACAGCAACAGCCCGGAACAGAGCCAGCCCACCTTCCACGCGCGCCAGCCGTGCACGAAGGCCAGGAACAGGAGCAGCAGCAGCAGGTGCGCGAGCGGGTTCTCCAGGCCGCTGGTGGAGAAGTCCACGAAGGCCCGCGAGCCGATCCAGATGCACAGCCCCACCAGCGCGCCGCCGCGCGTGCGCGCCACCCGGAAGGCGAGCAGCCACGCACCCGCGAGCGCGAGCACGAGGGAGACGAGCAACGGCGTGAAGTACATCTCGCCCGTGAGCGCGTAGACCCCGGACAGGAGCAGCATCCACAGCGGGTGCGTGTAGGCCTGCACGCGCTCGGCCACGTTCCAGGTCGGCCCGTAGCCGTTGACGAAGTTGAAGACCGTGCGGAACGTGATGTAGGCGTCGTCGCACAGCCAGGCCGTGCGCAGCAGCACGAAGGCGAACGCCAGGAGCCCGGCAACGACCAGGGGCAGGCCGAGGCGGCGGACGAACGCGGGTGCGCGGCGCGAGGAGCCGGAGAGGGATTGCTCCTCGGCGAGCCAGGTTTTCGCGAGGATGTCCTCGACTGCCTTGTCGGGCGCTTTCGCTTTGTCGGCCGGCACGCTCATCTCTTCCAAACCGCCAGGATGGACTTGCCCAGTAGACCGAAGGAGAGCGGGTCGAGCACGCGTGAAGCCGGGATCATCAGCCCGTCCCACAACCGGATCTGGCGCCGCGTGGGCAACGCGCGGCGCAAGAGCAGGCGGTTGGCGAGCGACGCCAGCAGCCCCACGCTGTCGAGGTAACGGAGCACCACGAGCTCGAGACCCGCGGGCCCGAGCACGCGCAGACTGCGCTTGTCGTAGCGGCGGTGGTGGCCGACCTGCTCGTCGAAGGCGGAGTAGAGCGCCTGGTGCGCGGGCGCAAGAACCACGATGTGTCCGCCCGCGGCCAGCCGCCGGGCGGCTCCGGCCAGCTCGCCGCGGTCGTCCGCGATGTGCTCGAGCACGTCCATGTACAGGATCGCATCGAAGCGCGGCTCGTCGGCGAGATCGGCGAGCACGCCGCCGCGCGCGTGCACCGGGACGCCGCGCGCGCTGGAGAGCTCCTGGGCCGCGCGCGCGAGGACCGCGCACTGGCCCGGGTCGGGCTCGAGCGCCGTCCACTCGCGCACGCGCTCGCCTTGCACCAAGCTGCGGGTCGACCCGCCCAGTCCGGCCCCCACCTCCAGCACGTGCCCGCGCAAGAACGGAGCGCAGGCCCGGGCGATGTAGCTCTTCCAGTGGAGAGCCTCGGCGAACAGCTCCAGCTCTCCGCCGCAATACTCGCGCGTGGAACTCTCAGCCAAACAGCGCGCGCTCCGGCAAGACGTAGTGACGAAAGTCGCGCAGCGGCAGGAAGCTGTAGCGCTCGCGCGCCTGCAGCACGAACAGCACGGCCAGCGTGAGCATGGTCGAGAGGCCGACCATCAGCAGGCTCAGGAGGCCCGTGAGGGTCGTGGCCCAGCCCGGGAGAGCGTAGCTCGTGAACAGGCTTGCCCCGGCCGTGGCCAGGATGCCGAGGAACGTGAGCGTGATCAGCGCCGCGGCCAGGCACAGGAGGCGCACGCCGACGGTCTCGCCGTAGACCGAGATGGCCGACAGGCCGTGCGTGACCAGCGCCACGAAGTTCATGCGCGATTCGCCCGCCAGGCGCTTGGCGCGCGGCACCGGCACCTGCGTGACCGGGAAGCGCGCCTTGTAGACGGCGGCCGCGTAGTGATTCCAGACCTCGGAAACGCCGACCAGGCGCTCGAGCAGGTGCCAGGGCAGGACGCTGAAGTTCCCGACTTCGACTCTTCTACCCGTGAGCGCGCGGTGGAGCAGCTTGTAGGCCTGGTAGCCCAGCCAGAAACGGAAGCCCTCGGAACGCCGCGCGCGCGCGGCGAAGACGGCTTTTTGCGCGCCGTGGGCGTCGAGCTCGGCGAGCAACCTGGGCACGTCGGCCGGCGCATCCTCGCCATCCGCGTCCATCACCACCACCGCCCGGCACGGCCACTCGGTGTACAGGAAGGTGAGCCCGATCGCGATCGCGCGCTGGTGGCCGAGGTTCCGCCGCAGCGGCAAGACGTGCACGCGGCGCAGGGCCCGGGGCCGGAAAGGGAGCTCGCTGGGCACGGGCTCGGTCGAGCCATCGTCGACCAGCAGCACGCTCACGGACTCCGCCCGCCCGGCCGCGACGATTCCGTTCGCAACGCCGTCGAGCGCCTCCAGGAGGCGCGTGACCGCGCTCCAGTCGTTGAAGACCGGGATGCAGAAACAGAGCGTGGAGCTCTCACTCACCGCGCCGCCCGTAGTACTCGAAACAGGGGTTCTGGGCCAGACTCTGGTACGAGCCCAGCAGCGTCACGAAGTCCGGATGGGCCTCGAAGTAGGGCCGGAAGTCGAAGGCGGTGCGGCCGAAGGACTGCTTGAACTGGCGGCGGTCGAAGACCAGCAGGGGCGGGCGCTCGCGCACCAGCAGGGTGACCACCCGCTCGACCGCGCGCCGCTCCGTGGGCGCCATCTGCTCCAGGGTGCGGTAGCGAAACGGGCGCGCGCCGCGCTCGGCCGGGGTGTAGTTGCCGGCGATCTGCCACAGGCAACTGTAGGGCGAGAGCGGACGTGCGCCGGTGAAGCTCGTCGTCGGAAAAGTCGCGCCCACGGCGGTCGAGAACACGAACAGCGTTCCGCCGGGGGCGTAGCGCTCGATGCCGGCGAACAGCGCGCTGCGCACGTCGAGATCGCGCGGCTCGCGCGGCAGCACGTAGAGCCACCCCAGGCACGCGACGGTCACCGCGCCGAGCAGCGCGAGCGCGACTCCTGGCCGGCGGCCGAGCCGCGCGAGCAGCCGCGCGAGCGCGAGAGCGAACGCGGCACAGGCGAAGAAGTCGGTCGGGATGTGGTGGTAGGCGAAGTCCTTGTGCTGCAGCCGCACGGCGACGGCACTGGCGAGCGCTAGCGCAGCGAGCAGCCCGGGCGCGAGGGTGCGCGGGCGCAGCAGGCCGACCGGCGCGGCCAGCGCCAGGGCCAGGAGTGCGAGCAGGGTGTGCACGCTCCACAGCGGGACCACGCGATCGTAGGCCGTGTACACCGCGAGCGTGTCGCCGAGGTCGCTCCAGAACGACGGCGCCGACCAGGCGATCGCCAGCAGGTAGAGCGGCGCGCACGCCGCCGCGCACAGCGACTCGGTGCGCAGGAGCTGGCGCGCGCGACCCGTGCTCGCCAGACCGAAGAGCTCGATCACCGCCACGGCCAGCACGTAGTGCGGCTTGAGCGCCACCGCCAGCGCCGCGAGCAGCCCGACGAGCGCGCGCTCTCGCGACCATTCTCGCGGCACGAGCGCCCAGCCGGCATACGGCAGGAGCAGGAGCGCGAGCCAGTGCTCACGCTGCCCGAAGTCGTAGCCCGAGACCGCCGCCCCGGCCGTGAGCGCGAGCGGGGCCCACAGCGCCAGTGCCTCGCGCGCGACACCCGCGCGCGCGAAGGCCCGCGCGGCGAGCCCCACGCCGAGCAGCCCGATGGCGCACGAGACCAGCGCGTGCACGACGAAGGGCGAGGCCCCGAGCCAGCGCGCGAGCTGCACCTCCAGCCCGGACAGCCAGATCACGAGCGGCGGATTCGTGTCGATGACGTCCACGCCGATCTTTCCGCCGTCGAGCCAGACCCCGCCCGCGTGCAGGAACCAGCCGACGTCGTGGTTGGCGAGGAAGAGATCTCGCGCGCGCGCCAGGGCCGAGACTCCGACCCCGAGCACCACCGCCAGCAGCGCCAGGCCGGCCGCGACCGTGAGAACGCGAGGACGATCGGCCGCGGGCATGGGCGCGCGAGGGTTCCAGCTCTACGCCGAGCGAGGCAAGCAAAAAAAGGCGCTTCAGGCTGTAGTGTGGGTAACGGAGACCGTCTGAGCGCCTCGACCCGCCGGCGAGGTAGCCGCCGCCTCGGCCGAGCCTCGCGCCTGCTCGACCTCCGGCACTGCTGCGAAGCCCATCCGGATTTCGCCTCGCTGCGGCCTTGCCGGCGCGCGCGGGCAAGCCGACGGTGGCCCAAGCGAATACGCGTGGTGTCGGTCAGGAATGGACCAGCGGGTGGCAGTAGTAGCACCCGGGCGCGTGCTCGAGCTTGGGGCTGCTCGGGATCGTCTCCAGCCATTCGGGGTCGACGTTCACGGGGCAGAAGTGCGTCACCAGGCTCTCCCGCGTCAGCTCCGGACGCTCGCGCTTCGCGCCTCCGTGGACCAGATCGGCGTGCCAGAGGAGCGCGTCGCCCCTCTTCGGGCGAAAGCGCTGGAGCGGGCAGCCGAGGCGCTCCGACTCCTCACGCACATGGCGCAGGAAGTCGTCGAGGTCGTCGAACTCGTAGGGCCGCGAGCGCGCGCGGCCGAGCCACAGATACTCGGGGATGCGATGGCTGCCGACGTAGTACTGCAGCTCGCCCGACCCCGGCACGACGTCCTCGAGCGCGATCCAGCAGCCCACGAGCTCCATCGGCGAGCGCAAGACGACGTAGGCCGAGTCCTGGTGCATGTCCTGCTCGCTGCCCCAGCGAAAAAGCAGGCTCTGGAAGGCGAGCGCCGGTCGCTCGAAGAGCTGGCCGAGGAAGCGCCGGATCGCAGGCGCGAACTGCACGTCGCGCGCCGCGCGCGACACGCCGTGGTAGTCGAGGACCTTGTGTGGCACGTCGCGAAGGCTCGGCTCGAGACGCCGAAACGTGCGCTGGCCGTTCTCGAAGAGCTCGCACGCCACGCGCGAGTCCCCCTTCTCCCTGGCGGCGTCGATCTCGTTCCGCAGGCGGTCGACCAGTTCGGGCGAGACGGCACGCTCCAGCACGACGAAGCCGTCGCTCACCCACCTGCGGAAGCGCTGCGCATCCTCGGCGGTGAGGACTCCGAGCGCCTGCTTGCCGGCGATGAGCTCCTCGGCATTCGATAGGTCCGGCCACAAGCCGCCGAAACGCGAGCGAAAACGCGGCTGGCGGTCGAGGCGCTCGTAGAAGCGGTCCAGCGAATCCTGGCAGACGCCGGCGAGGCGGCCCAGGCAGCGCTTCCAAGCGCTCTCGAAGTCCAACCGATCCTCCTCGGCGACGCCTTCCTGCCGCAGGACGAGCGTCGTCGTGCCGGCGCCGGGCTGGATCGTGACGGTCACAAGCGTCGGACGACAGGCCGACCCCGGCGCGAGCCGTGTCAGGTCGAGGACGAGCCGGCTGGGCTCGAGCTCGCGAAAACGCCCTTCGATCTCCATCATTCCGCCGCCCGGCAGCCGGAAGCCGAGCGTCAGCACTCCACCTGGCCGCGGCTCAAGCTGTACGCGCTCGGCCTCGACGCCCGCGATGGGTTGGAACCAGCGCCGGAAGCGTTCGGGCTCTACCCAAGCGCGATAGAGCTCCTCGGGCTGGGCATGGAACTCCCGCTGCAGCACGAGGGTGGAGTCGTAGCCAGCCACGGCTTCTCATTCTACGCGGGTGGCAGGAAGCCGCGCCTGGTCACGGTGAGCCGGAAGTCGCGATCTACACGTTCGCGCCCGGCCGTCTTGCGGGGACATGAACTGGCGCTCCGACTCAATCCGCGTTCCGCCCGTAGTACTCGAAGAAATCGTCCCGGGCCAGGCTGCGGTACGAGCTCAGCAGCACGAGGAAATCCGGGTGGGCCTCGAAGTAGCGCCGGAGGTCGAGCGCGGTCCGCCCGAAGGCCGGCTTGCGCGAGCGACGGTCGAAGACCAGCAGGCGCGGCCGCTCCCGGACCAGCACTGCGACCACGCGCTCGACCATGCGCCGCTCGACGGCCGTCATCTCGGCCAGGGTGCGGTAGGGAAACCGCGCCGCGCCGCGCTCTTCCGGGGTGTAGTTGCCGGCGATCGGCCACAGGCAACTGTAGGGCGCGAGCGAGCGCGCACCGCTGGAGTTGCTGCGCGGCACGAACGCCCAGCCGGCATACGGCAGCAGCAGGAGCGCGAGCCAGTGCTCGCGCTGCCCAAACTCGTAACCCGAGACCGCGGTCGCGGCGACCAGCGTGAGCGGCGCCCACAGGCTCAGCACCTCGCGCGCGAGGCCGGCACGCCGGAAGGCCCGGGTCGCGAACCCCACCCCCAGCAGTCCGACGACGCAGGAAACCAGCGCGTGCACGACGAAGGGTGAGGCCCCGAGCCAGCTCGCCAGCTGCACCTCCAGCCCGGACAGCCAGATCACGAGCGGCGGATTCGTGTCGATGATGTCCACGCCGATCTCTCCGCCTGCGAGCCAGACCCCACCCGCATGCAGGAACCAGCCGATGTCGTGGTTGGCGAGATGGAGGTCGCGTGCGCGCGCCAGCGCGTAGACACCCACCCCGATCAGCGCCAGGAGCAGGGCCACACCGGACGCGACCGAGAGAACCCGACGACGCTCGTCCACGCGGAAGAGGGTACGGAGTCGGAGCTCCGACTCCGTATCCTGGTGTTCGTGGACACCCCCGCCACCCTGCCGGCGCCGCCGGCGCGCCGCCGGCGCTTGCGGCGCTGGCTGCCCCTGAGTCTGCTCGCGCTGGTCGTGCTCGTGGCGCTCGCGCCGTTCCTGTCCGGTCCGATCTTGCGCACCCTCATCGTGGACGCCATCGAGGACGAGCTCGATGCAGAGGCGCGCGTGCAAGCGGTCTCGTTCGCGTGGCCGGCGCGAGTGCGCGTGCGCGGCCTAGAGCTCACGGACGCGAGCGGCGCGCCGCTCGCCGCGCTGGACGAGCTGCGGGCCTCGCTCGAGCTCTGGCCGCTCCTCTTCGGCCGGATCCGCGCCGAGGTCGAGCTCTCCTATCCGGAGATCCACCTGTCGCGCGCGGAGGATGGGCTCTGGAACTGGGAGCAGCCGCTCGCGAAGGCGCGCCCGCGCTCCGGAGCCGAACGCGACGTCGCGACGGGAGCAGAGGCCGTGCCCGATGTGCGCGCGCGCCTGCGCCTGGCCGATGGACACGTGCGCGTGCATGGACCGCACGGCGACACGACCCTGGGCGACATCCAGCTCGAGGTCGACCTCGACGGCCTCGAGCGACCGGCCCCGTTCCGGCTGGCGCTGGGCCTGCGCGGTCCGCTCGGTCCGGCCGGTGGGCTCACGCTGGAGGGCTCGTTCACCGCCGCGGCCGGCGGTCGCATCGACGTGCTGGGTTTCGCGGGAAAGAGCAAGCTCGCGCTGCAGGAGCTCCAGCTTGCGGGCCTCGCCCCGGCGCTGGAGCTGCTGGCGGGCGCGGGCCTACCCGTGGACGGACTCGCCGGCGTGCTGAGCGGAGAGGCGGAGTTCACTCTCGCTGCGGGACTCGCGCTCGCAGGCCAGAGCGACATCCAGCTCCGCGACCTGACGCTGCGTGGACCGCTCGCCCCGGCCGAGCTCACACGCATCGACCTGGTCGAGCTCCGTGGCCGAGCGACGCAGCAGGGCGAGGGTGCCGGGAGCCAGCAGTTCGAGCTGCGCGCCGACTCGTTCCTGTCGGTGACCTACGCGGGCCGCTCGAGTCTGCCGGCGCGCGGCGCGGGTGAGGTCGGCGGCACGCTCACCCTTTCCGCGGAGCTCGAGCCGCTCGCGCAGATCGCACGCGGCTGGCTGCCCTTGCAAGCGGGTGTCGCGATCCAGGGCCGAGTCGAGGCCGGGCTCGAGCTGGAAACGGCGCTCGCCGATCGCCGTCCGACTGCGGCGCGCGTCCAGGCCCGGGCCGGCATCGAGGGCCTGGCGGCACGCGACGCGGCGGGGCGTGCGCTCGATCTGGCCGAGCTCGAGGGTCTCGCGCTCGAGCTCGACGCCGCGGCCGACCTCGAGCGCGGAACGCTCAGCGTGCCGAAGTTCGACCTGCGGGCGGGCCCGGTCTCGTGCGCAGGGCGCCTGGAAGCGGCGGGACTCGCGCTCGACCCTGCGGCACGCGCGCTCGAGCTCCGTTCGGGCGCGCTGCAGCTCGCAGCCGACCTCGAGAAGCTGCGCGGCACGCTGGCGCAGCTCGTCGCGTTCGAGGGCGCGCCCTTCGGCGGCCGCCTGAGCGCGGACGGCACGCTGAGCGGAGCGGGCGAGGACCTCGAGCTCGCGGCGAAGATCGAGGGCAGCGCTCTCTCCTTCGGTGGCGTAAGCCTCGCCGACCTCCACGGCCAGCTGGACGCGCGGCGCGCGCAGGGCGGCGTGCTCTCGGGCTCGGGAACGGTGCGGCTGGGCGCGCTCGCGCTCCGACTCGCAGGCCGCGAACCCGTGCAGCTCCCGGGCGCGACCCTGGAGCTCACGCTGCGCGAGGACGCCGCCGGGAAGGGCGAGCACGCGCTCGGCCTGCGGACGAGCGACGGAGCCCTGGAGCTCGGCCTGCGAGCCAGCAGCGAGCGCCGGGCGGGCGCGCTCGAGCTCCAGACGAGCCTCTCCCTGGACGGACGCGTGGCCGAGCTCGCCAGGCTCGCAGCGCCCTTCGCACCGATGCAGCCCGGACTCAGCGGTGACCTGCGCGCCACGGGCGAACTCTCCGCCAAGCTGCTCGGCGGCGCGCTGGACAGGGCCGGCGGCCGGCTGGAGATCGCGCTCTCCGATCTCGGCGCGCGCGACGCGGCCGGCGCGCCGCTCGCGCTCCAGGCCCTGGCCCGGACCACGCTCGCGCTCGAAGGCGAGTTCGATGCGCGCGCGGATCGCGCCGAGCTACGCTCCTTCACGCTCACGGCCGGTGGGCTCGAGCTCTCCGGCTCGGGGCGCGTGCTCGAACTCGCGCGCGCGCCGGCGCTCGAGGACGGCAAGCTCGCGCTCCAGGCCGACCTCGCGCGCCTCGGCCCGGAGCTCGCGCGCGTGCTGGATCTGGCGGGCTGGAACGTGTCGGGCAGCCCGCTCACGGCCGAGGTGCAGCTCTCCACGAAGGAGCAGCGCATCGAGGCCGAAGGGCGCCTCGCGTGCGCGACCCTGCGCCTCGGGCGACCCGACGACTCTGCGCTGGTGCTCGCGGACCTGGGCCTCGACTTCGACCTCGGCTACGACACCGCGCTCGGCTCCCTGCACGTGCGCAAGGCCTCGGCACGCTCCAGCACGGCCGCGCTGCAGCTCTCCGGCACGCTCAACGAGCTGCTGACGCCCGCGCGCGCGCGCGGCGCGATGCAACTCGAGCTCACGGGCGAGCTCGCACGCATCCTCGGCGACCTCGGGCTCGAGACGCCGCAGTCCGGACGGCGCACGGCGGGCACGCTCGGCGCCAAGCTCGCGCTGGAGGGCGACGGCGGTTCGTTCCGCGTGTCGGGCAAGAGCACCATCGAGCGTTTTCGGCTCGAGCTCGCGCCCGCCGCCGAGGGTCAGGCGCCGCTCGTGGTCGAGGATCCGGCCATCACCCTCGACTGCAGCGCGCAGGTGACGCTCGCCGCGCTCGACGTGGACCTCACGCGGCTGACGCTCGAGTCGGAGCTGGCGCGCGGCGGAGTCCAGGGCCGCATCGAGAACCTGCGCGGCCTGGGTACGGCGGCCGGAGATGCGCGCGCGCCTGGCGCCGGCGAGGTGCGCTTCGTGGGCCTGAAGGGTCAGTTCGCCTACGTACCGGACCGACTCGGCGTGGTGCTGGCGCCGTTCCTGCCCGGAAAACTCGGCGGCGCCGAGGAGCAGCGCCTCGACTTCACCCTGGACGGACGCGCGCGGGACTTCGCTCTCGCGACGCTGCTCACCGGCACGGTGGCGCACGTGAACCTCGGGCTCGGGCGCTTCGAGCGACCCGAGATCCAGCTCGACGGCACGCTGCGCGTGGAGGTCAAGGACGAGAAGCTGCGCCTGACCGGCGACCTCGGCGCGAACGGCGGCACACTGCAGCTCGACGGCGAGCTCGACCTCGCGCAGGGCAAGTCGCCGCCGCGCTCGAAGCTCACGCTCACGGCCAAGGCCGTGCGCGCCAACGAAGGACTCGCCCCGCTGCTGGCGCTGCTGCACCCGGCCTTCGGCGCGGCCGAGCTCGCGCAGGGCTCGCTGGAGGGCTTGATCGGGCTCAGCCTGGACGTGAGCTACGACGCTCCGCTCTCTCTCGAGGCGCTCGGCGCGGGCTGGGAATCGCTGCCGAAGGCGCCGATCAGTGGCGCCGGACGGCTGGAGCTCTCCCAGGCTGCGCTGCGCGGCTCGCCGCTCCTCGCCCTGCTCGGGAACTTCGGCGTGGACGCCACCCAGACCCTCGACGTGCGCCCGATCGAGTTCACGATCCAGAAGGGACGCGTGACCTACGCCAAGCCCTGGACCTGGACCCTCGCAGGCACGGAGACGACCTTCACCGGCTCGCTCGGGCTCGACCAGAGCCTGGACCTCGCCTGGAACCTGCCGATCACGGACGAGCTGATCAAGCGCTGGAGCTACCTCGAGTCCCTGAAAGGCGAGCGCCTCTCGATCCCCCTGCGCGGCAGCGTGCAGAAGCCGCGCCTCGAGGCCGACCAGCTCCTGAAGGATCTCGCTGCCAAAGCCGCCAAGAGCGAGCTCGAGAGCCGCCTCGGTCTGGGCGGCAAGGCCGGCGGCGACGACCCCGCGAGCCTGCTCGAGCGCGCCGACGTCCTGTGGAGCAAGGGCCAGAAGGCCGAGGCCGCGGCGCTCTACCTGCGCCTGCGCGAGGAGTTCAAGCTCTCGCTGCCCTACGCGCTCAACAAGGACCGCATCAAGGAGCGGTCCAAGCACAAGGAACCTCCCAAGTAGGAAAGTCGTCCAACCCGTATCGCGCGGGGGATACTCGTGGTTAGGCTTCAGCTTCCCACACAGGCGTCGAACCGCGTCCCCCAGTTCCGAGTCCGGAGCAGTCCATGAGTCTGCAGAGCCTTCCCGAGAACGAACTCGCGCGCCCCTCCTTCTTTCCGCGCGCACCTGGGCCCAGGCCGGAGCCGCCGGCGCTGCCGCCGAGCGAGGGCACGCTGGTGCGCGCTGGCCAAGGGGTAGCCGCGCCGAGCGGTGCGCGCGCCGCCAGCCGGCGCAGATTGCTGGCCGGACTCACCGGCGGGTCCTCGAGTCCGCTCACGACGCCCCAGCGCGCGCCGCACCGCGATCCGTTGCTCGCGCTCGTGCACCGTATCACGCAGGGCTTCAACCTGGCCGAGTACGAGCGCGCGCAGGCCCTGGGCTACGAGGCGTACCTGGAGGAGCAGCTCGACCACCTCGCGCTCGACGACGCGGACATGGACGAGCGCCTGCAGTTCTTCCCGACGCTCGAGATGAGCCCGAAGGAGCTGTACGACACGTACATCGACGAGTTCTCGACACCCTACTTCCAGTTCAAGGGTGCCGCGTTGTTACGCGCGGTGCACTCGAAGCGCCAGCTCTTCGAGCGCATGGTCGAGTTCTGGAACGACCACTTCTGCATCGATCAAAACAAAGACAATCTCGAGTGGGTGTTCCTGCCCGAGCACGATCGCGACGTGATCCGCGCCCACGCGCTCGGGTCCTTCCCGGCCATGCTCTCCCGCTGCGCACACGGCGGGGCCATGCTCTACTACCTCGACAACTGGCTCAACGTGGCCGGCGAGGTGCAGGAGAACTATTCACGCGAGCTGCTCGAGCTGCACTCGCTCGGCGTGCACGGTGGCTACAACGAGTTCGACGTCACCGAGGTCGCCAAGTGCTTCACCGGCTGGACACTCGAGCCCGACCAGAGCTCGCCCGACTGGCTGCGCGGCAGGTTCGACGGCCGCCGGCACACGGGCGGCAAGAAGTTCGTCCTGGGGACCGTCATCACCAGCGCCCCGCATGCGGCCACGCTCGACGGGAACTCGACCGGACGGCATGACGCGCAGAAGGTGATCGACGTCGTCAGCGCGCACCCGAGCACGGCCAGCTTCCTGGCGCGCAAGATGATCCGCTGGCTGCTGACGCCCGCGCCGCCGCAGAGCCTGGTCGACCAGGTGGCCGAGACCTATCTGGCCACGAATGGCGACATCAAGGCCATGCTGCGCGTGATCCTGGCGCGCAAGAACATGGGCTGGTCCTCACCCGTGTTCGACCCGAAGTTCCGGCGGCCGTTCCACTACATGACGTCGCTCCTGCGCGCCTTCGACGCCAACGTCACCAACCCGCTCGGGTCCTTGCTCTTCTACCTGCCCGGAATGGGGCACATGCCCTTCGACCACGCGCAGCCCGACGGATATCCGGACACGGTGCACCACTGGGGCACCTCGCTCCTGCCGCGCTGGGCCTTCTCCGCCCAGTTCCTCAAGCCGGGCGCCGGTGTGAACCATTCGATCCCCGGGGTGCGCCTGCCCACGTATCCCGCCCTGAAGGCCAAGCTCGGCTTCTTCGGCGAAGCCGATCGAGCTGGCCTGGCGGCGCGCATGAACGAGCGCATCTTCGGCCAGACCCTCACGCCGCACGAGGTGGAGGTCTTGCAACAGTTCATCGACGAGTACAGCGGCGTCTTCGAGATCAACGCCATGTTCGATTGTCTCTCGCTCGGCGTGTCCCTCCCGGGTTTCCAGTGGTGCTAGGAAGACTTGCCATGAAGAACGACAAGAAGAAGCAGCTCCAATCCAGGCCGGGGTTGTCGCGCCGAACGCTGCTGGGCGGCTCGGCCTCCCTGGCGGCCGCGACCGTACTGTCGGGACAGGCCACGGCCTCTTCCCGGGGCGGGAGCAACAAGCCCGTGCTGGTGCACGTGTTCCTGCGCAACGCCATGGATGGCCTGACCACGGTCGTGCCCTACGGCGACGGCGACCTCTACGTCCGGCGCCCGAGCCTGGCCATCCAGCCTCCGGGGCCGACCAACGGAGCGCGGGATCTGGATGGGTTCTTCGGGCTCGCACCCTCGGCCGCGCCGCTCCTGACGCCCTACTCGAACGGGCATCTCGCCGTCGTGCACGCCTGCGGCTCGGACGATACGACGCGCTCGCACTTCGAGGCCTTCATACGCATGGAGAGCGGCGATCCGACCTTGCCCGAGGGGGTCATCACCACCGGCTGGATCACGCGCTATCTGCAGCACACGGCAGCCCAGGCGACGGGCGAGCTGCGCGCCATCGGAACCAGCAGCCTCCTGCCGTACACGCTGCGAGGCGCATCCGACACGCTGCCCATCCCCAACATGGCCAACTTCCAGTTCCCGGGTCGCCCGCTCACCGCGGACCGGCGCCTGGCCGCAATCGAAGACGCCTATGGGCAGCGCGGTGCTCCGGTCGGTACGGCCGCTCTGGATACGATCGCTTCGTTCGGGCTGGGTGGCATCGACTTCGTCAACTACACGCCCGAGAACGGGGCGCAGTATCCGGTCTCGCTGGTCGGAAGCCGGCTGCGGAACACCGCCGCACTGATCAAGGGGGCGATCGGCGTCGAGGTGGTCACGATCGACGTCGAGGGCTGGGATCTGCATGCGTCGCTCGGCCCCGTCTTCGGCAACATGGCCCGGCTGCTCGACGACCTCACGCGCGCGCTGGAGGCCTTCTACCTCGACCTGCTCGGCTATCTCGACGACTACGTGCTCGTGTGCCTGTCCGAGTTCGGCCGCCACGTCAAGGCGAACGGCAGCGCGGGCACCGACCACGGCCACGGCAATGCCATGTTCGTGATGGGTGGCGGCGTGAACGGCGGACAGGTCATCGCCGACTGGCCGGGGCTCGGTGTCGTCGACCTCGACCAGGGCGACCTGGCCATCACCATCGATTACCGCGACATCGTGGGCGAGGTGCTCCTGGAGAAACTGGGCGTCACCAACCTGTCTGCGGTCTTCCCGCAGTACCCGTACACGCAGCGCGGCGTGACGGCGTAGTCACCCCGATCCGAGCCGGGGTTTTCAGCCGCTCATTTCGAAGCGCCGTGCACGACGGCCAGCACGCCGTCGATCCCGAACTGCACCGCGAGCGCGGCCAGCAGCAGGCCCGCGACGCGCGTGACCACGTTGACGCCGGTGATGCCGAGCACCTTCATCAGCTTGCCGGCCGAGAGGAAGCAGACCAGCGTGAGGGTGAGCACGAGGGCCAGCTCGCACAGGACCACGAGCGAGGGCGCGAGCGCGCCGCCGGCCTCGCTCATGAGCAACACGACCGAGGTCATCGCGCCCGGACCGGCGACCAGCGGGATCGCCAGCGGGAAGACCGAGATGTCGGCGCGCTGGCCGCTCTCCTGCTCCTCGCTCTCGGTCGTCGTGCGCAGGCCCGAGTGGCGCACCATGACCATGTCGATCGAGAGCAAGAGCAGCAGCACGCCGCCCGCGATGCGGAAGGCGGCCAGCTCGATCCCCAGCGCGCCGAGCAGGAGCTCGCCCACCAGCGCGAAGCCGAGCAGCACACCGGCCGCGATGGCGACGCCGCGCAGGGCGACGCGGCGGCGCTCCGCGCTGGTATGACCGGCCGTGAG
>JANOGB010000444.1:0-1529 GCA_031413955.1 Planctomycetota bacterium | reverse complement strand
CGAACTCCGAAGGCAACAACCTGACGGTCTTCTTTCAGCTCTCGCCCGGGAGCTTCGTGGCGGCTCCGCTCACGCTCGGCGGCTCCGCGACGACGAACTTCCCCTTCTCGGTCGCGGCGGCGGACCTCGACGGGGACGGCGACCAGGACCTCGTCTCGGCGAACCGCAACAACCTGACGGTCTTCTTCCAGCTCTCGCCTGGGAGCTTCGCAGCCACTCCGCTCACGCTCGGCGGCTTCCCGACGACGAACCCCTTCTCGGTCGCGGCGGCGGACCTCGACGGGGACGGCGACCAGGACCTCGTCTCGGCGAACGGGCTCGGCAACAACCTGACGGTCTTCTTCGGCGGCCGCTGAGCGCAATGAACACGAGGAACGATCTCGTTCGCTCGTGGAGACCGTGCCTCGAGCCCGCGCTCCTCATCTCGATAGCCATGACGATCTCCGCCTGCGTGGCCGGAGTCGTCGCGGGAACGTCGAACAACGGCGGCGGAACCGCTCCGACCGTCCTGACCTCGTTCGCGGTGCCGAACCCCAAGGTCTTGCCCGCGACGCTGCGGCTCGGGGTCAGCGGGCGCGCGCCGGTCACGGTCGGGCTCTTCACCCCGGTCGGGATCGGCCAGATCTGCCGGCGGCGCTGACTTCGCTGTCCCACCGCGCTCGATTCGGCGGAAATCGCGACACCTTGCAGGTCGAGGGCAGTCATCGACCTCGAAGGGAGGGCTCCCGGGCTTCCCCGTCGGTTCCAAGGGCGCCCTCGGCGCCGGCAGGAGTTCTCTACCGAGATACCAGGGTGGGCGGAATGAAACCGCAGCGATCACAGAGCGGGCGGGGCAAGCGTCTGGCAAGCGAGGCGGTGCTCCTTCGTGACATCCGCGAGATCGTCCGGAAGGCCCGGTCCAAGGCCTTCCTGGCCGTCAACTTCGCGATGGTCGAAGCCCACTGGCGGATCGGCAAGCGGATCGTCGAGGAGGAGCAGAAGGGGCGGGCGCGCGCAGGTTACGGGGAGCAGCTCATCCGCGTCCTGTCCCGCGAGCTGGCCGCGGAGTTCGGCCGGGGCTTCTCCGAGTCGAACGTCTGGAACTTCCGGCAGTTCTACCTGACGTACCCCTCGGCGCGGATTCTCTACGCACTGCGTAGAGAATTGGGCTGGACGCACCACCGGCTGATCATGCGCGTCGAGAACCGAGAGGCCCGCGAGTACTACATCCGCGAAGTAGCGGACCAGCACTGGAGCACGCGCGAGCTGGAGCGGAACATCCACTCGCTGTACTACGAGCGGTTGCTCGTCTCCCGGCGGAAGCGGCCTGGCGCTGCCCGTGAGCCTGCCTCAGCGGAGCCCGTCCTACCCTCGGACCACCTCAAGGATCCCTACGTGCTCGAATTCCTCGGCTTGCCCATGCCCCCTGGTTTCAGCGAGGCGGAGTTCGAAGCGGCCATCGTCGACAACCTCCAGAGATTCCTCCTGGAGCTGGGCAAGGGGTTCTCGTTCGTCGGCCGGCAGCACCGGATCACGACCGAGACCAAGCA
>JANOGB010000443.1:0-10491 GCA_031413955.1 Planctomycetota bacterium | reverse complement strand
AGGTCTTCTAGCCAAACGGCCAGAAACCGGTCCGTTTCGATCCGGCCCCCTCCGCCCGGCAACCGCTGGACGGAGGGGGCCGTCGTTTCGTAGGGGAGGGCCGAACCTTGGTCTGGCGAGTCGTGGCATTATCCTGTTCGGGCTCGCTCCGACCCCTCCGGCTTCCCTCCAACCATGAAGATCGCCTGGCACCCGCTTCGATCCGCCGTCCGCGCCTGCGCCGTCCTCGCGCTGGGCCTCGCCCTGGAGGCTTGCGGCACGGACGAGGCCCCTCCGCAGGAGACAGGCAGCACCAGTACCGGCAAGGGCGCCGTGGCGGACAAGACGACCCCCGCCCAGGGCGGCACTCCGGAGGTGCGCGGCAAGGCCGGGGAGAAGCCCTCCAAGGGCGCGGCCAGCGGCCTGCTGGCCTACCAGACGGCCTTGCAGCTGCTCCTGAAGGGCGAGCCCGAGAAGGCGCTGTCCGAGTTCCAGCGCGCGACCGAGCTCGATCCGAAGATGTCGGAGGCGTTCTTCGAGCTCGGCAAGCTGCAGGTGCACCTCTCGTCGCAGAACATCGGCTCGCAGGCGCGCGACCTCGACATCCTGGACAAGGGGCTGGCATCGCTCGAGAAGGCCTGCGAGCTGGAACCGAGCAACGACCACTACCGCTTCTGGGTCGGGAAGACCTACTACCTCCGCAACGACTCCGACCAGGCGCGCGCCAGTCTGCAGAAGGCGGTCGAGCTCAATCCCAAGCACTTCCTGGCCTGGAAAACCCTCGGGCGCGTGCAGAAGGACGGGGCCGACATGGAGGCCGCGCGTGCCAGCTTCGAGAAGTCGATCGAGGGCGCCCCGAACGAAGCGGGCACGTACTTCCAGCTCGGGCAGACGCTGGAGGCGTTGAATGATCTGGCCGGCGCGCGCGCCGCTTACGAGAAGTCGATCGCGCTCAACCCGACCGAGCCGGAGCTCTTCGGACGCCTGACCCAGGTGTGTGCCCGGCTGGGTGACGCAGCTTGCGAGGAGCGCGCGCGCGCCGGCATGGAGAGCTGGATGGAGTACGACAAGAAGCTGCAGCGCCGCCGGCGCAACGTGAACCAGAACCCGGGTGATGCCCAGGCGCTGCAGCGCCTGGGTGAGATGTACTTCGCGGTGGGCAACTGGGAGGAAGCCATTGGCTGGTTCCTGAGGTCGATCCACATCGACCCCAGCAACGCGCTCAGCCACCTCTACTGCGGCATCGTGCGCCGGCACCTGCAGGACTACGTGAACGCCACCAACCACCTCAAGGAGGCCGAGTTCCTGGCGCCCGACAACCTCGATCCGAAGCTCGAGCTCCTGCGCCTCTATGCCGAGACGCAAGACGAAGCCAGCGCCCTGGAGCTGGTGAGCGCGGTGGAGACGGTGGCCGACGGCGCCTCGCTCTGGTCCCTGGCCGAGGTGTGCCAGGAGGTCGGCCGCGCGCAGGACGCCACGCGGCTGTTCGACAAGGCCCGCGCCCTGGGCGTCACGTCTGCTCCGGAGCCGGCGCAAGAGTCGGCCCCCGACGAGGGCCAGTAGGGTCTTGAGGACCCGCGCCGGCGTCCCGCTTGCGCTCGCCCTGTCGGGTGCCTGCGGCGAGGAGCCGGCCAGCGTTGCGCTCACCAGCGCGCACGAGGCTCCCGCGGAGAGTGCTTGGTCCGACGACGGTCCGTATCGCTTCCGCGACGCGACCGAGGCGTCGGGCCTGGCAAGCTTCGAGCAGGTTTCGGGCTCGCCCGAGAAGCCGTTCCTGCCCGAGACCGTGGGCGGCGGTTGTGCGCTCTTCGATCACGACCACGACGGCGACCTGGATGCCTACCTGACGAACGGCGGGCGGCTCGGACAGGCGCGCGCCGCGAACCCTTCCGACGCCCTGTACCTCAACGACGGAGGTGGGCGCTTCACCGACGGTTCCGCCGCGGCCGGGATCGACGAGCGTGGCTGGACCAACGGCGTGCGCGTGTGCGACGTCGACGGCGACGGCTGGAGCGAGCTGTATCTCACCAACTACGGGCGCAACACCTTCTACGTGGCCGACGGCAAGGGCACCTACCGCGAGCGCACGGACGAGGCTGGACTCGCGGTCGAGAGCTGGAGCACGGGCGCCTGCTTCCTCGACTTCGACCGCGACGGAGACCTGGATCTGCACGTCGCGAACTACGTCGTCTTCGACGAGGCGAGATGGCTCGCCGAGCGCCCGACCACGGTCTACCAGGGCGTCGAGGTGATGAAGGGCCCGAAGGGCCTGCCAGGAGCGCCCGACTGCTTCTTCGTCAACGAGGGCGGACTGCGCTTCCGTGAGGCGAGCGCGGAGCTCGGCCTGGTGGACGAGCTGTTCGGCTTCCAGGACCTGGCGCTCGACTTCGATCTCGACGGCTGGATCGATCTCTTCGTGGGCAACGACTCGGTGGCGAACAACCTCTGGCGCAATCTCGAAGGGCAGCGCTTCGAGGACGTGGCTCTGCGCCAGGGTCTCGCCTTCAGCATCGACGGCCGGCCCCAGGCCTGCATGGGGGTGGCGCTCGGGGACTTCAACGGCGACCTCCGGCCGGACCTGTACGTGACCAACTTCGCCGACGACTACTCGACGCTCTACCGCGGCGAGGAGGGCGGATTCTTCCTGGACGTTTCGCAGGCGCTCGGCCTCGCCGGGCCCACGATGGAGGAGCTCGGTTGGGGCACCGGCTTCGTGGATTTCGACCTGGACGGCGACCCGGAGCTCTTCGAGGTCAACGGCCACGTGTACCCGCAGGTCGATCGCTTCCGCCTGGGTACCGAGTACCGCCAGCCCGCGCAGCTCTTCGAGTGGGACGGGACCCGTTTTCGTCAGCCGCCCGGACGCGGCGGGCGCGCCTGGGCCGCCAAGCACGCCGGGCGCGGGGCGGCGACGGGCGACGTGGACGGTGACGGCGATCTGGATCTGTTGATCGAGAATCTCGATGGGCCGCCGCGCCTGCTCCGCAACGACGGTACGGTCGGACGTCGGCTCGAGGTCGTGCTGATCGGAGCCGGCGCGAATCGCGCGGCGGTGGGTGCGCGCGTGATCGCTCGTGCCGGCGGACGCGCGCAGCTGCGTCTGGCGGGCGTGACCCAGGGTTTTCTCTCGAGCTCGGATCCGACGCTGGTCTTCGGCCTGGGCACGCTCGAGCGGGTCGAGGAGCTCGAGATCACCTGGCCGCTGGGCAAGGTCGAGCGCTTCACCGCTCTCGCGGCCGGGACGCGCGTTACGATCGCCGAAGGCTCCGGCGCCGCGGCGAGTCGGCTCAGCGTCGCGCAGCGCTGAGGGAGTAGAGCGCAACGCGGTCTCGCTTCTCCTGGGACCGCTCCAGCCTGGCTCCGTTTTCTTTCCGTTCTCGTCCGTCTCTCGTTCAAGAAGAGCCGGGTTGGAACCCGGCGCTCCCAGTTGAGGAGGAACGAAAGAACCGGCCCGGCGCTTGTGCGTCGGGCCGGTCCTGAACGAGCCGCTTCCGGCGCGGCACGGGCCGTAGGCACCGGGTTCGCGCCAGGCGGTTTTCCCGCCGAGCGCTCCCCCGGACCGGCGAGCTACTTGAGTTTTTCCCAGTACTCGGCCGGCATGTCGTGAGCGATCTTCAGGGCCCCGTTCGAGCCGCCGTAGACCGGCTCCTGGATGCGACTGACCTTGCCGCCGCCGAGCTGCCTCAGCATCTCGCGCTCGATGGCCAGGTGCAGGCCGCGAATCTGGCTGCCGCCGCCCGCGAGCAGGACGCGGTTCTTCAGGCGCTTCTGGAACTCGGGGTCGAAGGTCCCGACGAGTTTCTTCAGGCCTTCCACGATCGGCGGCACCATGCCCTGGCAGGCCTCGCGCAGCTCGGCCGTGACGTCGAACTGGGTCGGCTTGCCGTTGACCGGCAGTTCGACCAGGGCCGGCTCCACGCGCTCGTCGACCGAGGAGTGACGCTCCTTGATCTCCTTCAGCATCTGGATCGTGAACTGGGCTTCCGCGTGCTTCTCGACCATCAGCTCGGCGAAGCGGTGGTCGACCCAGTCGCCGGCGTGGTAGATCGTGATCTGGTCGGACTCCTCCGGCATCGTGCCGTGCATACGGCACAGGTCGGTGGTGCCCGCGCCGATGTCGATCACCAGCACGTCGTCGAGCATGTCGAGGCCGTAAGCCACCGCGAACGGCTCCGAGCACAGCATGACGGAATCGAGCGCCTCCTTGGCGGTCTTGATGATCGCGTCCTTGCTGTGGATCGAGGCCTGGGCCGGCACGCCGATCACGCCGTAGACCAGCTCGTCCTTGCGCGGCTTGGCCAGGCGGATGATCTCCTTGAGCAGATCCTGCGCCGCCTTGAGGTTGGCCTGGAAGTCCTCGCGGTCGTGGTTCTTGGTCTTGAGGATCTCCAGCGGACGGAAGAAGTTCAGCGACAGGCGCTTCTCCATCGCCTCGTCACCGAACAGCACGTCCTTCTTGAGGAGCTTGCGGCTGACCACGTCCTTCGGATAGCCGACGTGCGACGAGATCGTCTCGCGCACGCCGTTCGAGGCCGCGACGGAGGTGTGGGAAGTCCCGAAGTCGATGCCCAGGTAGAGCACGCCCTCGGCCTTCTCGTGTTCAGCCGTGGCCGTGGAGGCGCCCTCGAAAGGGGTCTCCTCGCCCTCGGTCTTCCTGTTCTTGTGCTTGGAATCGGTCATGGTGTCGGGTTTGGTACGGGCCAGGGCGAGCCCCGGCGTAACGGCTTCTGGTGGACTCGTTCAGGACAGCGAAGCCAGCTGGGCCCGTAGGCTCATGTTGGCATCGAAGATGGTCTTGAGCATCTCCTTCTTCTGTTCGGCACCGCCATCGCCCGCGCTCAAGCCCTGGACGTTGCGGTAGATCGAGGCGACCCCGAGGTCGATGTTCTTCATCTGCGCCACGCGCTTGAGCTCGGCCTCGGTCAGGCCCAGGCTCTCGGTCAGCTTGGCCACGCGGCGCTCGAGCTGATCGATCGTCTTCTGGGTCTCGATCATGCGGCTGGCGGTCGAGGTCTCGCGCCAGACGGCGACCTCGGAGCGCAGGAGCGCGATCACTTCTTTCTCGACGCGCAGCACGCCCTCGGACTTCTCGGGCTCGCGCTTGAAGAGCTCGATCACCTTGGTGACGAGCTGGTTGCCCCACAGCTCTTCCTGGCCCTCGACGTCGGCGAAGAGCTTGGACTGGAACTCCTGGATCTCCTGGATCTGGCTGTCGACCTCTTCACGCAGCTTGTCGAGCTCGCGCTCGACCTCGCGTGCCTGCACCACGCGGTTGCCGCCTCCGGCCTGGGCCAGGCCCATGCCGGCCTCTGCCTCCTCGACCAGGGTGTCGAACGACATCGGGCCCGGGTGCAGGTTGTGGGCGATCCCGGCCGAGAGCGTGAAGCGCACGTCCTCCGGCACGCCCGGCACCCTGAGGCTCCCGGCTCGGCCCACCAGGTCCTCGGCCAGCTTGAGCAGCCGGTCCGGCGTGACGTGCGGGAAGAGCGCCAGCTGGAAGCGCTCGGTCCACACGCCGAGACCGCGCACGTCGTTCTGGAAGGTGACCGCCTTGAGCTCCCTGAAGATGGCCGGCATGAGCGCGCGCCGCCAGGGCAGGTGGTGCTCCTCTTCGAAGCCGTCGAGACCGACCACCACAGCCGAGATAGGGTAGCCGTGCTTCAGCGCACGATCCATCTCCAGGCGCATCAGGTGCAGCATCTGCACCGTGGAGAGGCGCTGCTTGGGCGCGGCACCGGGCGCGGTGGCGACCTCGGTGGTGGGGGTTTCGATGGCGGAGGACGTCACGTCGGAGCTCGAGTCGCTGGCTGGACCGCTACGGTGGGGAAGGCGCGCGGCGAGAAAGTCCTTCCCGTCCGTCGGCCCGGTGCCCCAGCGGTGCGATCGCGTCCATGGTCGCGCGCGGGCGCGGTGGACCGCGCAAGGCTGTCGGCTGGGCCGGAGCGCGGTCTTTAGACGGGACGGACTTCCGGGAACCCGGTGGATCCTTGCGCGTGGCGCTCACTCCCCGGGAGGAGCGCCGGGGTCGCGTTCGGACTCCGTATCCGTATCCGTGCCCGAGCCGTAGCCGAGTTTCTCCAGCTCCGCGCGCGCGGCGGGCGAGAGGGTCGGCCGCGCGAGGAACGCATCGGCCTCCACGCGTGCCGCGCGCGCGCGCTGTTTCTCGGTTTCCAGCAAGCTGCGCATGCGCGCGACGCGCTCCGGCTCGGCGGCTGCGCGGTCGTTCTCTGCGCGCGGATCGTGGCACAGGTCGTGGAGCGTGTAGTACGGTCCTGCCAGGAGCGCGCGCAGCTCGGCCAGGCGCGCTGCGAACCCGGGGCGGGCCTTCAGCTCGTCGAGCAGCTCACGGGTGAGCGGGCGCGTCAGGAGCTCGGGCGCGTTGGCGCGGTACCACGCGTCGTCAACGCGCGGGTGGGTGAGCAGCGAGGACTCGCTCGACTCGGAGCCCGGCCGTTCCTCGACCAGACGCCAGCAACCCTGGGTGAGCGCGTACTGCTCGATGTGGCCGCCCTCGCTGAACAGCGCGCGCTCGTCGGCCGACGCCGACTCCGTGATGCGCGACAGTAGCGAGCTGCCGTGCAGGTGAGCGGCGCTCGTGTTCGCTCCGGCGAGCTCGAGCAAGGTCGGGTAGAGATCCACCAGCTGCACGCCCTGACGCACGCGCCGGCCGCCGTGCGCATTGCCCGGCAGCTTCAGGAGCAGCGGCACGTGCAGCACGTCCTCGTGCATCACGCCGTGCCCGAAGGCGTCCGGGCCGAAGTGTTCGCCGTGGTCGCCGGTGACGGCGATGACGGCTTCGTCATAGAGCCCGCGCGCGCGCAGCTCGGCGAACAGGCGTCCGAGGAAGTGATCGACCTCGAGCAGCGTCTCGTCGTAGCGCGCGATCGTGTCCTCGAGCGGGAGCTCGGACGGGAGCCGCTGCTGGTCGTCCGGCGCGAAGGTGCGTCCCATCCAGTCGGGCATGCTGCGGTAGGTCTCGTTGTTCGAGCCCGCCGCGACGAGGCTGCGCTGGGCGGGCAGGTCGCGCGAGAACGTGTCGCGGAACGGCTCGTCCGGCAGGTAGGGTCCGTGTGCGTCGAGCGCGTGCAGGAACAGGAACGGCGGCGAGTCCGGCCGTCCACCGTCGAGCCAGGCCGGCACGAGCTCCGCGACGATGCGGCGGATGTGCGCCCGGTGGTCGGCGAACGAGGCCAGAGCGCCTTCGCCGTTGTAGGTGTCGAAGCCCTGCTGGAAGCGAAAGATCGGCGAGAGCCACTGCGTGTCGACGAAGCCTGCCGTGCGGTAGCCGCGCGCGCGCAGGGCCTCGGCCAGCGTCCAGCGGCTGTCGGCGAGCTGCCAGCGGTCGAAGGGCGTCACGTCGGCGCCCTCGAGCTCGAGCCAGTGCGCGCGCGGGAAGAGGCCGCTCAGCAAGGACAGGTAGCTGGGCAGGGTCCAGGGCGCATTGGTGAGACAGCGCTCGAAGACTAGCGCGTCCTGTGCGAGCCGCTCGAGCTCGGGCGAGGTCGCGCGCGCGTAGCCGTGCAACGCGAGATGCCGTGCGGCGAAGGTGTCGATGCTGACGAGCACGATCGGCGGGCGCGGCGCGCTCACCTGCTCGCGTGCCTCGAGCTCGGTCAACAGGAGCTCGGCGCCCTCCGGCGCGAGCCACTCCAGCTCCACCACGCGTGCCCGGCCCGGGCGGTGGGTGAGGGGCAGCAGGCCCGCCACCCGGCCGTTCTCGGCCGGAAACGCGGCCGGATCACCCTCGTCCAGGGTGACCCTGCCGGTGCGCGGGTCGAGGCTACCGCTGTGGACGAGCAGCAGTCCGGAACCGTTCGCGCTCCCGGCCAGGCTCAGCATGGCCGCGCCCGAGAGCTCGAGCACGTAGCGCGCGCCGGTGCCGTCGACGAAGCGCGCCGAGCCCTGCAGCGTGTCCAGCGTCAGGCGCGCCTCGGCGCCGTAGTGGACGCTCGCCAGAGCCAGCTTGTCCCACAGGCGCTGGCCGGCGCGCTCGATCTCGGGCACGCCGAGCTCCAGCCGGTTGTCGCCGCGCACCCAGGCCTGCGCAGGCGCCGGAATACGCACCAGCCCCGGCTCGCGCCCGAGCTCCAGACCGCCCGCGACGAGCTCCACGTCGTTGAGACGCACACGCACGCGCGCGGGCTGCGTCTCGGCTGGAAGCGCGCACCACAACCCGAGCACGAGCTCGCGCGCGGACGGTCGCGTGGCCGGCAGGATCAAGAAAGCCGTTCCCTGGTTGGTCTCGCGATAGTGGCTCCCGTCCGCGAGCTTGTGATCCGTCTGCGACCAGCCCGGGCCCTCGCTCGCGCCGAAGGTCGAGGTGCCGGGCACGTCGCCGCGCGGCAGGATCGGGCCTGGCAGCTCGATGCTCGCATCCGGCTGGCGCGCGAGCAGGTCCAGTCGCACGCCGCTGGCCGCCGCGGGCGGCTCTTCCGCGCACGAGCAGGCGCCCGTGAGCAAGAGCCCTGCGAGGAGCGCGAACGTGCGGGCGAAAGGAATCATCGTGCCAGGAGAGAGCGGAGATCGGCTGCTGGAAGGGGAGAACGATAACGATCGCGCCCGGCCCGGATGCGCACACGCGCTCCTCACAGCTGCCAGACCCAGCGCCAGGCGAGCTCGGCCACGGCGGCAGAACCACTGCGGTCGCCTTCCGCGTCAACCCAGAGAAGCGTGACGTCCGGACCCATGGAGAGCGCCGGAGCGAGCGCGAACATCCAGCCGGCACCCAGGTAGATCCCGCCGTAGTCGCCCGGGTCCGGGAGGACGCTGGGCTGGCCTTCGCTCCGCAACCAGGTCACGCCAGCATGTCCCTGGAGACCCGCGCTGGTCCGGGCCCCCGCGCAGGAGAGTCCGGCCCAGATGCGCGTCCAGTCATCGCCGGCGCTGCTCTCGTCGGCGAGCTCCTGGCGCTCCAGTCCGAGCTCGAAGTCGATGCGGCGTTCGCCGCGCTCGAGCACGGCTTGCGTCAGCGCGATTCCGGCGCCGGCGCCCGGCAGGGCCTGGGCCGAGAGCGCCAGGGCAAACTCGCGCTCCGCCACCGAGCGGCACCCGCAAGCACCGAGTGCGGACAAGGCCATGGTCCACGCGCCTCTTCTCCGGAGTCCGGCTTTCCAGCCGCAAAGGTTGGAGCGGAGCGCGAGGATCACTAGCGTCCGCAGTATGGTCGTACTCGAGGTCTGCGTCGAGAGCATCGGGGGCGTGCGCGCGGCGCTCAGCGCGGGCGCGGAACGCGTGGAGCTGTGTTGCGCCCTGGGCGAGGGCGGTCTCACGCCCAGCAGCGGGTGCCTGGCCGCGGCCGTGGCCGTGGCCGGCATCGAGGTGGTGGCCCTGGCGCGGCCGCGCAGCGGCGATTTCCTGTACACGGGGGACGAGTTCGCGGTCCTCGAGCGCGATGTCGAGCACGCACGCGCGCTCGGCGCGGCGGGCGTGGCCCTGGGCTGCCTCACGGCCGAGGGCGAGATCGACGAGGCACGCTGCACGAGCTTGATCCAGCGTGCGCGGCCGCTCGCCGTGACGTTCCACCGCGCCTTCGACTTCGTGCGCGACCCGCAGCAAGCGCTCGAGACCCTGGTGCGGCTGGGAGTCCGGCGCGTCTTGACCTCCGGACAGGAAGCCAGCGCGCGGGCGGGCCTGGCCTGCATCGCGCGGCTCGTGCGCGCGGCGCGCGGGCGCATCGAGGTGGTCGCGGCCGGGGGCGTGCGCGCGGAGAACGCCGGCGAGATCGTGCGCGCGACTGGCGTGGGCGCGTTGCACTTCTCGGCCGCGCCGCGGCGCGAGAGCCCCGCGCGCCGGCGGAACCCGCACGTGAAACTTGCGAGCGCCGTGCGCGTCGGCGAGGAGTGGGCGCACTGGGAGACGGACGAGGCGCGCGTCCGGGCCGTGCTCGTCGGCCTGCGGGCCGCGGGCGTCGAGCCGCCCTGAAAGCGCTGGTCCACGGCGGCTTCAGGGCCGGAAGCCCGTCGCCACCAGGTCGGCTGCCATGCGGCGTGCGAACTCGAGGCTGGGGTGCTGTGGATCGTTCTTCATCTCGTGGATCGGGACGCCCGCGGCCAGGGCCTGCGCGAGCGTCTCGAGGAAGGAGAAATGACGGATGCCGAGCTCGCCCAGGGTGCGCAAGGTGAGCTCGTGGTGCCGGGGCTTCGGCTCCGGCCACTCGGCGTACTCCTGGATCCAGGGCAGGACCAGCACGGTGAATTCCGCGCCGCGCGCGTGCACCAGGTCGCGCAGCGCCGCCAGGTCGCGCGCGACCTCTGCCTCGATCGCCGCGGGGCGGCTAGGGCTGGTCAGGCGCACGCCCCGTGTCCAGACGAAGCGGTAGAGGAAGCTGCTCTGCATCAGCCAGGGGCTGGGCGAGGCGCTGCCGATCTTGGCGTGGACCTTGACGACCTCCCCATCCGCCTCGAACACGACCGGGGTGGTCTCGTAGTCGTTCAGGTGGAAGGTCAGCAGCACGTGGTCGACCGCGAGCTCGCCCAGATGATCGCGGTAGTAGAGGAGCTCCTGCTCGGTGGC
>JANOGB010000442.1:0-4347 GCA_031413955.1 Planctomycetota bacterium | reverse complement strand
GGCTGGAGCCCGGCGCTCCCGGATGAGGAGCCGAAGAGCAACTGGACCGGCAATCCGCCCGTGATGCCGCGCCCGGAACGCAGCGCCCGCGCTGCGCCGCGCTTCACGGAGGCGCGCGGGCTGGAGTCGCGCGCCACCCTTGTCGCCGCGCCTTCCGCACTTCCGGCGCCCACGGGCATTGCGCCGCGCCTCATGCACGAGAGCTCCCGCCCCGCCTCGCTCCCGTCTGCAGCGCCGACGAAGTCCTCCGCTGCCTACGTCGGCACCGCGCTCACGCCCCAGGAGATCCTCGGCATCCTCGCCCACGCTGGCAGCGGCTGCCCGCTCGGTCCTTGCCTCGGCTGCCGTCACCACGACGTGCAGAGCGGGGCCTGCATGGCGTGAACGCCCGCGTCTGATCCGACCACCGACTGGACCCACACCGACTCCACACGAGAAACGAAATGGCTGAAACCGAAGAGAGCCTGATCGCACTGGGCATGATCGAGACCAGAGGCATCGTGGGCGCGATCGAGGCCGCCGACGCGATGTGCAAGGCGGCCAAGGTGACCCTGCTCGGCAAGGAGAAGAGCGGCGGCGCGCTGATCACCGTGCTCGTGCGCGGCGAGGTCGGCGCGGTCAAGGCCGCGACCGAGGCCGGCGCGGCGGCGGCGAAGCGCGTGGGCGAGCTCATCGCCGTGCACGTGATCCCGCGCCCGGCGGAGGACCTCGAGCTGTTCCTGCCGCCGATTCCGAGGGACGAGCTGTAGGTCCGCGCTGACTCCGCGTTCTCCGCGCCTCCGCGGTGCGTTCGAGCCAACCGCGGAGGCGCGGAGGACACGGAGAAAGAGAAACACCAGAAGCATGCCCCCGACCATCGAGCTGCGCGGCGCGCTCGTCATCGACGAGATGCAGCCGCAGTTCGCCGCCACCGTCGCGGCGAACTCGGACGGCTTTTTCCCCATCGCGGGCGAGACTGCCTTCTGGCTCGAGGTCCGGCCCGGGATCGTCGTCAACCGCTTGCTCGACGTGGCGCTCAAGAGCTGCGACGTGAAGCCCGGCGCGCTGATCACCGAGCGCTCCTACGGCACGCTCGAGGTGCACGGCCCCGACCAGGGCCAGGTGCGCGAGGCCGGACGGCGGATGCTGAGCGCGGCCGGCGTGCGCGCCGAGGAAGGCTTGCGGCCCAACGTGATGACCGACGAGATCATCCGTGCCATCGACGATCATCAGGCGATGATGATCAACAAGAGCCGCGCGGGCATGCTCGTGCTCGGGCGCGACACGCTCTACACGCTCGAGGTCAACCCCGCGATCTGGGTGCTGCTGGCCGCCAACGAGGCCGAAAAGGCCGCCTCCGTGCGCCTGGTGGGCCTCGGCAACAACGGCGCGGTCGGCCGCCTGCGCCTGGCGGGCACGGATGCTTCGATCGAGGCCGCGGTGAGCGCCGTGCAACGCGCCCTGGCCGGCGTCGTGGGCCGCGAGAACCGGGGGGTCGAGTAGCGTGTTCCTCGGCCGCGTGATCGGCGAGGTGTGGGCCTCGCGCAAGCTGAAGGACCTCGAGGGCAAGCGCCTGCTCGTGATCGAGCCTGTCGACGACAGCGACGGCCCCGCCGCGCCCAAGGTGACGCCCGTGATCGCGGCCGACCCGCTGGGCGCCGATCGCGGCGAGCTCGTGGTCGTGGCCTTCGGCAAGGCCGCGCGCGTGGCCTTCGGGGGCGACGGCGACTTCGCTTACGAGGCCGCGATCGTCGGCATCGTCGACCAGGGCAGCGTGCCCGGACGCACATGGTTCGACGACTACAAGCGCGCCCAAGGAACGGAAACCCCGTGATGTGCTTGCGCTCTTCTCTTCTTGCTCATCCGGGAGCGCCGGGCTCCAGCCCGGCGCTCCCTCTTCCTCCTCTCCGTTCCAGCGGAGAAAACGGAAGAAGAACCAGAGCAGAGCCGGGCTGGAGCCCGGCGTTCCCGGATGAGGCGATCCCGGAAGGAACGGAGAGTCGCTGATGTACCTCGCGACCGTGGTGGGCCAGGTGTGGGCCACGCGCAAGGAGGCCACGCTCACCGGCCTGCGCCTGCTCGTCGTGCAGCCGTACCTGCGCGGCGGAACCCAGAACAAGGAGACGATGGTGGCCGTCGACCCGATCGGCGCCGACCTCGGCGAGCGCGTACTCGTGGTCATGGGCCGCGCCGCGCGCCACGCCATCGGCAAGGGCCACGACATCGGCTTCCAGTGCGCGATCGTCGGCGTGGTCGACGGCGCCGAGCTGATCGACGGCGAGCACGTCGGCCAGACCGCCGAGCAGGATCGACCGTAGGAGAACCGTATGAACCGCAACGACTTCAACCCCGAGCTGCGCGAGGACTGCGCGGTCGGTCCCTGCATCGGCTTGCTCGAGCTGTGCTCGGTCGCGCGCGGCGTGGAGACTGCCGACGCAGTCCTGTGGCAGGGGCACGTCGAGCTGCTGTTCGCCTCGCCGGTGCAGCCCGGGAAGTACCTGATGCTCTTCACCGGCTCCGTGCAGGACGTCACCAGCGCGCTGCGCCGCGGGGCGGAGGTCGCGGGCAGCGACCTGGTCGACGAGCTGCTGATCCCGCAAGTGCACGAGCAGGTCGAGGACGCCCTGCGCCGGCGCGGTGGGCACATCGACGGCCAGCTCGACGCGATCGGCGTGGTCGAGACCAGCACGGTGGCCGCGGCCATCGTGGCGGCCGACGTTGCGCTCAAGACCGCCACGGTGGACCTCTTCGACCTGCGCATCGCCAACGGCCTGGACGGCAAGAGCTTCCTTTCCGTCATCGGTCCGGTCAGCGACGTGCGTTCGGCCGTGACCGCGGCCGCGAAGAGCGCCGAGGCGAAGCAAAAACTCCTGCGCTCGGTCGTGATCCCGCGCCCGCATCCCGAGCTGTCGCTGCATCTGTAGAGACGCATGACCAAGCTGCTCTACACCGAGGCGAACGTGCGCGAGCTCCCCGCGGGCTCGGAGCTCGTGCTCGGCAAGGAGGCGATCGCGACGCCGGCCGCGCTCGAGCTCGCCTTCACGCGCGGGATCCGCGTCAAGTGGAGCGACGGCACGAGCTCGCCCGGCCTGAGCTCCGCGGTGCCGGCCGATTCCCTGTGGAAGAAGCTCCTGGCCGAGGACGGCGAGTACGTCGTGCAGGTCAAGGCCGGCCGCGCGCGCGTGTTCCGGCTCGCCAGTGCAGGCCCGCTCCTGGTCGGCGAGGGGAGCTCCTGATGGCGCGTCGCTTCCTGACGGCCGAGGACGTGCAGCGCGCCAACGCGGCCGAGATCGTGGTCGAGGAGGGCACGGTCGTGACACCGCAGGCGCTGGAGGCCGCGCAGCAGGCGGGCGTGGTGATCCGCACGGGCGCCGGTTCGTGGAAGGAGCCCGCGCCGGACCGCGGCCCCGACGCCGAGCGCACGCGCCAGCGCCTGCCGCACCTGCCCGAGCCGCACGACAACCCGGCGCTCGAGGCGGCCGCGATCGTCACCGCGGTCGGCAAGAACCGGCCCGGCGTCCTGGCCGCGATCACGGCCAAGATCGCCGAGCAGAAGGGCAACGTGAACGACGTCTCGCAAAGAGTGGTGGAGGGCTACTTCCACATGATCCTGACGGTCGAGCTCGAGAGCGGCGCCAGCTTCGACGCCTTCAAGACCGCGCTCGAGTGCATGTCGAGCCCGGATGACTTCGCGGTGCGCGTGATGAACGAACGGATCTTCCGCTTCATGCACCGGGTATGAAGAGCAAGAGGAACCACAGAGGCGCAGAGGACGCAGAGGAGCACAGAGGAAGAGAATCCATGGGCCTCCGGGGCTTCGAGTTCCTGGGACTCGAAGCCCCGGAGGTCTTCTCCCCCGTCCTTCCCTCTTCCTCTGTGAGCCTCCGTGCTCTCTGTGCCTCTGTGGTTCGCTCTCTCTTCTCATGAGCTTCTCCGAGCGCGAGATCCTCGAGACCGTGCGCATGCTCGAGCTGGAGACGCTCGACATCCGCACCACCACGCTCGGCATATCGCTCTTCGATTGCGCCGACCCCGACCTCGAGTCGGCCTGCGAGAAGGTGTACGCCAAGGTCGTGCACCACGGGCGCGACCTGGTGCGCGTGGCCGAATCGATCGCCGGCGACTACGGCGTGCCGATCGTGAACAAGCGCATCGCCGTGACGCCCATCGCCTGGATCGGCGCGGCCAGCGGGGCCGAGGACCTCTCGCCCTTCGCGCGTGCCCTGGACGCGGCCGCGCGCGAGGTCGGGATCGACTTCATCGGCGGCTACAGCGCCTACGTCGCGAATGGCTTCACGCGCGCCGCCAGGGCCCTGATCGCTTCGATGCCCCGAGCCCTGGCGGAGACCGTGCTCGTGTGCTCGTCGG
>JANOGB010000441.1:0-6187 GCA_031413955.1 Planctomycetota bacterium | reverse complement strand
GCGCTCGGCTTCCTTGCGGGTCAGCTTGGACTGGACGTTCTTCGGCAGCTCGTCGTAGACCTTGCTCACGTTCGGGAAGACGATCCGCGCGTGGAGCATGGAGTCGTACATGGGCCAGCGCTTGCTGTCGACGTGCGTACTGCGGTGCAGGTAGAGGACCGCGAGGCCCCCGACCAGGACGATCCCGGCGATCTGCGCGGCGCGAACGACGGAGAACCAGCGCTCCTCGCGGGGCAGCTTGCGCTCCAGGAACAGCCACACGACCAGGGTGGCGAGTGCCGCGCACGCGAGCACCCAGCGCTTCTCGACGCGCAGGCTGGCGGTCAGCACGAAGGCCACGAGCAACACGAGGGCGGAGAGCCCTCGGCGGCGCCGGCCGAGCCCGAAGTCGGCCAGCGCGGCACAGAAGGCCAGCGAGCCCGAGAGCGCCAGGCTGTCGGTCATGACCGCAAGGCCGAAGTGCGCGACCAGCGGATCGAAGAAGACGAGCAGCAGCAGGAGCAGTCCCACTCCGCGCGCCAACCAGGGCGAGCCGCCCTGCGATGCAGCGCGAGAGCCGAAGACGCGCAGGAAATACAGCAGTCCGGCCAGGCTGGCGAGGCACTGGATGACCTGCAGATAGACGACGCCGGCCTTCACCTTGTTTCCCCCCGCCGCCGGCCGGCCCGCGGAACGCAATAGGCCCGCGCCGCCCGGCAGACGATTCACGCCGGCGATGAAGGCGGGATAGGCGATGCCGCGATAGGCGTCCACCTCGAGCGTGCGCGCCAGTTGCAGGTAGTCCCCCGTGTCGCCGTAGTCGGGGACCGTGTCGAAGTTCTGCGCGATCCAGGTGCAGCCGAGGGCGAGCTGGATGCCGACCAGCGTGAGCCAGATCAGCAAGAGAACGCGGCGCACCGCCTCAGGCTATCGGTCCACGAAGTACGGCGCAATCCGTTGCACGCGGCGTGGTAACGTCTTGCATGCCCAGCGCGAGCGGCGCGTCTCTACTCCGGATCCTCTTCGTCGTGCTCGCGAGCGGCGCGCTCGCGTTCGCCGCGCGTCGCGGCTGCCAGGAGGGGCGCGTGCTCGACGCGAGGATGCACCACCTCGGCGACGACGAGACTCCGAAGTGGTCGGAAGCATCCGCCAGACCGGAGCCATCGCCGCTCGAGATCGTCTTCGAGTCGCAGGCGAACGCGAGCGAGTGGCTGCTCGAGGTCGCCGCGCGCGACGTCGACAACGACTGGGCGCTCGAGCTCAACGGCCAGGAGTTCGCGCGGCTGAAGAAGGGGATCGACGAGATCCTGGTTGCCTATTACCCCGTGCCGAAGGGCCTGATCGAGCGCGGCCGCAACACGCTGACCGTGCGCGCCAAGGACCAGCCGAACGACGACCTGACGGTCGGTCGCGTGCGCCTGATCGAGAGGAGCTTGCGCGAGGTCGTGCGGCTCGGGCGGGTCGACGTGCGCGTGACGGAGCGCTCGAGCGGAAAACCGATGCCCGCGCGCGTCACCGTGGCCCGCGCCGACGGCTCGCTCATCGACCTCTACTACGCCGAGGCTTCGACGACCGCCGTGCGGCCGGGCATCGCCTACACCTCCGACGGCGTGGCCGCGCTCGAGGTGCCCGAGGGGCGCTGCCAGATCTGGGCCTCGCGTGGCATGGAGTGGAGCGCCGAGCACGGCGAAGTCGAGGTCGTCTTCGGCGGCCGGAGCGAGCTCGCGCTCACGCTCGAGCGCGAGGTCGACACCACGGGCTGGGTCGCCGCCGACACGCACATCCACACGTTCACCTACAGCGGCCACGGCGACGCGAGCGTCGAGGAGCGCCTGGTGACGCTGGCCGGCGAGGGCATCGAGCTCGCCATCGCGACCGACCACAACCACCAGACCGACTACCGTCCGCTGCAGGCCAAGCTCGCGCTCACGCGTCACTTCACGCCCGTGGTCGGCAACGAGGTCACGACCGACAACGGTCACATGAACGCCTTCCCGCTCGATCCGGGGAAGGCCGTGCCGCCGCACGAAGAGACCGACTGGAAAAAGCTCGTGGCCGGCATCCGCGCGAAGGGTGCCAAGGTCGTGATCCTGAACCACCCGCGCTGGCCCGAGGACGGCAAGGACCCGCTGGCGAAGTTCGGCTTCGACGAGAAGACGGGCTTCAACGCCGCCGGGCAGGAGTTCACCTTCGACTGCATCGAGCTCGTCAACTCCGACGCGCCCACCTCGCCGCCCGCGCTGGTGCTGCCCGCCTGGTACGCGCTGCTAGAGCGCGGTTTGCGCTTCACCGCCATCGGCTCCTCGGACTCCCACACTGTCGGAGTCATCGTCGGCCAGGGCCGCACCTACGTCCCGAGCGCAACCGACGATCCCGCGCGCATCGACGTCGACGCCGCCTGCAAGGCCTTCCTGGAGGGGCGCGTGAGCGTGAGCCTCGGGATGTTCGCGACGATCGAGATCGCAGGGAAGGGCATGGGCGAGACCGTCGCGAGCGCTGACGAGCTCGAGGCCCGCGTTCTCGTTCGCCATCCCTCGTGGGTGACGCCGCGCAAGCTCGAGCTCGTCGTCAACGGCGCCGTCGCGGCGACCGTGGCGCTCGACGAGGGCGCGCCTGGCGACACCTCGACCTCGAAGGAGCGGCGCGTGCGCCTCCCGCGCGCACCCCGCGCCGACTCCTGGGTCGTGGCCCTCGCCACCGGCGACAAGGTCACCGCCCCCTTCTGGTCGATGAGCCTGCCCGAAGCCCTGGCGATCACCAACCCGATCTTCGTCCGGCGCTGAACTCACCTGGGAGCGCCGGGCTCCAGCCCGGCTCTTCCTCTTGGCTTGTTTCCGTCTTCCGAGGGAAAAGGAAGAAGAGAAGAAGAGAAGAAGTGGAGCCGGGCTGGAGCCCGGCGCTCCCAGGTGAAAAAAAGGCTCACGTCCCGGGACGTTCCTGCCGATGGGCAGGCGTCCCTGTCCATGAAGGCCGTCCTGATAGGTGCTGGAGCGATCGCGCGCGAGCACCTCGGCGCGCTGCAGAGCATTTCCGGGGTCGAGGTGGCGGGGATCTGCGACCTCTCGCCGGTCCTGGCCGAGGCCACGGCCGAGCAGTTCCGGATCCCGCGCTGGTACACGGATCACCGCAAGATGCTGGCCGAGGTGGTGCCCGAGCTCGTGCACGTGACCACGCCGGCGAGCTCGCACGCCAGGCTGGCGACCGACGCGCTCGAGGCCGGGGCCCACGTGCTGGTCGAGAAGCCGGTCACGCCCGACCTGGCAGAGATGGAGACGCTGCTCGAGCTGGCCGCGCGCCGCGGACGCCTGCTGGTCGAGGACCACAACTACCTCTTCAACCGCCCGGTCGCGCGCCTGCTCGAGATGCAGGCGAGCGGCGAGCTGGGCGAGGTCGTGCACGTCCACGTGACCTTTCACCTCGCGATCCTCGCGCAGGGCAGCCGCTACGTCGATCCGAACGTGCCGCACCCGAGCGCGACCGGGCCCGGCGGCGCGATCGCGGACTTCCTCACGCACCTCGCCTATCTCGCGCTCGCGTTCACGGGTCCGAGCCGCGGTCTCGAGGTCCGCTGGCGCAAGCGCGCGGCCTCGCCCCTGCCGGCCGACGAGTTCCGAGCGTTGCTGGAGGGCGAGCGCGCCAGCGCGTTGCTCGAGTTCTCGAGCCACGCTCAGCCCGACGGCTTCTGGATCGAGGTGCACGGCACGAAGCTGCGCGCGCGCGCCAGCCTGTTCGAGCCGTTGCTCGCCGTGGAACGCCTGCGTCCCGGCGCGCGCCCGCTCCAGCCCGTAAAAAACGGACTGGCGCTGGCCATGGCGCATGCGGGCGCCGGGCTCGGCGGGTTGAAGCAGAAGCTCTCCGGCCGACCGGTGAGCTACGAAGGTCTCTACGAGCTCGTGCGCCGCACGGTCGCCGCCATCCGCACGAGCTCCAGGCCACCGGTCGAGCCCGCGGCGATCCGCGCGGTGAACCGGCTCGTGGCCGAGCTCTTGCGCGCAACGAAGGAGAAGGCCGCGTGAAGGTGCTCGTCACCGGCGCGAACGGTTTCCTCGGCCGAGCGGTCGTCGCCGCGCTGGTGGCCGACGGACACGCGGTGCGCGCGCTCGTGCGGCCCGCGACCGACGTCACGCGCCTCGGGTGGGAGAGCAACGTCGAGGTCGCGCGCGCCGATCTGCGCGCCGGCACGGACCTCGCGCCGCTCTTCCAGGGTGTCGAGGCGGTCGTCCACCTCGCGACGCAAATGACGGGCGACGATTTCACGATCCTCTCCGGCACGCTGGTGGGCACCGAGCGCCTGCTCGCGGCCATGGCGGGCTCTCCGGCGAAGCGCCTGATCCTGTGCAGCAGCTTCTCGGTCTACGACTGGCTGCGCGCGGGCGCGGTGCTGGACGACGGCGCCGAACTACCGGCCGACATCTGGTCGAGCGGCGCCTACGCGGCGGCAAAGACCTGGCAGGAGCGGCTGACACGGCGTCTGGCGGAGCAGCACGGCTGGAAGCTCACGGTCCTGCGCCCGGGTTTCGTGTGGGGCCGCGGCAACGACGAGCTCGACTGCATCGGGCAGCGCCTCGGCCGCTGGCAATTCGTGATCGGCCCGCTGCGCAAGCTGCCGCTCACGCACGTCCACAACTGTGCCGACGCGTTCCGGGCCGTCCTGGCTGCGGACAATTCCGCCGGCGACACCTACAACGTGGTCGACCTGCTCGGCACCACGGCCGCGCGTTACGCGCGCGAGCAGAAAGACGGCTCGGGCCGCGGCGGGTTGACGCTGTGGATCCCGTTCTGGGCCGCGAGAGCCTTCGCGTGGCTGGCCAATCGCTGCGCGCGCTTCCTGTTCGGCGAGCGCTACAAGCTGCCCAGCATGTTCGTGCCGATGCGCTTCGCACTGCGCTACAAGCCCGTGCACGCCACCAGCACCGGCCTGCGGCAGAAGCTCGGCTGGCGCGCGCCGAAGTCGTTCCAGGAGTGCGCGCGCGCGACCTGGGGGCCGGAGTCCGAGGCGAGTGCGAACGCGCCCGTTCCGGCGGCGGTCACGGTGGAGATCGACGAGCGGCGCGCCGCGGCCTGACCCGGACGCCACCATGGCGACCCCGCTCACCCTCGGCTACCTGACGAGCGTCTACGCGCGCGCCAGCGACACGTTCATCCGTAACGAGGTGCTCGAGCTGCGCCGGCGCGGGCACGTGGTGCGGACGTACTCGATCCGCGAGCCGGAGCACGAGCAGCTCGTCTCGGAGGAGATCCGGCAAGAGCGCGAGACCACGCTCTACATCCTGCCGCGGCATGCGTCGGGCGCCGCCTGGGCCGCGTTGCGCCTCCTCGCGACGCAGCCGGTGCGCACGCTCGCCGCTCTCGCGCTCGGCTGGCGCACGGGCGCCACGGGTCTGCGCGCACGCGTCTGGCAGCTCGCGTACTTCCTGGAGGCCTGCTTCCTCGCGACGCGCTTGCGCGCCGACCGCGTGCAGCACCTGCACGTGCACCTCGAAGAGCAGCCGGCCACTGTCGGCATGCTGGCCTCGGCACTCTCGGGCGTGCCCTTCAGCATGGCCGTGCACGGTCCGTACATCTTCCGCGCGCCCGTGCCGTGGGCCCTGGGCGAGAAGGTCGCGCGCGCGGCTTTCGTCACCTGCATCAGCGAGTTCACGCGCAGCCAGTGCATGCTCTACGCGCCGCTCGCCGCCTGGCCGAAGCTGCACATCGTGCGCTGCGCGCCGCACCCGAGTTTTCTCGACGCCGAGCCCACGCCGCTCCCCGCCGAGTGTCGCCTCGTGTGGGTCGGGCGCGTGTGCGAGGAAAAGGGCGTCCCGGTCCTGATCGAGGCCGCGGCGCGGCTCGCGCGCGAGGGCCACGAGTTCGAGCTCGAGCTGATCGGCGACGGCCCGCTCCTGCCCGAGATCCGCGCCCGCATCGCCCGCGAAGGCCTCGAGCGCCGCGTGCGCACGCTGGGCTGGGCCGGCAGCGACGCCGTGCGCGCGCGACTCGTCGCCGCGCGCGCCTTGGTGCAACCGAGCTTCGCCGAGGGCCTGCCGGTCGTGATCATGGAAGCGCTCGCCCTGGGCCGCCCCGTGATCAGCACCTTCGTGGCCGGCATCCCCGAGTTGGTCGAGACCGGCGTCGACGGCTGGCTCGTACCCGCGGGCTCGGGCGTGGCCTTGACCGCGGCCATGCGCACCGCGAACCCGGCCGCGACCGCCGAGCGGGGACGCCTCGG
>JANOGB010000440.1:0-10671 GCA_031413955.1 Planctomycetota bacterium | reverse complement strand
CTAGCCTGGATTTCCACGGCGCCCAGTCGACCTGACGCCACCGCCGCCTAGCCCGCCGGCGTTTGCCCTCGCGCGCACGTCCCCGCTACGGTCTGTCATCCAGACTCTGCGCCTATGTGGCGCTTCGTGCACTGTCATCGGTGCGTTCTTCCATGGGCTTCTTCCCGCGCCACTTGGCCACCGCTCGTCAAATCTGCCTGCTGAAATGCTGCAAGATCGCAGAAAGCGGCATCGAGCTTCACTCGAGCTCTTGACTCAGACGAGTCCATATACGACTGTGCAGACATGGCTATAGGCGCAGTTCGTGGACTGACATCAATCCGGCGGTTCTTCCTCGAGCCGGCCACCACCCGCCAACGCCAGTACGAGGCCCTGCGCGCGTACTTCGTCGAGGGACTGCCCTCCGCCAAGGTGGCCGCGCGCTTCGGCTACCGCAACGGCTCCTTCCGCATGCTCTGCCACGCCTTCCGACGCGATACCGACCTGCAGTTCTTCATCACGCCGCGGGCCGGCCCGCGCACTACTTCACGCAAGCTCGCCGCCCGCGCGCAGGTGGTCGCGCTGCGCAAGAAGAATCACTCCGTCTACGAGATCAGCGACCTCCTGAAGGAGGATCACGAGATCGTGCTGAGTCCCACGGCCGTCCGCGAGATCCTCCGCCAAGAGGGTTTTGCCCCGTTGCCGCGACGCCGCGACGATGAGCGCCTGCAGGAGCCTCGTCCGACGGTGGAGCCCGTTGCCGACGCGCGCATGTTCTCCATGGCGGAGCGCAGCTTCACAACGGCCTGTGGGGGGCTCTTTCTGTTCATCCCAGACCTGGTGCGTCTTGGGCTTGCCGGGCTCGCCGAGGCGGCTCGGTTGCCGGGCTCCAAGATGATCCCCGCCCCGCACGCCTTGCGTTCCGCGCTGGCGCTCAAGCTCTGGTCCATCGAGCGCAAGAGCCACGTGATGTCGCTCGTGGCCGACCCGGGCCTCGCGCTCTTCGCCGGACTGAACGCAATCCCCAAGAAGAGCTACCTGTCCGAGTACTCTCACCGCATCGATCACGCGGCAACCACGCGCGTGCTGGCCGGTTGGCATGACGCGCTCGCGGGCGACAAGCTCTTCACGGGGGAGTCCTTCAATCTCGACTTCCACTCCGTGCCGTACTTTGGGGAGCATCCGACGGTCGAGAAACACTACGTCTCGATGCGCTCACGCAGGCAGCCGAGCGTCCTCGCGTTCCTGGCGCAGGACGCCGCCAGTCGCGCGTTCTGCTACTCGAACGCGGACCTGCGCAAGGGCGAAGAGGCCGAGGAGATCTTCCGCTTCGTCGACTTCTGGAAGGAGCACCACGGGCAGTTGCCGCGACACCTCGTGTTCGATTCCAAGCTCACCACGCATGCGGGCCTGGCCCGCCTCGACGCGATGGGCATCGAGTTCATCACGCTACGACGACGCTCCCACAAGCTGCTCGCCGAGATCGCCACGCTGCCGCGCTCGGCGTGGCGGACGATCGAACTCGAAGGAGTCACGCGCAAGTTTCGCACGCCGCGTGTGTACGACAAGACGGTCACGCTGAGCGGGTGCTCTCTTCGTCAAGTGTACATCCAGGACCTCGGCCACGACGAACCCACGATCCTCTTGACCAACCAGCGCAAGGCCACGCTCCCGCGACTCATCACGCGCTACGCGCAGCGCATGCTGATCGAGAACGCGCTCTCGGACTCGGTGCGCTTCTTCCACATGGACGCGCTCTCCTCCGCAGTGGGGATGAAGGTCGACTTCGACATGGCACTGCTGGTTGTCGCCAGCGGGCTCTACCGGCTCTTCGCGAAGCGCATGCGCGGTTACGTCGAGGCGCAGGCGCGGCAGATCTTCCGCGACCTCGTCGAGATGCCAGCCGACGTCGCCGTCACGCCCGGGGAAGTGCGCGTCCGCTTCCATCGACGCGCACACCTGCCCATCCTCCTCGCCTCGGGCATGCTCAAGAAGACCATCGCCGTTCCCTGGTGGGACGGCGCAACGCTCAAGCTGAACGCCTAGCGCGCCAGGCCACGCGACGACTGCGTGTCAGGTAGATTGGCGCCCGTGGAAATCCAGGCTAGGGCCGTTCGAGTAGCTCGACGAAGACCGGTGCGCGCAAGCCGTTCGTGGTGCGCTCGAGGTAGCTCACCGTGCAGAACAGGCCCGGCTCGATCCACGCGCCCTGCTCCTTGCACGGCACGAAGGGCGTGGTGCGCCGGCGGGTCCGGCACAGCTCGAGCAGGCGTGCGCGCAGCTCGTCCGTGAGTCCGCTGCCGACGCGTCCGACGCTCACCAGGCTTCCGTCCTGCTCGAGCGCGACGATCAGGCTGGTGAGGTCGCCGCGCTCGTCGGCCACGTAGCCCAGGATGGCGCACGGCACCGTCTGCGTGGTCTTGACCTTGAGCCAGGAGCGCGTGCGCTTGCCGGGCAGGTAGGCGCCGTCCAGTTCCTTGGCCACGAGGCCCTCGAGGGCGCGCGCGCGGACCTGCTCGAAGAAGGCGCGCCCGGGGCCGGTCACGCCGTCCGAGAACACGATGCGCGGCTCGGACAGGGTGCCGAGGAGCTCCTGCAGGCGTGCGCGCCGCTCGCTGAGCGGGCGCGCGAGCAGCGACTCTCCGCGCAGGTAGAGCAGGTCGAACACGACGTATTGCGCGGGGGAAGTGCGCGCGAGCGTCTCGACGCGCAGCTTGGCCTTGGCCTGCATGCGCTCGAGCGAGCGCGAGAAGTTCGGGCGCCCGTCGGAGAGCACCACCAGCTCGCCGTCGAGCAGCGTGCCCTCGGGCAAGCGCGCCAGCGGCGCGAGCTCCGGATAGGAGGGCTTCAGGTCCTGGCGGTTGCGCGTCAGCGCGCGGTACCCGCCGCCTTCCGCGAAGGTCAGCGCGCGGATCCCGTCCCACTTGATCTCGAACAGGTGTTGCTCGGAATCGAAGGCCTCGTCCACCAGCGTGGCGAGCATGGGGGCGACGAACTCGGGCAGCGGCATCTCTGTTGAGCAACTTCTCGTCGACGCGCGGAAAGCGCAAGCAAGCGCCGCGTCGCTTGCATTGGCTCACCCTGGGAGCGCCGGGCTCCAGCCCGGCTCTTTTCCTGGCTTCTTCCTGCGCCGCGGAGCGGAAGAAGAAAAAAAACGGAGCCGGGCTGGAGCCCGGCGCGCCCGGATGAGGGCTCAACCCGTCTTGCGCGTGCGGCTCTTCTTGCGCGGGGCCGTCTCGGCCGCGGCGGGCGCCTCGGAGCTCGCGGTGACGCTGGGCGCCATCTTGCGCGCGCCCACCTCGGCCACGCTCTTCTTGAGCGCCTCCATGAGGTTCAGGATCTTCGGCTCCTCGGGATCCGGCGCCTGCACGATCTCGCGTCCCTCGACCTTGAGCTGGATCAGCTTGGTCAGGTTCTCGACGTAGGTGTCGCGGTAGTTCTGGAAGTCGAACTCGGCCAGGGTCGAGGCGCCGATCAGCGTGTTCGCCAGGGCGAGCTCGCTCGCGCTCGGCTTCTCGTCCGGCAGCTCGTCGCGATAGGGCCTGAGCGCGCGCACCTTCTTCGGGTAGTTGAGCACGTTCATCACCAGCATGCCCTCCTGCGGGCGCAGCATCACAAGCTGCTCGCGGCCGGCGATCACCACCTGCGCGATGGCCACGACGTTGGCATCGACCATGCCACGCACCAGCAGCGCGTACGGCCGGTTACCGGCCGCGCCGTCCGGCAGCAGGTAGTACGTGCGTCCGGCCAGGTAGATCGGGTCGATCTTCTCGGGCGCCACGAAGCCGTCGATGCTGACCGACTTGTCGGACTTGGCGCGCACCTTGGACAGCTCCTCGTCGTCGATGACCACGTACTGGTCCTTCGTGTACTCGAAGCCGGAGACGATGTCCTCCGAGCGCAGCTCGCCGTGCGTCTCGCAGACTTTCTTGTAGCGCACGCGCCCGTGGCACTCGCCGTGGAGCTGGTTGAGGCGGATCTCCTCGTCGGTGTTGTTGGCCGTGTACGCCTTGACGGGCACGGACACGAGGCTGAGCTTGAGGTAGCCCTTCCAGGAGGTTCGCGGGGCCATGGGGGGTTCTCCTTGCAGTCCGCCAGGATCGGCGAAAAGGGCCACGAGCGTAAGGGCTTCCGGGCGTCCAGGCCCAGTCCTCACACACGGCCGGGCTGCTTTTCGGCGTCGTTGAGGGCAAAAACGCCATTGGCGAGCGGAGCTCGACGCAACGATCGGGCCCGAGGTCCCGGCTTGCCACCGGGAGACTCGGGCCCTGGGGACCGTCTGGGGCTGGACTGCTAGACCGTGATAGTCGAGCCGTCGAACTTCTTGAAGGTGAAGCCTCCGAAGTTCTCGTTGTAGGTCTCGCGCTGGCCGCGCAGGATGCGGATGGCGATCTCCTCGCCGAGCTTGATGGACTCCTCGCCGTCCGTGCGCCAGTGCACGCCGGCGATGTTGCGACCCGTGGCGACGTTCGAGGCCAGCTTGTTGAGCTCGCCCGCGATCGTCATCGAAGCGATGTCGCCGCCGCCGTAGGCCATGAGCGCCAGGCCGTTGTCGGTGGGCTCGACTACGGGGAAGAAGTCCGTCACCGGACGCTCGGTGTCGAACAGCGCCTTGAGGATCGTGACGCACGCACCCGCGACGGTCGCGTGGCCCGCGCCGTAGGAGGGGTGAGCTGGCGAGCCTTCGGGGAAGCCCATCGGCAGGAGGTAGGCTCCGTGTCGGCTGAAGCTCTCGGCCACTGCGGCGGAGTTCAGGATGTCGGCGTGCAGGTCGTAGGACTTCTGCCCGGTCAGGTGCACGTGCGTGCGGCCGAGGTAGATCTCGGGCCGCATGCGCCGGTGCAGGAACCACTTCTGGAACCACACCGCCTTCAAGGCCCGCGTCGCGACCTCGCACACGAGCGTCGCGAAGTACGGACCGCCGAAGGTGCCGAAGCCGATCTGCGTGGCCGAGCTGGCGTAGGGGTTGCCCGGATTGGCCGGCACACCCGACGAGGCCATCACCAGTAGCGCCTGGAAGTAGCCCTGGAAGAGCACGTCGACGTGCACCCATGCGCCGATGTCACGGCCGTTGCGCATGTAGACCAGGCCGCCGGGGACATTGCTGAAGCCCGGGTTCACGCCGTTCTGGCGTGCGAGCCAGTCGGCCTGGTTCGTCATGTAGTCGATCCCCGCCGCGTAGGTGTTCGACTTCGGGTTGATGTCCTGTGTTCCGAAGGGTTGGGGCCGGTACCAGAACTGCGAGAGATAGGGGCCGAACGTGCAGCCGGGGAACGGATCCCGGAACAGGGTCTGGCCCGTGACCAGGCCGGCCTGCTTCGGGCCGCGGAAGTCGGAGGCCGCGTTGAGGTCGGCGATGGCCGTGGCCGCGTCCGGGTCGCTCGAGTAGAGACGGAACGGGACGTCGCGCAGGTGCGCCATCCACGTGTTCTCGATGCCCTCGCCCGCTTGCCAGGCGCTGGCGAAAGGAGGTGCCGCGGGCTGGGTGACAGCCTGGCAGTCCGCACCCTCGAGATCGAAGGCGAGGCCCGCTTGCGGGTTGATCTGCTTGTGCACCGGCGTGTTGCCCGGCGCGGGGCCGGCACCGCCGGGGTTGCCGAGCTGGATCAGCTCGAAGTCGGCGGGATCACCGCTGTCGAGGGCGTTCAGGAAAGACGCATAGGAGGCCGGGGTCACCTCTCCCAACGCGTTGTGGACCAGACCCTTCGAGTAGCTCGCGCGCTGATCCGCATAGAGGTTCTCGTCGTCGTTGCGGTCGTGGCAGGGGAGCGACTCGTGCAACTCGTCCTTGGCCGCATCCGTGCGCACCTTGAAGGAACTGTTGCGGCGCTTCTTGGGCGTCTGCGGTCCGAGTGCGTCGTTGTCGCACTGCGGCATGAATGCCGTGTTGCTCGGGGTGCGTTGCGTCTGCTGCGCGGCGCTCTGTGCGCCGAACAGGAGTCCGGCTGCTCCCACTCCGGCGGCCTGACCGAGGAACAGTCGGCGGTCGAGCGGATCCGGCGTGATCGTCTCGCCCAGTCGGGGCGTCGACGCTGCGGGTAGCTCCCGCTTGGAATCGATCTTCGGGTCTGTCATGGGTGGCCTCGTTCGGGACTTCGTTGAGCGCCTCCTCGATGGACGGCGCCTGGATAAGCCAGATGCTAGCGTCCGGCGCCGAATCGAGCGAAAGGAGCCAGATACATCCTCCGCGCTGCCCTTCACGGAAGCCCCCTGGCCGGCTCCGTGGCGGCTCGGACTCGAGCACCTCCATCCACTCTCGTTTGCCGTCCCCCGACGACGCCCTCGCCAGGGCTCGAAGACCGGCCGCCGGCGCGCGCAGCCCTGTCCCTGCCCCTTCTCCCCCCGCTATCCTGAACCGGCGCCCGATGTTACGCCATTCCAGCGCAGCGCGAGCTCGGTGAAGCTGCACACTCGTATCCTGCTCGGGCTCGCCCTGGGGCTTGCCGGCGGAACCGCGGCCCACCTGTGGGCCGAAAACGCCGCGTGGCTGCGCTGGACAGTCGAGAACCTGACCACGCCGGCCGGGAAGGTCTTCCTGCGCGCCATGTTCATGATGGTGGCGCCGCTCCTGTTCGTCTCGCTCGCGCTGGGCGTGGCCGGACTCAAGGATCTGAAGTCCCTCGGCCGGATGGGATTGCGCACGCTCGGCTGCACGTTGCTCTTCTCCAGCGTGGCCGTGCTGATCGGCGTGCTGCTCGTCAACGTGTTGCGTCCGGGAGCGGGCCTGTCGGAGGAGAAGCGCCAGGCGCTGATGGCGGGCGCCTCCGAGCGTGCGGCTTCCGTCGGTGCCGGGGTGGCACCGAAGAGCGGGCTCGAGCTCCTGATCCAGATCGTGCCCGACAACCCGTTCAAGGCCGCGGCCGGCGGCGACTACCTCGGGCTGATGTTCTTCGCGCTGGTCTTCGGCATGGGCCTCGCGCTGGCGAAGAGCGAAGGGGCCGCACGCCTGAAGGAGGTGCTCGAGGGCCTGAACGAGGTGCTCATGATCCTGATCGAGCGCCTGATCCGCCTGGCGCCGATCGGCGTCTTCGCGCTCTTGTTCTCGCTCACGGCCGAGATCGGCGTCGACGTGCTCTCGAACCTGGCGCGCTACGTGGCCGTGGTGCTGCTGGCCTTGGCGCTGCACCAGTTCGTCGTCTACTCGCTGTTCGTGCGCTTCCTGGGCGGGATGGATCCGCGCGTCTTCTTCCGCGGCATCAAGACCGCGATGGTCACCGCCTTCTCGACCTCTTCGTCGAACGCCACGCTGCCGACCTCGCTGCGCGTGGCCGAGACCGAGCTCGGCTTGCCGCCCCACGTGAGCCGCTTCGTGCTCACGATCGGCGCGACCGCCAACCAGAACGGCACGGCCCTGTTCGAGGGCGTCACCGTCTTGTTCCTGGCGCAGTTCTACGGCGTCGAGCTCGATCTCGCGCAGCAGATCACCGTGGTCGGCATCTGCATCCTGGGCGGGATCGGCACGGCCGGCGTGCCCTCCGGCTCGATCCCGGTGATCGCCATGATCCTCGCGCGCGTGAACGTGCCGCCCGAGGGCATCGGTCTCATCTTGGGCGTGGATCGCATCCTGGACATGTGCCGCACGGTCCTGAACGTCAGCGGGGATCTGTGCGTCGCGGTGGTGGTCGCGCGCGGCGAGCGCAAGGCCCCAGCTTGAACCTCGCGCTGCTCTCGGGCGAGCTCGGGCGCGAGCTCGGGCTGTGGACCTTGCTGCCCTTCGCGCTGCTGCTGGCCTCGGTCGCGCTGCTGCCGCTGGTCGCGCACCACTGGTGGGAGTCGAACCGCAACAAGGGCCTGGTGGCGGCCGTGCTCTCGGTGCCGGTCGTGATCCTGATGCTCGCGCTGCCCGGCAACGCGGGCGTCCTGGAGCTCGGGCACAAGCTGCACGAGTACGTGGCCTTCATCCTGCTGCTCGGCGCGCTGTACGTGATCGCCGGCGGCGTGCACATCGGCGGTTCGCTGTCGGGCACGCCGCTGATGAACACCGGCGTGCTGGCGCTGGGCGGCCTGAGCGCGAGCTTCATCGGCACGACCGGGGCCTCGGTGCTGCTCATCCGGCCGTTCCTGCGCGCCAACGAGTCGCGCGAGCGGCGCGTGCACCTGGTGGTGTTCTTCATCTTCGTGGTCTCGAACTGTGGCGGGCTCCTGACGCCGCTCGGCGACCCGCCGCTGTTCCTGGGCTACATCAAGGGCGTGCCCTTCACCTGGACTTTTCAGCTGTGGAAGGAGTGGTTGCTGGTCAACGGCGCGCTGCTGGTGATCTTCAACGTCTGGGACCAGCGCGTGCTCGACCTCGAGGAGCGCGCGCGGCCCGGTTCGCAGCTCGAACGAGTGATGGAGCACGCGCCGCTGCGCATCACCGGCACGCTCAACTTCGCGTACCTCTTGGGCGTGGTCTTCCTGATCTACGCCGGTGGCGCGGGCCTCGGCACGGGCGGAGAACCCTGGCCCGTCGGCTTGCAGGAGGGCCTGCTCCTGGCGCTCACTCTTGCTTCCTGGTTCACCACCGACCCCGAGAACCGGCGCCTGAACCGCTTCTCCTGGACGCCGGTGGTCGAGGTGGCGGTGCTGTTCGCGGGCATCTTCGTGACCATGACGCCCGCGCTGCTGATCCTGAACGCCTGGGGCCAGGGCCAGCGCGAGGTCCTCGGCTTCGGCTTCACGATGCGCGAGCCATGGCAGTTCTTCTGGAGCACGGGCGTGCTGTCGTCGTTCCTGGACAACGCCCCGACCTACCTGACCTTCGCCTCGACGGCCTGCGGGATCGAGGGCGTGCCGCTCGAGGGCCGGTACCTGGCGCAGCTCCTGTCGCACCACGAGAACTTCGAGATCGGCCCGCGGCTCCTGATGGCGATCTCCTGCGGCGCGGTGTTCATGGGCGCGAACACCTACATCGGCAACGGGCCGAACTTCATGGTCAAGGCCATCGCCGAGGAAGCGGGCGTCAAGATGCCGAGCTTCTTCGGGTACATGCTGTACTCGGGCCTGGTCCTCGTGCCGCTGTTCGGGGTCGTCACGCTGGTGTTCTTCCGCTAGGCAAGAGACGCGTGCTGCCGCTCCTCGCGCTCTCCTTCGGGCTCCTGCTCCTCTTCGGCTACCACGCCTACGGCCGCTGGGTCGAGCGCCGGCTCGCGCCCGACGATGCGCGCACGACACCCGCGAGCGCGAAGGCCGACGGCCAGGACTTCGTGCCCACGCCGCGCTTCTATCTCTTCGCGCAGCACCTCTCGGCCATCGCCGCGGCCGGCCCGATCGCGGGGCCGATCCTGGCCGCGCGCGACTTCGGCTGGCTGCCGTGCCTGCTGTGGATCGCGCTGGGGGTCGTGTTGATCGGCGCGGTGCACGACTTCACGACGCTGTTCGCCTCCGTGCGCCACGGCGCGGGCTCGATCGCCGAGGTGATGGGCAGCACGCTCGGGCGTCCGGCGGGACGCGCGCTGATGGCCTTCATCGCCATCGCGCTCGTGTACGTGATCGTGGCCTTCGCCGACATCACGGCCGGGTCCTTCGCGACGGGCACGGAAGAACTCGCCGGCAACGCGCTCGCCTTCCACCCGGGCGGCGCGGTGGCGCTGGCGAGCGTGCTCTATCTCCTGCTCGCGATCGTCATGGGGCTCGTGCAGCGCTTCCTGAAGCCGCCGCTCTGGCTCGTGACGCTCGTCTTCGTGCCCGCCACCTTCGGCGTGGTGTGGTTCGGGACGCTGCACTCCGACTGGCTGCGCCTCGACCAGCGCACCTGGGGCCTGCTCATCGTCGGCTACTGCGTGGCCGCGGCCGTGACGCCGGTGTGGGCGCTCCTGCAGCCGCGCGGCTATCTCGGCGGCTTCGTGCTCTTCACCGCACTCGTGGCGGGCCTGGGGGGCGTTTTCTTCGGCGGGCACGCGATCCAGCAGCCGGCCTTCAAGGGCTGGGAAGCGACCAGCGGCCCGCTGTTCCCGTTCCTGTTCGTGACCATCGCCTGCGGCGCGTGCTCGGGTTTCCATGGCCTGGTGTGCTCGGGCACGACCTCGAAGCAGGTGGCGCGCGAGTCCCACGTGAAGCTCGTCGGCTACGGCGCGTTGCTGGCCGAGGGCCTGCTCGCGTTCCTGGCGCTGGCGACCTTCATGATCGCGAGCGACGAGGACCTGCGCGGCCTCGCGCCGGGCACGATCTACGGCAATGGCCTGGGGCAGTTCCTCACCTTGTTCGTGGGCGACGAGCACCTGCGCTTCGCCACGACCTTCGGCGCGATGGCCTTCTCGACCTTCGTGTTCGACACGCTCGACGTGTGCACGCGCCTCGGGCGCTACCTGCTGCAGGAGCTCTTCGGCTGGCGTGGAAAACCCGGGGCCGTGGCCGCGACGCTGCTCACCATGGCGCCGCCCGCGCTCGTGCTGGCGCGCTCGGAGCCGGGCGCGTACCGCGACTACTGGACGCTGTTCGGGGCCTCGAACCAGATGCTCGCGGCCTTGACGCTGTTCGCGGTCGGGTTCTGGCTGCTGCGCGCGCGCCGGCCGAGCTTGTTCGTCTTCGTGCCGATGCTGTTCGTGCTGACGATGACGAGCTGGGCGCTCGTGCGCATCCTGCTCGCGAACGCGGCGAAGGCGAGCGCGAGCGCCCCGGCCCTGGTCAACGCCATCGCTGCGGGTTCGCTCCTGTGCCTGGCCGCGTTCCTGCTGTGGACCGGCGTGCGGCGGCTGCGCGCGCCGGCTTGAG
>JANOGB010000439.1:0-2335 GCA_031413955.1 Planctomycetota bacterium | reverse complement strand
GTGCTGTCGATCGGCGCGTTGTCGGCGCTGTCGGATGCCGGGCTTTCGGTGCCGGATGACGTGGGGATTATCGGGTTTAATGACATGGAAATGGCGGGCCGCCAAGGTGACGCTCGTGCTGCCCGCGGCCGGAAAACGCCTCGGCGGCGGCGCCCAGGAGCTGCTCTACGATCTGCCGGGGAGCGGCGGGCGTGCGGAATACAGCTGGCTCGTGCAAGGGTCGGAGGCGATGGAGATCGCGGTCAAGGTCGAGAGCACGCACGCGGGCACGGTCACCAGCAAAGCAGCGGAGAAGAAGCCATGATCGCGCTCGCACTGTTCGCGCTCCTCCAGCAAGGCCGACCCGAGCCGGAGGGTTTTCCCGGCCTGGCGGCGGGGCGCGCGCCAAGGGTCGAGATCGCCTGGAACCGGCTGTACGACACGGACGCGCTCTACGCGCACTTCGACCGGCTGGCGGCGCAGTGGCCGCAGATGCTCACGAAGCAAGTCATCGGCCACTCGGTCGAGAGTCGCGAGATGCGCGTCTACACGCTGCACAATCCCGCCACCGGCGCGGAGGCCGACAAGCCCGCCATGTGGGTCGATGGCAACGTGCACGGCAACGAGGTGCAGGGCGGCGAGGCCGTCTTGTACCTCGCCTGGTACCTGCTCGAGAACCACGGCTCGAACGCGCGCGCGACCGAGCTCGTGGATTCGACCGTCTTGTACCTGCTGCCCTCGGTCAACCCCGACGGGCGCGCCTCCTGGTTCCAGGACGCTCACAACGCGCACTCCTCGCGCACCGGCGTGCAGCCGATCGACGAGGATCGCGACGGGCTGTTCGACGAGGACTCGCCCGACGACCTGGACGGCGACGGCAACATCGTGATGATGCGCAAGTACGTGCCCGGCGAGGGCGATTTCCGCCTGAACGCCGACGATCCGCGCGTGATGGAGCGCGTGCCGGCGAACGACCGCGGCATCAAGGGCGACTGGATCTACGTGGGCCAGGAGGGCATCGACAACGACGGGGACGGACAGGTGAACGAGGACGAGGTCGGCGGCTACGACATGAACCGCGCCTGGCCGTCCATGTGGTTCCCCGAGCACGTGCAGGGCGGCGCCGGACCGTATCCGCTCTACTGGCCCGAGACGCGCTCGATCGCCCGCTTCTTGCTGGCGCACCCGAACACCGCCGCGGTGCAGTCCTTCCACAACAATGGAGGAATGATCTTGCGTGGCCCCGGGGCCGAGGCCTACGGCGAGTACCCGCGCGCCGACCTGGCGGTGTACGACGAGCTCGGCAAGGACGGCGAGAAGATGCTGCCGTTCTACCGCTACATGATCATCTGGAAGGATCTCTACTCGGTCTTCGGCGGCTTCGTGAACTGGACCTACGAGGGCCTCGGGATCCTGAGCTTCACGAACGAGCTGTGGAACGACGACGCCCAGGACCCCGAAAAAAAGATCGAGCCGCGCGACCGCTTCTTCTTCGACGACAGACTGTTGCTCGGCGCCGGCTTCGTCGACTGGCATCCCTACCAGCACCCGCTCTACGGCGAGGTCGAGATCGGCGGCTTCCAGAAGGACGTCGGACGCGTGCCGCCATCGTTCATGGAAGAGGAGATGCTGCACCGTAACGCGCTCTTCTGTGTTCGTCATGCCGAGGCCCTGCCGCGCGTCGCGATCCGCGAGCCGGTCGTGACCGAGCTCGGCGGCGGGCTCAAGGCCATCGACGTGATCGTGGCCAACGAGCGCGTCATGCCCACGCGTTCGGCCGTGGCGCGCGACAAGAAGATCGGCATGCCAGATCTGGTCGTCCTGGAGGCGCCCGCGCAGGGCCTCGAGGTCCTGGCCGGCGGTTTTCGCACCGATCGTTTCCTGCCCGAACGCATCCAGCTCCAGGAGCACGACCCCGCGCGCCTGGTACGCGAGGCCGGCCTGGGGCCGCGCGAGGAATTGCGCGTGCGCTGGCTGGTGCGCGGCTCGGGCCAGGCGACCATCCGCTACCAGGCCGAGAAGGCCGCTGACGCCTCGCGCCCGCTGGCCGTGCCCTGATCGGAAGACACCACAGAGACGCAGAGGGCGCGGAGGTTCGCAGAGGAAGGAGGGGAGATGAAGGGGTCTCCGGATCGTCGACTCCAGGAGAGCCGAAGCCCCGGAGGCCCAATTCATGCCTTCCTCCGTGAGCCTCTGCGTCCTCTGTGCCTCTGTGGTGCGCTTGGGTTGCGGGCGTAGCCCGCACTGATGGATGGGCCTGCGGGGCTTAGCTCAGCGAGTGACGCTCCGGGCCGGGCGGAGCCCGAGGTCGTGGCTCGCGTATTCGGGCCCGAAAGTGGCACGGTTCGAGGAACGC
>JANOGB010000438.1:0-1588 GCA_031413955.1 Planctomycetota bacterium | reverse complement strand
TCTTTTCTAACTCCAAGTCCTCGCGGAGCGGAAGAAGAAAAGAAGAAGAGCCGGGCTGGAGCCCGGCGCTCCCGGTTGAGGAAAAAAATCAGGGCGGTACTGAACCAGGTTCATCGCCGCACACTGCACCGATGTGTGACTATGAACCTGGTTCCGTAACGCCGACGGAGGCCGGATCCCCGAGGCTGTGCACCTTGGCAGCAGATTTCTGGTAGATTTGCTGCCGATGGTGCAGAGGCTGCTGCCCGCCCCGGATTCCTCGTTCTTCCTGCTCGGCCCGCGCGGGACGGGCAAGACGACCTGGATCGGCCAGCGCTTTCCGGCCGCCCCGGTCTACGACCTCCTGCGCTCCGACGAGCACCTGCGGCTCGCGCGCGACCCGGCGGCATTCGGTCGCGAGTGTGACTCGCTGCCCGAACGGAGCTGGATCGTGGTGGACGAGGTCCAGCGCGTGCCCGCCCTGCTGGACGAGGTCCAGCGCCTGATGACCAGACGCAAGCAGCGCTTCGTCCTCTCGGGCTCCAGCGCTCGCAAGCTGCGGCGCGGCGGCGCCAACCTGCTCGCCGGCCGGGCCGAGCTCAAGAGCCTCTTCCCGTTCACCCTGGCCGAGCTCGGCTTCGAGCGTGACCTCGAGAGCACGCTCGAGTACGGCCTGCTCCCTCTCGCGGTCACCGGGCGGAAGCCACGTGTGTTCCTCAAGGCCTACGTCGAGACCTACCTGCGCGAGGAGGTCCTGGCCGAGGCCATCGTGCGCCAGATCGGTCCCTTCGCGCGCTTTCTGGAGGTCGCGGCGCGCGTCAATGGGCAGATGGTCAACGTGACCGGCATCGCGCGCGACGCGCAGGTGGCGCGACCGACCGTACAGGACTACTTCCAGATCCTGGTCGATACCTTGATCGCTTTCTGGCTGCCGGCCTGGCGCGCGAAGAAGTCGGTCAAGCAGGTCGCGCACCCCAAGCTGTACCTGTTCGACTGCGGTGTCGCGCGCCACCTGGCCGGCTACGGCCACCTGCCCGTCCATCCACAGGAGCGCGGTTTCCTGCTCGAGACCTTCCTGTTGCACGAGCTGCGCGCGCACCTGCACTACCGTGAGATCGACGCGCCGGTCCACTTCTGGCGCACGCACGACGGTACGGAGGTGGACTTCGTCGTCGAGACCGAGCGCGGCCCGGTGGCGATCGAGGTCAAGTCATCGGAGCGCTGGGATCCTCGCTTCGGGGCGGGTCTCGGACGCTTCCGCGCCGAGCATCCCGGGACGCGCTCAGCGTGGGGCGTCTACTGCGGCGCGCGTTCGCTCCAGGTTGGAGACCTGCGCGTCCTGCCGTGGAAGACGTTCCTGAGACAGCTCGCCGAGGGCGCGATCGTAGGTTGACCCAGAACACTCAGCGCACCGACGACCTCAGCGATGGAAGGCGAGACGGAACCGTGGCGAGAGTGGGCGCCCGGCCATGGACGGAAGCGGTCGTCGCGGTAGCGCGCTGCTGCGCCGCTTGGCGCGCCTCAACCGGGAGCGCCGGGCTCCAGCCCGGCTCCGTTTCTTCGCTTCTTTTCTCACTCCAAGTCCTCGCGGAGCGGAAGAGGAGAAGAA
>JANOGB010000437.1:0-18457 GCA_031413955.1 Planctomycetota bacterium | reverse complement strand
CCGGATAAGCAGCGGGGGCGAAAGTACGGAGCCTGGCACGGTTTCGCGCGAGTCCGAGTTCGCGCAGGAGTGCGAGGCGGTTCCGGCGGACTCGTGCAAAACCGAGCCAGGCACCTCCCTTTCGCCGCTTGGACGCCTCGAAGCGCTTGTTGGGGCTAGCCCTACAGGAAGGCCGTGAGGCTGACGGAGAATTCACGGCCCGTCGAATAGGAGGTCTTGGTGACGTCGTCGCCGATGAACTCCGAGCGATAGACCGTCTCGATGTCCGGGTCGGTCAGGTTCTTCGCCTCGAAACGCAGGCGAAAGTGCTTGCTCAGGCGGTGCGAGAGGCTCACGTTCAGGGTGCCGAACTCCTTCTGGTAGACGCTCGGCACGAAGATCTGCGTGTTGCCCTGGGAGCCGCCCCCGGAGAGCAGAGTGTCGCCCTGGACCGTGTAGAAGATCCCGAGCTGCGTGGCGATCGTGTCCAGGTCGTAGGTCAGGTACAGGTTGTAGAGGTACTCCGGCGCGTTGGTGGCGTCGCGTGTCGGCATGGGCACACCCTGGTTCTCGAGGATGAGCTGCTCGTCATCGGGCAGGGTCACCTCGGAATCGATGAAGGTCGCGTTCGCGCCGATGGCGAGGCCCTCGAGCCCTTCGGAGAAGCGCTGCAGATCTTGGCGCAGCTCGATCTCGTACCCGCTCAGCTCGCCCTCCGGGTAGTTGCGCGGCTGCGTGAACGAGAACGTGAAGACGCGCTGGACGTACTCGATCGGGTCCTCGATGTCCTTGTGGAACCAGGAGAGCGACAGCAGGCTGCCCTCGGCGGGCGTGTAGTCCACGCGCAGGTCGTAGTTGTCGAGGTTGCTCATCTGCAGATCCGGGTTCCCGACGAACACGGGCGCGCCCACGAACTCCTGCTGGATGATGGGCGTGAGCTCCTTGAAGGTCTGGCGCGCCACGGTCTCGGTGTAGGCGGCGCGGAGGGTCACCGTGCGCAGCGGCTGGTAGGTGAGCCCGATGGCCGGGAGCACGTCGTCCTGCGCGAATTCCACGTCGGCCTCACCGGGCTCGATGTCCTCTGGCCCCATCGTGACGCCGTCCGGGTTGAGCCACTTCGCATCCTCTTCCTCGAAGATCGTGGTGCTGATGCTGGTCGACTCGAAGCGCAGTCCGCCCGCGAGGCTCACGGTCTCGGACAGGGGCATGTCCACCATCCCGTACCAGGCCTCGATGTCCTGCTCGCCGTCGTAGTCGACGTCCTGCTGGGCGTTGTTCAGGGAGCCGTCCGAGAGCGGGTGATCCTCGTCCGTGAAGACCTCGCTCCAGGGCTCCTCGAAAGTCCCGTCGAAGGAGGAGTTGTCGCCGAAGTTGCTGTAGGTGTCCTGTTCGAAGGCGCGCTCGACTTTGTCGTTGAACAGCCCGACCTTGGCGTAGCCCGACCGGCCATTCCACTGCTCGAAGGGGAACTTGAGGTTGAGCAGGTACTGATTGCTCTCCTCCTCGAGCGTCTTGAAGGTGCGCTGCAGGTTGCCGAGCTCGAACGAGGCAGCGGGCTTGTAGCCCTGCCACTGACCCGTGCCGAACGGCACCCAGATGGCGCCGAACTGGCGTTTGTCGGGCTGGTCCAGGTCGGCCGTGCTGTGGGCGAGGGTCCAGTCGAACTCGGGCCGGCCGAACTCGAACGCGCTCCCCAGCGTCAAGCCCTCGAAAGGCAGCGTGTGCTGTCCGTTGAGCTGCAGGCTGTCGGCGTTGCGCTCCGTGAACTCCAGCGTCTCGGTGCGGATGTAGGGCGCCTCGAAGAGCTCGGAGTGGCCGGGCGTCGTCGGATCGAGCGGGTCGTGGCCGGGGAAGAAGAACTCCTTGCCGCGCGTGTCGATGGCCAGCGTCGCCGTGTCCTCGGTGTTGCGCGAGTAGAGGTAGGTGAGGTTCAGCGCGTGGGACTCCGTCTCGAGGCCGAGCGTCGCCAGGCCACCGAGGCGCACGAACTGGGATCCCTGGGTGACGTCGAACAGCGCCGTCCGGAAGTCTCCGGCCGCGCCCTGGGGGATCTCGGGCGTGAGCGGCTGGCCTGCACCCACCCGCCACAGCGAGTTGTCCACGCCGTCATCGATGAACGAGCTGTCGCGTTCGTAGAACAGGCTGGTGAAGGCGCCCAGCTCGACCCCGTCGGCGATCTCGAACGACCTCCCCGCGTCGATCCCGAACTTGTAGTCGATGGGCGCGTCGTCCTCCGAGACCCCCACCGCGCCAGCCCAGTTCTGGTTGATGGGCTGGACGTTCCGGTCCCCGTCGTCGTTCCCGAAAGCGTCGAAGCCGCCGCCGTCGTAGGTCAGGAAGCCGTCCTCGAAGGAGGTCTGGGAGTTGTATCCGAGCTGGGCCTTGACCGCGAACACGGTCTCCTCCGGTATGCCGCGCAGGCGCACGTTCACGGCGCCACCCGACGCGTCCCCCTGCTGATCGGGCGTGAAAGTCTTGCTGACCTGGATGCTCTCGATCACGGCCGCGGGGAACTGGTCGAGCTCGACGGCGCGCTTGTCCTCGTCGGCCGAGGGCAGACGCACCGAGTTCATCTGCGAGCTCACGTAGCGGTCGGGGAGCCCGCGGATCACGGCCGACTTGCCGTCCTGGACCGAGGCGCCGGCCACGAGCTTGAGCGCGGCCGCGGCGTCGCTGGCGCCGGCCTTGCTCATCAACTCGGATCCGATCGAATCGATCAACGCCGTGCTCTCGAAGCGCAGCTGCAGGAGCGTCGCCTCGGACTCGCCGCCGAGCTGGAGGATGTCCTGGACGACGAACTCCTCCATCTCGGTGAACTCGCCGGAGAGCCAGGCATCGACGTCCGTGAGCTGGCCCGCCGTGACCACCACGTCGGGCCGGACCTGCCGGACGTAGCCCTCCTTCGAGAAAACCAGGGTGTACGTGCCGGGCGGGACCTCGGCCAACAGGTAGGTGCCCTGATCCGTCGTCGCGACGGTCTGGGCGGTCTCCACGTTCGTGACCTGCGCCGACGCCAGAGGAATGTCGAAGTCTGTGTCGTAGACGACGCCGCGGATGGAGCCTGCCTGCTGGGCGGAGAGGGCGCCGCCGCTCACAACGCCGCTGGTGATGACGAGCAGCGCCGCCAAGTGCAGCGCACGCAGCGATGCCGTCATGCTGGATGGACCTCGCCTCGGCGCTTCTTCACAGGACCTACGTTCTTGAGCCCTGGAAATGGGGTGGAGGATAAAGGCGAGGCGAAGTTGGCCCGGGAAACCGCGACGACGGAGAAGCTATGAACCGAGCGTCAAGGCGTGGTCAACGAGCGATGGTCTTGATGTGAAGCGAGCGCATGCTCGCGCACCGCGACAACGGCGCGCGCACCGATCACCATGGTTGGCGCAGGCCCGCATGGATGGCTCGGATCTCGTTCCAGAGCTCGGGATCCGGCTCGACTCCGCTGCGCGCCATGGAGCTGAGCGTCGCGCACAGATCCTCGGCGCGCGGCACACCGTTCGGGTTCTCGGCGCCCTCCACCACGGCCTGGCGGTAGACCTCGAGCGCCGTCGCGCCGTCGCCCATCGATCGGTAAGCCACGGCGATGGGTACCAGGGCCTCCGCCCGCGTGAGGGTCTCCATCCGCGCGCGCTCGGCCTGGAATCGGTCGCGCGCCGCGCCGAGTTGCTCACGCGCTCCGGCCTCGTCTCCGCCCCGATGACGCAGGACCGCCAATCGCGCGGTCAGCGCAATGCCGTCCTCGGGAGCGAACTGGTTCTCGCCCATGATGGCCTCGACTTCCTTCACGAACTCGAGCGCCTTCGATCGGTCGTCGTGGTCCAGAGCGGTGGAAGCCATCGACATCAGGAAGTCCATGCGGAAGAACAGCGGCGTCTTCGCGAGGCAGGCATGCAGCTTCGGCTCGAGCAGCGCGCGCTTTTCCGCGTCCCCCCAGAAGCGTCCGAGGAGTGCGATGCCGACGCCCAGCGCGTTCCGGACGCGCTCGAGGTTCCCTTCCACCGCGACCGCCTCCAGCACCTGGCCGTGGGCTTCCAGAGCGCTCGCGTCCATGGTCTTCGCGCGCGCCAGCTCGACGATGCCGATCTCGGAGGGCTCGAGGTCCTGCGCGAATCCTGCGGCCCTGTCCAGGTCGCCGAGCTGCAGATAGGTCCGCGCGATCTTGGCCCGGATCCTGTCCCGGCGCCAGGACTGGAAGCCCTCGATCGACTCGTCGTCGATCTCGCCGGCGACTTCGTCGTCCTGGAGGCTCATGCGCTCGACGTACTCGCTGGCGAGGTCGAGGTAGCGCTGCACGCCGTCCTTGCGACCGTGCTCGGCCAGATAGAAGGCCACGTCGGCGTAGCCGATGCCGCGACGCCAGTTGTCGATCTCTTCGATGTAGCGCAGCGCGAGGCCCGGCTGATCGAGCTCGAAGCAGGCGGCCACGACTCCCTCTTGCCCGCGCGAGCGGGCCTTGATGTGCGGCATGGAGGGAATGGCCGAGGCCGCATTGAACGCGAAGTCGAGCAGTTCCCTGCGATAGGCCTCCGTCGGTTGGTCCCGAATCGGTTCGATCTTGGCGGGCTTCTCGCCGGCCGGTTCGCCGCGCGCGGGTTCCTGAACGACTCGCTCAGCCGCTCCCGGATCGGCCGCGACAGCGGTGTTCTCGCGGGTGAGGACGAAGAGTGTCCCGGACGAGAGGAGGAGCACCGGGACGGCGAAGAGGAGAGATCGTGAAAGCATGTCGGCGCGCTTGCTTGGTGTTTCGGAGCCTCGACTCTAGGGAGGCCGTGTTTGCTTCCCTTAAAGAGGAGATCAAGCGGAGCCGTTGTTAATCGTCACCACGGTGAGAGTACGGAGCCAGGCACGGCTTCGCCGGATTCCGGGTGCGCGCAGGAGTAATGAGGAGCGAAGGGCGGAATCCGGCAAAGCCGAGCCAGGCACCCTAGCGGGCCGGCACCGGAGCGGTGGTGATCAGGACGGTCTCGAGCTCGTCCCCTTCGTACAGCTCCACTTCCGCCTCGCCCTGCAGACCCGCGGGCAGGGCGGCGCGAAAGGAGAAGCTGCCGCTGCCCACCAGGCTCAGCCGCGCCTTCCCCAGCTCGTTCGTCTCGAAGCTCGCCAGGTAGCTCGGACCGCGCATGTCCACCCTCACCGGGCCCGGAGCTTCGTCGCCGTTCCGCACGCGCACGTCGACCTGCCGCGTACGCCAGTCGAGATCGACCACCTCGGTCTTGCCCGGCTCCGGCGTGGTCAGGACCGTCGGGAGCAGGAGCTGCCTTTCCGCGTGCCACTCCATCTCGAAGGACAGGCTGAGCTTCGAGGGCGGGACATTCTCGACGTAGAAGCGCCCGTAGGGATCGATGACGGCGGTGTGCCGCCAAGCATCGTCCGCTTCGATCCGGACTCTTCCGTGGTACGGCGCAAAGCCGTCGACTTGCAGCCTGCCGGTGAGGTTGGCGGGCGCGAGCGGCTCCGCGGCCGCGCTCGCCGACGACTCGGCCTGGAGGGCCGTGCGCTGGACGCCGCGCAGCGCAGCAGGCGACTCGGTGGGCTGGAGCTCGACCGAGCGCTCGAAAGCAGGTCCTGGATCTCGCGCGACGACCGAACGATCGCTGGAGGTAGCGCGATCCGCGAGCCACCAGACGGCGCACAGGAGCGCGCCGAGGCCGACGAAGGTGGAGAGGAGGGAAGCCTGGGACAAGCGATCAGCGCCCGCGGGTGGGTTCGATTGCGATCCTCGATCGGGGCCCGAAGCCGGTCAATGCAACGTTCGGCCAAGACTCCATGGTGATTCCATCAAGGCCTGCTGGCGCGGTACTGGCCGAGGCGCTGCTCGATCAGGCCGGCCGAGCGCGGATCGCCGCGTTTGCGGGTCAGGGTCAGCGCGCGCTCGGCGGCGCGAATGGCCTCGTCGAGCCTGCCGGCTCCCGCGCTCGCGTCGGCGAAGAACATCAGGGCGTCGGCGTCGTCGGGGTGTTGCCCGAGGAAGCGCCCGAGCCATTCGGCGGCCTCCTCCGGCCGGCCGCGGCGCAACAGATGCAGTCCGAACGGGACCATGACGTTCTCGATCCTGGCGCTGTCGCTCCTGCCGCTCCCCTCGCTCGGGTCCGCGAGCGCGGCGCGGAACTGCGCCTCGGCCTCCGCGTCCCGCCCGAGCCGCTCGAGGGTCAGCGCGATCCGTACCTCCATGCCCCCGGAGGAGGCCTGCAGCTCCCGGAATCGCTCGAGCGCCTCGGCGTGACGGCCGAGCTTGCCCAGAGTGAGCGCGAGGTTGAGCCGGATCTGGTCGCCCGCCTTCTTCCCTGGATCGAGAGCCAGAGCGTCGCCGAGATGCGCGAGAGCCTGCTGGTTGTCGCCGCGCTCCGACAGGAACTTGGCCAGATTGCTGTGCGCCATCCATGCGCCGGGGTTCTGTCGGATCGTCGCCCGCCACAGGGACTCTTGATCGGCGTACAGGGAAGCCTGGCGCCACGTCAGGAGTACGAGCAGCGCGAGCAACACCGTACCGAGGATCGCCGCCAGCTCGCGCCGTGCGACGAACGTCGCGGCCCCGCCCACCAGCAACGCGACGAGGCCGAGGCTCGCCAGGTACTGGAAGTGGTCGGCGACGAACGAGTAGCGCATCGGGTAGACGTTGAAGAACCCGAGGGCCGGGAAGATCGTCCCGGCGAAGAAGGCGAGCGCCAGCGCCGGGCCGCGGCGTCCCGCGCTCCACGGGACGCACGCGAGCACGGCGAAGAGCAGCACCAGCACGACGGGCCAGAAGGAAGCGAGGCGCGCGGGCTCGAGCTCCCAGCGCGGGTAGACGAAGACCAGCGGCCAGGGCAGGAGCAGCTTGGCGGGATAGAAGAGGAGCGCCTTGGACGCGACCAGCAGGCGCTCTACGAGGCTGAGGTCGAACTCCGCTCCTTGCGCCCCGACGTGCACTCGTTCCAGGTGGACCGTCTGCATGGCGAGCGCGAACCCGAGCGCGAACATCGGCGCGAGCGGAGCGAGCCGCCGCAGGGTCAGGCGCTGGCCCTGCCAAACCATCACCAGGATCAGAGCAGCGGGCAGCGAGCAGGTGACCGTCTTCGAGAGCAACGCCAGCGTGAAGAGCGCCAGCGCGGTCAGGTACCACTTCCAGGCCGCGCGCGCCGTCACCGCCGGGCTCGCCGGGGCCTCGCGCCGTTCCTGGAAGCGCAGATAGGCCAGGGCCGACAGCAGGTAGAAGAACCCCGATAGCACGTTCTTGCGCTCGGCGATCCAGGCCACGGACTCGACCTGGACGGGGTGCAGCGCGAACACGGCGCCGATGAACCACGCGCCGGGAATCGAGAGCTTGCGGCACAAGCGCCAGACGAGCAGAGCGTTCAGCGCGTGCAGGATCACGTTGAGCGCGTGGTAGCCGGCGGGCTCGAGACCGAAGAAGCGGCGCTCGACCCAGAAAGCCGTGAACACGGCCGGGTAGTACTGCGGCGTGTTTCCCGGAATCCAGATGCGCCTCAGCCCGTCGAGGTCGCGCAGCAAGGGATTCTCGGTGAGGTACCAGTCGTCGTCCCAGATGTAGCCCGCCGAGAGGGCGGGCACGTAGGCGAGCAGCGTGACCGCGCAGAGCACGAGCCCGAGGCCCCAGGCGACCCGCGCGCTCGGCTTCGCGCCGGCGACATCGGTCTCGCCTGACACGGCGGCCGGCCCTGACACGGATGCCGGCGATCGGGGTCTCATGCGCAGGGCTCGGCTACGGGTTCGTGCGCCGAGCTGTCCAGGCGCGCGCGCGCGCTTCGGCTTCCTGCCTCTCTTCCGGCGTCAAGCGCGCGGCCAGGGCGTCGCGTCGCTCCTCGGCGTTGCGCTCTCCCTGCGCTGCGGCGAGGCCGTACCACACGCATGCGGCGACGTCGTCCCGCTCGACACCCCGCCCGAGCTCGCACATCATCCCGAGCTTGCCCTGCGCGACCGGCAAACCCTGTTCGGCCGCGAGCGACAGCCAGCGAACCGCCTCGCCGTCGTGGCGGGAGACTCCCTGGCCCTGGAGGTACATCAGCCCCAGGTTGCTCTGGGCGACGGCCAGCCCCTGCTCGGCCGCGAGACGTACCCAGCGGGCGCCTTCGGCCGGATCCTGCGTCACGCCCTGTCCGCGTGTGTACATCAAGCCGAGACTCGCTTGCGCCGCGGCGAAACCCTGCGTGGCCGCGAGACGAAGCCAGCGGGCGGCCTCGCGCTCGTCCTGGGCGACGCCTTGTCCCTTGCTGTACATCGAAGCCAGCGTGGTCTCTGCGACGGGCAGCCCCTGCTCGGCGGCAAGACGCACGAAGTTCGCGGCCTCGCGCTCGTCGCGCGGTACGCCGCGTCCTTCCAGGTACATCAGTCCGAGCGAGAACTGCGCCGCGGCGTTGCCCTGGAGTGCCGCCGAGCGCAGCCACTTCACGGCTTCCGCGGCGTCCTCCGGGACTCCACGTCCTTCCAGGTACAGGAGTCCCAGGTTCTTCGCCGCGGACGCATTTCCTTGCTCGGCCGCCAGCCGGTACCACTTGGCGGCCCTGGCCTTGTCCTCGGGGACATCCCTGCCCGCGTCGTAGGTTTCGGCCAGCAAGAGCTGAGCCTCGACGTCACCCCGTTCGGCGAGCGGAATCAGCTCTGCCAGCGAAGACTTGCGGGTTCCTGCAGCGGATGCTGGGCGGTCGTCGCGAGGGCCGGCCCTGCATCCGAGGGCAAGCCAGAACAGCAACAGCAAGGCCCGGAAAGCGCGCACCGTTGCGCCCGCGGAAGACTCGATGAGCGGCATGATTCTCGACGGCGTCCTGAGGAAAGGCGTCCCGAGGAGAGGAGCCCGATTCTACGCGGACACGACCCGTGAGAGCTCGGCAGCAGCGGAGGTCGAGCCAGTCATGCGGCGGCCCTTTCAGCTCTTCACGTCAATCCCATTCCTCGTTCACGGTTCTTTGATGTTCCCTCCATAGGCTCCTCACCCGGATCTCCGAGGACTGCCGGATCTCCGGTCCACGAATGGTCGGTACTCGCGCCTGCGGTTCGAGGGCGAGCGCCTGAACGAGCCGAGCCTCGACGCGGTCGCCGCTCGGATTCCATCGATGGCCTGGACCCAGAACGAGCCCGAGCCGCGCACCTCTGACCAGGAGGGGCGAACGGGCGGCAACAAGATCGAAAGGACGACGGGAATGAAGAACGCATCAAAAGGCAACTGCAGGCCACCGCTGCCTGCGCCGGCCGGCGCGAGCAGCGGCCGCGCTCTGCTCGGAACCCTATTGCTCGCCGCAGCACCAGGTCTCGTTTCCGTGGCAGCCAGTTCCGCGGGACAGGGAGCGCGAAGCGGGGACACCGCCCAGGCCGCGCCCTCGCTCGAGGAGACGCGGCTGACGATGGGGAAGTGGATCGAGACGCAGCAGATCATCTCGAAGGAGCGCAAGGAATGGCAGCAGGGCAAGGAGATCCTGCTGGGGCGGCTCGAGCTGATCAAACAGGAGGTCGCCGCGCTGCAGGAGAAGATCGAGCAAACCGACGCCGGCGTGGCCGAAGTCGGCAAGAAGCGCGCAGAGCTGGTGGGCCAGAAGGATCAGCTCGAGAGTTCGGGCACGAGGCTGACAGCTGTGGTGGGTGGAATGGAGAACGAGCTGCGCCGGCTCTTCAAGGCCATCCCCGAGCCGGCGCGCGCGCGCATCCAGCCGCTGGTCCAGCGCGTGCCGGAGGATCCCGCGAACGCTCGTATCTCGCTCGCGGAGCGCTTCCAGAACGTCCTCGGCATCCTGAACGAGCTCAACAAGGCCAACAACGAGATCACCGTCAGCTACGAGGTGCGCCAGCTGGCCGACGGCAGGCCGGCAGAGGTCCAGGCGCTCTACGTCGGACTCGCCCAGGGCTACTACGTCAGCGCCAGCGGGGAAGCAGGCATCGGGCAGCCCACGGCCGAGGGCTGGCAATGGGCGCCCTCCAAGACCGTCGCCGCCGAGGTGCTCGAGGCGCTCGAAATCCTGCAAGGCAAGCAATCGCCGGCCTTCGTGCCGCTCCCGGTGAAAATCCAATGAAGACCGCCATGATCACGTCGGGGATCCTCTGCCTGGTCCTGCAGACCTCCGCCCAGGCGCAGGGCGACACGATGAGCCAGCTCGCCAGTTCCGCGGGACGCGAGCTCGAGAGCAGCATCCAGCAGCTGAACCAGCTGCGCGATGAGATCGCTTCCGAGAAGCTCCCGCTCGCCCAGGAGCTGACCGCCCTCGAGGAGCGGGTCACCCAGTTGCGACGGGAGCACGAGAAGATCACGCGCTCGATGGATTCGGGCAACCTGGAGATCGCGGCGATCAAGGCCGAGATCAAGATCCGCGCAGACGAGCTGGCCTATTGCGGCAACCTGCTCGACGAATACGCGCGCTCGTTCGAGACCAAGGTCAACGTCAGCGAGATGCAATACCTCGGCGACGCGATCCTGGCGGCCAAGGAAGGCACGGAGAACGACACGGTATCCGCCACGGAGAAGTTCGAGCGCCAGATCACGGTCGTCGACCTCTCCCTGAAGCGCCTGTTCGAAGCCATCGGCGGGATGGTTTTCCCGGGTGTCGGCGTGGACCTGCAGGGGACCGTGGCGGAGGGTCACTTCACGCTTGTCGGGCCGGTGGCTCTCTTCATGGCCGCGGCCGGCACCGCCGGCCTGGTGGTGCCGCAATCGGGCTCGACCAATCCGCTCATCCGCCCGCTGGAGGGAGCGATGCAAGCCGGGATCGTGAGCCTGCTGCAGAAGGGGGAAGGGTTCCTGCCCCTCGACCCGTCCCTGGGCGGCGCGCTGAAGGCGCTCGTCCAGAAGACCAACCTGTTCCACATCTTCGAGAAGGGCGGCCCGATCATGTGGCCGTTGCTGGTGGCCTCGATCCTGGCCCTCGGCACCGTGATGGAGCGCGTCTTCTTCTTGATGCGCGAGAAGATCAAGCGCGACCCGAAGGCCATGGATGCGTTCTTCGCGGCCGTCGAGCGTGGCAACTCGGAAGAAGCGATCCGCGTCAGCCAGGGCACCAAGTTCTACGTGGTGCGCGCCCTGGGCTACGCGCTGGCCCACAAGGAAACCTCGCTCGCGAGCGCCTTGCTGTACGCCCAGGCGCAGGAACTCAAGCGCTTCCAGCGCGGCATCCCGATCCTCGACACCGTGATCACGTTGGCGCCATTGCTCGGCTTGCTCGGCACGGTCACGGGCATGATGGGTTCTTTCGCGATCATCGGCGGCGACCTGAGCGCGCCCGGAGCGATCACGGGCGGCATCGCCGAGGCCCTGATCGCGACCGCGTTCGGACTCGGCATCGCCATCACGGCCCTCCTGCCCTTCAACTTCCTCAACGCGCGCACGGACGAAGCGCGGCACGAACTGGAGTCGGCCTCGACGCAGCTCGAGCTACGAGCACTACGCATCGTTCTTGGAAGCAACGAGGTCCTCGCGCAGCCGGCTGCGGCCGTGACGGGCGCCCAGGCCGTCTCACATACGACGCCTCAGCCGCGCGACGGCCGTGGCCACGCGCACCGCGAGGAGCCAGTGAATGGTGAGCTCAGGCGCAAGCGCCTGGAGATCCGCAGGATGATCGCCGAGCTGCAGACGGAGCTCGAGGACGGGCAAGACGCCTACGCCGCCAAGCCCGAGCGCTCGGCCAAGGAGTAGCCATGCACGGCGGAGCGAGGACTGGCGTCAAGCGCGCGCGGATCGAGATCATCCCCCTGATCGACATCATCTTTTTCCTGCTGGCCACGTTCATCATGGTCTCGCTCTCGATGACCAAGAACCAAGGCGTGCAAGTCGCGTTGCCGACCGCCGGGAGCGCGGCCTCGCTGGGAGACCAGGCCGAGATGGAGAAGGCCGTCACGCTGAGCGTCTCCGAAAAAGGGGAGGTCTTCTTCAACAAGGACAAGATCACCATCGCGCAGTTGCCACTGAAGCTGCAGACCTTCAAGTCCACGGCCAAGGATCCCAGGGTGATCATCAACAGTGACGCCGGGGCCGACTTCAAGCACGTGGTCGCCGTGCTCGACGAGGTCCGCAAGATGGGCATTGCCAAGGTCGGGATCAACACGGACAAGAAGTAGCGCGGATGGGAAGTAACACGGTCAAGAAATGAAGCTCGGACTGCTCGGCATCTTCTGCGCCGTGTTCGCCCACGGATGCATCCTGCTCTTCGGTGGGCTCTTGTTCGGCACCGGCAAGGAGAACCAAGGAACGCTGCAGCAAGTGGAACTGCTCAGCGCCGAGGACCTGGAGACGAAGAAGGACGAGAAAGAGGATCCGGAACCTGCGGTCGAGCGCGCGGAAGAGATCGAGACCGAGGTCGAGGAAGTCCCGGACGCGGCCGAGCTCCTGCGCAGCCTGGAACTGGCACCCGCCGCCGAACCCGCGCTGGATGCAGCCAGCCTGAGCGCGATCGAGATGGCACTCAGCGGGCAGCTCGGCGCAGGAGACTTCGCCGATTCCGTCGACTTCGCCTCCGGCGGCCGCATCGGCGGTCTCGGGAAGACGGGAGCTTCGGATGCCGAGCTGGAGAGCGCCTTCAGCCTCTCCGAGATCGATCAGAACCCGCGCGCCATCTTCCAGGCCACGCCCCTGTATCCAGCGGAGCTGCGCAGCAAGAAGCTGGAAGGCGCGGTGACGGTCATCTTCGTGGTGGACGCATCGGGAAAAGTGACCAATCCGCGCGTCGAGAAGTCCACCCATCCGGCGTTCGACCGGCCGGCGCTGGACGCGGTCAAGCAGTGGAAGTTCGAACCAGGATTGAAATCCGGCCAGCGCGTGGGCTGCAAGATGCGCGTGGGAATCCGTTTCCAGCCGAGTTAGCCGACATGAAAGGCAGACCCATGCAACGCGCTTCGAGTCTTCTCACCACCGGAAAGTTGGCCCTCTTCCTGATGACCTCCCTGCTCGGTGTCAGGGGACGAGCGAGCGCTCAAGACGACCTCTCCGCGATCTGGAACGATCCCGTTTTCATGAAGCAGTTCGTGGCCGGCTACGGCGTGAACGCCGAGATCGAGCCGCGCGTCACCGTGGAAGAGGTGGCTATCCTCGAGAAGATCCGTCCGTTGATGGCCGGAAGCTTGCCGAAGGCCGAAGACGCGTTGCGCAAGCAGATGAAGCCCGACGGATCCGCGATGCTCGACTTCACCCTGGGCGGGATCCAGTTCCAGCAAGACAAGCTGGGCGTGGCCCTCGAGAACTACCGTCTGGCCGTGACGAAGTTCCCGAGCTTCCGCCGCGCCTGGCGCAACATCGGCCTGATCAACGTCAAGAACGGCGACTACCCGGCCGGGATCAACGCCTTCACACGCATGATCGAGCTCGGCGGCGGCGACGCCTATGCCTACGGCCTGCTCGGCTTCGCCCACGCGTCGAGAGAGGACTATCAACCGGCGGAAGCGGCCTATCGGACCGCTCTGCTGCTGCAGCCCGAGAACACCGAGTGGCGCCTCGGGCTCACGAACTGCGTCTTCAAGCAGGAGAAGTTCGAGGACGCGGCCGCCCTGCTCGACGTGCTCATCACGCGCTATCCGGACAAGCCCCAGTTCTGGTTGTTGCAGGCGCGCACGTTTCTCGGCATGAAGCAATCGCTCAAGGCCGCCGAGAACCTCGAAGCGGTGGATCGCCTGGGAATGGCGACCGTGGACAGCCAGCACACGCTCGGCGACATCTACGTCAGCGAGGAACTGCCCGACCTGGCCGCGCGGGCCTACATGCGCGCCCTGGATCTGGAGCCGGGACAGCCCCTCGCAAGGCAGCTCCGCTCGGCCGAGACCCTGGCCGCGCGCGGGGCGCTGCCCCAGGCGCGCGAGGTGATCGCGCACGCCCGCGCGCTCGGCGACGAACAGCTGGAGGAATCCGATCGGCGCAAGCTCCTCAAGCTCGATGCGCGCTTGAGCATGGCCGAGGGTGCCGGCACCAGCGAGACGGTGCGCGTGCTGGAGGAGATCGTGGCGCTCGACCCGCTGGACGGCGAAGCGCTGATCCTGCTCGGACAGCACTACTCCCGACAGGGCGAGCCCGACCGCGCCATCTTCTACTACGAGCGCGCGGCGAGCCTGGAGGCCTTCGAGGTCAAGGCCAAGGTCCATCACGCGCAGGTCCTGGTGGGCATGAGTCGCTACACCGAGGCCATTCCGCTGCTGCGCCGGGCCCAGGAGCTCAAGCCGCGCGAAGAGATCGCGCGCTACATCGAGCAAGTCGAGCGCATCGCGAAGTCACGGCGGTAGCTGACCGTCGTCGGCGCGCGAGAAATCGCCTTCCGGTCCGGAGGCAGTCCCTTTATTGGCACTGGCTTCAAGTCTGCACCGAGAACTTGCCGAGTTCGGGACTGACGCAGTCCCCCACGGGAGCGGAGGAAGCTCGCGAGTGGTCATTGCGTCGAGAAGTTCGCCATGAGGACTCGCTCCAGAACACTCCGTCCCCGCTCAGGATTCGCGCTCATCGACGTGTGCGTGGCGTTGCTCGTGCTCGCCGTCGCCGTGGGAGCCCTGGTCGGCACCATGTTCTCGGCCCTGCGTCTGGACCAGGTCAACGAGTCCAGGGCCGCGGCGAATCAGGCCCTGCGGACCGTGCTCGAAGACATGAAGGCGCAGGAGTTCTCCACGGTCTACGCCGCCTTCAACACGAGCTCGGCCGACGACCCGAACCCGGACTACGACTACAAGACCGCGCTCGACCTGAAGGGAAAATTGCCTGCAGGCGCCTGCGGGTCGGCTCCCGTGGCACAGGTCGTCTTCCCTGAGGACGAGCTAGGCGCCCTGCGCGAGGACACGGTGGACCCGAGCCTGGGATTGCCTCGGGACCTGAACGGCGACGACGTCATTGACGGCAACGACCACTCCGCCGACTACAAGCTCCTGCCCGTGACGGTGAAGCTCGAGTGGGAGAGCCCGTCGGGACCACAGAAGATCCAGGTGGCCACGGTGATCCGACGCCGATGAAGCTGCACCGACCCCGCCCGCGCTCGTCACCCGGTTTCTCGCTGCTCGAAGTCCTCATCGCGGCCTCGCTCTTCTCCGGGCTGCTGCTCGTAGCGGGCCTGGCGACGGACCGCACGGTGACCATGTTCCGCCAGAGCCGGGCCTCTCAAGAAGTGACCGCGCGGGCCATGCGCGTCCTGCAGCACGTCTCCAGCGAGTTCGCCTTCGCGCGCCGCGGCAACCTGGACCCGGATGCCAGCACGGATTTCGGCTCCGGCACGCTCACCTACCAGCGCTGCCAAGGCGCACTGGTCGACGAACCCGTCTGGAGCGCCCCGCGCACGCTGCGCTGGGAGCTCGAAACCGGAGAGCTGGCCGACGAGGTGGACAACAACCAGAACGGCCTGATCGACGAGGGCATTCTGGTGTTCATCGAGAACCTCGACCTGCCCGGCGAACAGCGCACCGTCTGGGGCCATGGACTGACCCGCTTCCAGCCCGGCGAGGAGTTCAACGGCGACGACGACAACGGGAACGGCCTGATCGACGAGCAAGGACTGTCCTTCTCGCTCGCGGGCGACGTGCTCACGATCCGCGTCGCCGTGCAAGGCCTGGGGCCGGACAAGAACCTGATCACGAAGACGGCCGAGACATCCGTCCTCATCCGCAACTGAGAAACGCAACGAGGGGAAGCACCATGAAGATCCGCGCCACGACTGCTGCGTCACGCCAGGAGGCGGGCAACGCCACGTTCATCTCGCTCATCGTCCTGCTCGCCATCGGCAGCCTGGCTGGAGTGGTTCTCACCGTGGGGCAGCGGAACTCGGGCGAGATCAATGCGTTGACGGACCAGAACTCCGCCCTGTTCGTGGCCGAGGCCGGCGCCAACGAGGCGTTGATGCGCGTCGAAGCCGGCGATGACGAATCGATCGCGAGCGCGGGCGCCCCCGTCGACTTCTCGGGCGGCAGTTACTGGGTGAGCGTGGACGACAACAAGGACTCCACCCTGACCCTGACCTCCTACGGGCGCGTCGGCTTGCAGAACAAGGCCATCGAGGTGGTCGTCGCGCGCGCGGAAGAGGGCGTCTACACCAACGGCATCTTCGCCGGCAACAGCTCCGGCGATCCGCTCTATTCGCTCGACCTGAGCGGCGTCACGACGCAGGCCGACAAGGTCTACGGCGACATCTACAGCGGCGGCAACGTGAACGTGAAGGGCGATGCCGAGGTCTCGGGAACGCTGCGCGCCTACGGCACCGCCACGGGCAAGGGCTCGGTCTCGGCCGAGACCGGCAAGAAGCAGCCCATCCCCGATATCGCCGGCATGAACTACGCGTCCACCGCGGACATCAAGGTGGCGAGCGAGTTCAGCACGGGCGGCGCCACCTACGCGTCGAACTCGGCCGGCGGCAAGGCCTGGCAGTTGCCCGAGGCGAACCCGGCCCACATCTTCCGCAAGAACCCGAGCAACCGCACGACCGAGACCGGTGGCACGACCAAGGACGACTTCTTCCTCGAGGATCCCTACGAGACCGTGCGCCCGGATTCGAAGTCCGATGGCAGCGATGCCTACATGGTCTCGCTCTCGGGCGTGAACGGCGAGCCCGGCTCCAGCTCGAACGAGAAAGTCTTCTACATCGACGGCAACCTCTGGATCCACAACGCCAACACCATGTCGCTCAAGTTCGCCAGCCAGGCGGGCGGCGTGCAGGTCACGTTCGTCGTGAGCGGCAACATCTACTTCTCCGACAACGTCTACTACTCGAACAACACGACCGACGGGGTCGCCTTCGTCGCCATCAAGGACTCCGGTGTCTCCGACAGCGGCAACATCTACTTCGGTGACCCCAAGTTCGGGACGCTCGAGCGCATGTACGCCTACCTGTACGCCGAGAACAACTTCGTCGACGTCAATCTGAGCGCCACGGGCTCGGCCAGGGTCGAGCTGTACGGCAACATGACGGCCGGCAACCAGGTCAAGATCAACCGCGACTACACGACCACGGTCGACGGCAAGACCGTCATCCAGCACTCGAAGCTGGCGGTCGACTTCGACGAGCGCGTCTCGCAGGGCGACCTGAAGATGCCGGGCTTGCCGACGTCCGCGGCCGCGGGCTCGGCCGAGATCGAGATCGTCACCTGGCGCGAGGTCGATCCAAAGTGACGCGCCTCGCCTGTGCGCTCCTCGCCCTCGCCCCCGCCTCTACCAGGCCGGGCGATGCCTACGATGGCGTCCGGATCGCACTCCAGCGTCATGCCGGCGTGGAGCGCTCGCCGGAGGAGCTGACGCGCGCGCTGGTCGCCCAGGGGCCGAAATCGATCCCGGTCCAGTACGGGCTCGTGCTGGGTTCGGGCCTGGACGAGCTGATCGGCGCGGACTGGATCCCGGAGGCCTGGGCCTGCCAGCCCGAGCAGATCCCCGAACTGTGCCGGCGCGCGCTCGCCGAACTCCCGGCCAAGGACGTGATCGCGCACCTGACGCAGGTCTCGCGTGGCGAGCCCGAGATCAAGGAGCGCGTGGTCGTGATGCGCATCCTGGCCGGACTGCGCGCACCCGAGGGACTCGAGTTGATCTGGAGCACGACCGAGGAGCTCGGCGCTCTGGAGCTCGGATACCCGAGCGTTCGCACCGCCGTGCGCACTGCCATGGGCTCCATCTTGAGCCATGCGCCGGCGGCATGGGGCTGGGTCGAGAAGCGTCTCGAGAAGACCGACGCCACGACGGCCCTGCTCCTGATCGAAACGCTGGGTGAATTGCGCTTGCCGCAAGGCATGGCGATCCTCGAGGCGCTGCTCGAGGACGAGCACCTTGCGGAACGGACTCTGCTGACTTCCATGGTCGAGCTCGAGCTGCACACCCCCTGGGCGCTCGGCGGGACCAGCGCGCGCCACCTCGAGCCGCGCTTCCGCGCCCGGGAGCCCGAGCGGCGCGCGCTGGCTGCCGCCCTCGCGGGGCGCCTCCTGCTCGCGAGCGCCGTCCCGGAGCTGCTCGAGCTGCTCGAAGACACCGAGCCGTGGGTGCGCGCCACCGCCGCAAGCGCGCTGGCGCAACTCGGGCACCGACCTTCCGACCTCGATCCGGATGCATGGGCCGGCTGGTACGCGCGCGAGCTCTCCTGGCGCGAGCAACGTGTGCCCGAGCTCTTGTCGATTCTCACCGGACCCAAGCCCGGGCCGGCAAGCGAAGCGTTGCACGAACTCTTCACGCACCCACTGTGGAAGCGCGAGCTCGCGCGCGAGACCGCCGAGCGGCTGACGAAGGCCCAACACCCCGTCGGTCCGAACGCCTGCGCACTGCTCCTGGACGCGCACCTGCGCGACGCCCTTCCGGGACTCGTCCAGGCCCTCAGCATGCGCGACTCGCGCCTCCGGAAGGCGGCCTGGCGCACGCTCCAGGCCCTGAGCGGAACGGATCTCCCGCTCGACCTCGCGGCCTGGAAAGAGTTCGTGCACACGGGCGGGATCTGATCTTCTATTCCGCAACGGCTTGCTGGCCGAGCAAGAATCCAGCAAGACCACAGAGGCGCAGAGGACTCAGAGGAGCACAGAGGAAGAATCCAGAGCGGATGGGGCCTCCGGGCCTTCGGCTCTCCGAGAGTCGACG